>CAZXBP010000068.1:0-14038 GCA_964639015.1 uncultured Nitrosomonas sp.
CAACAAAGTTTATATTGACCGCCAAAAGCATGAGTTCAATCGACATCAGTATGATAATAAGATTTTTACGATTAAGAAAAATACCAACAATACCAATAGCGAATAGAATCGCGCCTAACACTAAATAATGCGATAACGATACCAAGCTCTATACCTCTTTTTTTATTAATTCATGTGATGTGCGATTATTCTTTTTTCTCTGCGGGCATGGATACTATACGCAGTCTGTCTTCTTTCCTTACACTGACTTGTCTTGCAATATCAAGCGACTTTTTATCTTCACGATGACGTAATGTCAAAGCTATAGCTGCCACCATTGCGACGAGAAGCAGAACTGCTGCCAATTCAAACGCATAAACATATTCCGTATAAAGAACACGTCCCAATTCCTTGGTATTACTATAGTCAGCAGGCTTTGGTTCTGGCGCGGGCATTTCTTCAAGACCAAAATACGAGCCTGACATGATCAGGGCAATTTCAGCGACGATGACCAATGCAATCAATCCACCGACTGGAAACCATCTCCAGAATCCTTCACGTAATTGCGCCAGATTAATATCGAGCATCATCACAACGAATAAGAACAGCACCATAACTGCGCCGACATAGACTAACACCAGCGTTATAGCCAGAAACTCCGCTTCCAGCAGCAGCCATAAACCAGCGCAGGTTATGAATGACAGTACCAGTAGCAATGCGGAATAAACCGGATTGCGGGAAGTTACGACACCAAGGGCTGAAACAATAAGTACAGCTGAAAAAGCGTAAAAAATTATATCCTGAAAATTCATTGGTATTTTACCGGCAAGGATCAACGATAACGCGCGTCTGCTTCTCTGTCTTTGGCGATCTGCTCTTCGTATCGATCGCCGATAGCGAGCAGCATTTCTTTGGTGTATATCAAGTCACCTCTCTTTTCACCGTGGTACTCAAGTACGCGTGTTTCAACAATTGAGTCGACCGGGCAGGATTCTTCACAAAACCCACAGAATATGCATTTGGCAAGGTCAATATCATAGCGCGTTGTTCTTCTTGTGCCATCTTCACGCTGCTCGGAGTCGATAGTAATAGCCATCGCAGGACATACTGCTTCACACAGTTTGCAGGCTATGCAGCGTTCTTCACCGTTAGGATAACGCCGAAGCGCGTGCAAACCACGAAATCGCGGTGACTGTGGGGTTTTTTCTTCAGGATAATGTACGGTAATTTTAGGCTTGAACATGTAACGACCGGTCACCATCATACCCTTCCACAACTCCAGTAACAGAAAAGTACTAAAAAACTTTTTAATTCGATTCATAATGGATGCACTCTTTTAGAACCATAGATTATATGGAAAACTATCCCTTACAGATTCAGGCAGTTGCATAATCAACCCTAATACAACAATCCAGATCAATGTAATCGGAATGAACACTTTCCAGCCTAGCCGCATAATCTGGTCATAGCGGTATCTCGGGAATGTCGCGCGAAACCAGAGGAAAAAGAATAACAGGAAGGCTATTTTAAGTAATAACCAGATAAATCCGGGTATCAAGTTGAGCGGCGCGATATCCAGTGGCGGCAACCACCCGCCCAGGAACATGAGCGCGGTTAACGTGGCAACCAGAATCATATTGGCATATTCCGCCAGAAAAAAAACAGTAAATGCCATACCTGAATAATCAACGTGGAATCCGGCTACAATTTCGGACTCTCCTTCCGCAACGTCAAATGGTGCGCGATTTGTTTCCGCCACACCCGATATAAAATACACCAGAAACATCGGAAACAGTGGAATCAGGTACCAATTCAACATGCTGCCCCCCTGCTGTCCATTCACGATATCTCCCAGATTCAGACTCTGAGACATCATGAGCACGCACACCAGAGCAAAACCCATTGCAAGCTCATACGATACGACCTGGGCCGCAGATCGCATTGCGCCCAAAAAAGCATATTTAGAATTCGATGCCCAACCGGCTATGATCACACCATAAATACCCATTGATGTCATTGCCAGTATATACAGCAGTCCGGCATTGACATCCGCCAGCACGAGTTCGGCGGAAAACGGCACTACCGCCCAGGCAGCCAGCGCAGGCATGATTGTCAGAATCGGCGCCAGGATAAAAAGAAACTTATTTGCCCCGGTCGGGATAACTATTTCCTTCATTAACGCTTTAACTGCATCTGCAATCGGTTGCCCCCAGCCTCGCAACCAGGGTATCCCAAAAAAAGTAACCCGATTAGGACCTACCCGTATCTGCATGTAAGCTATGATTTTACGTTCCGCAAAAGTCAGATAAGCAACGCCGAGCAGCAATGGCACGACAATAGCGATAATGTAGATCAGATATTTCACAAGTGTGAACAGCATGAAGCCCCATTCCAGGCCGAAAAACTGTTCAAATAATTGTTGTATCGATTCCATCAATTAATTCCAATTCCATGCATCACAGTTTTTCTACCGATATTTCTCCGAACATCGCCCCTAAGGAAAATGTTTTGGGATGCGCGCATGCTATACGTACACAATTAACCGGAAGTTTTTCGTCACAGGCCGCTTCAAGCTGTATGGTTGCTCCTGTCTGTGTCACTTTGACCTGATCGCCCGTTTTTATTCCCAGCCGATCCATCAGTTTTGTCGGCATCCATGCATATATTGACATTCCGTCTTTGGTTTGCTGCAATGATTGTGCACGACGAACTATCGTATCCGCCTGATAAATGGGAACTTCACCGATACGCTGAATAGCATCGCTTTCTTTTGATTCGATTCTAATGTTCATATCTGCAAGACGGTTACTCAAGTACTTGGAAACTTCCATATCCTGCGGGAACATTTTTTCGCGTACCGCTTCTGGCGTATCAAAATCAAACGCGTTGAGTTTCAGCAAACTGCCCAGAACACGCAACACTTTCCATCCTGGCCGCGCATCTCCCAACGGCGCAACTACGCCATTGAAGCTTTGCACACGACCTTCAGTGTTCACAAAAGTACCGGATGTTTCAGTAAATGGCGTGATGGGCAGCATAACATCGGCATAGTCCGCTACATTACCTTTATAGGCCGTAAGAGAAACGACGAAATCCGCTGACTGAAGCGTTTTTAACGCTTGACGTGGATCATAGGTATCAAATTCAGGTTCAATGTTCAACAAAACAAATGCGCGACATTTAGGATCTGCTGCATCGCTTAACATTTGCGCTGCGCTTAAGCCGGTCACTTCTCCAGGATAAAGACCGACAGCAGACGATAAGCTCGACAAATCCGGTATGGCGCCTGCCATATATGCACCGACACTATTCGCTGCTTCACCCAGAATACCGATATTAGCACCAGTAATTTCTGCGAGCGCTAGTGCCAGCCTGTGTATCTGCGCATAACTCGGATGATGTTGGGCCAAGTTGCCCAGGTAAATCGAAGCCGGAGAATTGTCGATCAGACTCTTCGCTATTGCTGCCGCGTTGTCTGTATCGCCTTGAAGCGAATTGAGTAATTGACTGAATGATTCAGGCGCGCTTTCTCCTTTCAGCTGGAACGCATGTTTAAGGACTGACGCCAATGTTCTGGCCATTTCATCTGGCGCAACTATAGATTTGTTGTATATTTTTACCAGCAAATCATCATCAAACGGATTGATTACATTGAGTTGTGTACCTTTCTTCACAGCCTGTCTGATGCGCTGCGCAATGAGCGGGTGATCCTTGCGCAATGTGCTGCCTATAATCAATATTGATTTCAGTTCAGATATTTCTGCAACTCGAGTTCCCAGCCACGGGATGCCGCATAGCGACTGATCAGCGGTAAAATCTGACTGGCGCAGACGATGATCAACATTACCGCTTCCGAGGCCGCGCATTAACTTCTGCAGCAAAAACAATTCTTCGTTAGTACTATGTGACGAACCTAATGCACCAAGACATCCAGCGCCAAATTTATTTTTAATTTCCGCTAAGTTACCGGCAGCGTATTCCAGTGCTTCCGGCCAGTCACATGGCTGCCACTGACCATCGCGTTTGATCATGGGTTGTGTCAGGCGGTCTTCCGAATTCAATCCTTCATAAGAAAAACGATCTTTATCCGACAGCCAGCACTCATTCAGTTCTTCGTTATCACGTGGCAGAACGCGCATTACGCGATTATGTTTCACCTGAACAATCAGATTTGAACCCAGTCCACAATGCGGACTGATTGATTTTCTGCGCGACAATTCCCAGGTACGCGCGGAATAGCGGAATGGCTTACTTACCAACGCACCTACAGGACAAAGATCAATCACATTGCCCGATATTTCGGAATCGACTGTTTTACCGACAAAAGATAGAATTTCGGAGTGCTCCCCGCGCCCAGCCATACCCAGCTCCATAATTCCGGCAATCTCCTGCCCGAATCGCACACAGCGCGTGCAGTGGATACAGCGCGTCATATCGGTTGATATCAATGGTCCCAGGTTTTTATTGACAACGACGCGCTTGACTTCCTGATAACGGGAACCACTCGAACCATAGCCAACAGCAAGATCCTGTAGCTGACATTCACCCCCCTGATCGCAGATTGGGCAATCAAGTGGATGATTTATCAAAAGAAACTCCATCACGCCTTTTTGTGCAGTAACAGCTTGTTTAGAATGAGTGTACACCTTCATACCTTCCATTACAGGCGTCGCGCAGGCAGGCAGCGGCTTCGGCGCCTTTTCGACCTGCACCAGACACATACGGCAGTTTGCTGCTATGGATAACTTTTTGTGGTAGCAAAAATGAGGAATATAGACCCCGACCTCTTTGGCACCATCCATAATGGTGCTGCCCTTCGGTACTGAGACTTGTTTACCGTCGATTTCAATATTGATCATCGGCTAAAATTTTTTTATTAAAAAAGCACTTACTGAATACTTTTCAGTTTATCTTAATGCACACGAATCAGAACAACACCTTCTAAACCATGCATTTCTTATGTTCGATATGGTAAGCAAACTCATCTCTGAAATGCTGGATCATCGCCCGAACCGGCATCGCAGCTGCGTCCCCCAGTGCACAAATTGTTCTACCCTGGATGTTATCTGCAATATCATCCAGCAAATCGAGATCTTCCTGACGCCCTTTGCCATGTTCTATACGATGAATAATACGATAGAGCCAACCTGTTCCTTCCCGGCATGGCGTGCATTGACCGCACGATTCTTCAAAGTAAAAATAGGACAGGCGCTCCAATGCTCTAACCATGCAAGTCGTTTCATCCATGATAATAACTGCGCCTGAACCAAGCATAGAACCGGCCTTAGCTATGGAATCATAATCCATATCTGTCTGCATCATGACCTCACCGGGCAAAACCGGCATGGAAGATCCACCGGGAATACAGCCTTTCAGCTTCCGTCCCCCACGCATGCCGCCAGCCAGTTCAAGTAGTTCTGCAAACGGCGTCCCTAATGGTATTTCGTAATTTCCCGGCTTATTCACATGACCTGAGACTGAAAAAATTTTAGTACCGCCATTATTTGGCCTGCCGAGATTCAGATAGGCTTCACCGCCGTTACGTATTATCCAAGGAACAGAAGCAAAAGTCTCTGTGTTATTGATCGTTGTCGGTTTACCATAAAGACCGTAATTAGCTGGAAAGGGTGGTTTAAACCGTGGCTGGCCTTTCTTACCTTCAATGGATTCAAGCAACGCCGTTTCTTCTCCACAAATATAGGCACCATAACCATGATGATTGTAGAGCTGAAAACTAAATTCGGAGCCGAGTATTTTTTCCCCAAGAAATCCTGCAGCACGTGCTTCTTCTACCGCCTCCTCCATGCGCTCGTAGGTTTCCCATATTTCTCCGTGGATATAATTATATCCAGCTTTGGCGCTCATCGCATAAGCAGCGATGATCATGCCTTCGATAAGCAAGTGAGGATTGTAGTGAAGAATATCACGATCTTTAAATGTTCCGGGCTCACCTTCGTCAGAATTACAAACAATATATTTATCACCTTGATAATCCTTTGGCATGAAACTCCACTTCAAACCAGTGGGAAAACCTGCACCACCGCGTCCACGCAGCGCAGACTTTTTAACCTCTTCGATAATTTCTTCCGGTGTGATTTTTTTGTTCAGTATTCTTCGTAAGGCCGCGTAACCCTCTCGCGCCTCGTAACTTCTTAATCGCCAATTATTCGGATCCTTCGGATCCACACCATTCAACAATGTTAGTGGGTATTCCTTCATTTTTTCAAATTCTCTAACATTTCATCTATTTTCTCACTGGACATGAAGCTGAACATGCGCTTATTGTTAATCAACATGACAGGCGAATCTCCACAGGCCCCCATGCATTCACCTTCCTTCAGAGTAAATTTTCCATCGGAAGTCGTTTGATTAAAACCAATACCCAGCTTTTGTTTCAGATAATTCGCAGCCTCATTTCCTCCGGATAGAGCACAGGGTAAATTTGTACAAACAGTAATTTTATATTGCCCTACCGGCTCAAGGTTATACATGTTATAGAAAGTCGCCACTTCATAAACTGCAATTGGTGGCATATTCAAATATTCAGCAACAAAATTCATCGTTTCATTTGCCAGCCAGCCTTTTTCATCCTGCGCTATGGCAAGGGCGGACATCACCGCTGACTGCTTTTTATCTTCCGGATATTTTGCTATCTCGTGATCTATTTTTTTTAAGGATTCAGCACTTAACATTTTGATTATCTATCAATTTCACCAAATACGATATCTTGCGTACCGATGATTGCAACCACGTCAGCGATCATATGACCTCGTGACATTTCATCCAGCGCGGCAAGATGCGTAAATCCAGGTGCACGAATCTTCAGACGATAAGGCTTATTTGCACCATTAGATATCAGATAGATACCAAACTCACCTTTGGGATGCTCGACACCCACATACGTCTCGCCTGGAGGAACATGCATACCTTCAGAAAACAGCTTGAAATGATGAATCATTTCCTCCATATTCTGTTTCATACTTAATCGCGAAGGGGGCGCAACCTTATGATTCTCCGTCATTACAGGCCCTGGATTTTGCCGCAACCAATTCACACATTGCTTAATTATGCGATTTGATTGCCGGAACTCTTCCATACGCACCAAATAGCGATCGTAGCAATCGCCATTAACGCCAACCGGAATATCAAAATCCATTTTGTCGTAAACTTCGTACGGTTGTTTTTTCCGCAGATCCCACTCGACACCTGATCCACGCAGCATAGGACCTGTAAAACCAAGTGCCTTAGCTCTTTCCGGACTTACCACCCCAACATCAACCAGTCTTTGCTTCCAGATTCGGTTATCTGTTAATAATGTTTCATATTCATCAACATACTTTGGAAACCGTTCGGTAAAATCATCAATAAAATCAAGTAATGATCCCTCGCGGTTTTCATTTCTAATCTGTGTCTGCCTTTCATTATGAATTTTTGATGACTGATATTGCGGCATCGTATCCGGCAGATCGCGGTAAACACCGCCAGGGCGATAATAAGCCGCGTGCATTCTCGCTCCGGATACTGCTTCGTAGCAGTCCATGAGATCTTCTCGTTCACGAAATGCATAAAGAAACATAGTCATCGCCCCCACATCCAGCGCATGGGCGCCAATCCAGAGCAAGTGATTCAATATCCGCGTAATCTCATCAAACATGACCCGGATATACTGCGCTCTAACAGGAACTTCTATCTGTAAAAGCTTTTCTATGGCCATGACATAGGCGTGTTCGTTGACCATCATGGAAACATAATCCAGGCGATCCATGTAAGGAACCGACTGCAGGAATGTTTTATTTTCGGCAAGCTTCTCGGTTGCCCGATGTAACAATCCAATATGCGGATCAGCGCGCCTGACTACTTCACCATCCAATTCCAGTACCAACCGCAACACACCATGCGCTGCAGGATGCTGTGGCCCGAAATTCATGGTGTAATTTCTTATTTCTGCCATGTTTTCATAAAAATTCAGTTACTTTTCAGATAAGCCCCAAACGCGATATTCAATGGCTATCACCATAATTCTCTTCGCGGATTACATGCGGAGTTATTTCGCGCGGTTCTATTGTTACTGGCTGATAGATAACACGCTTCTGATCTTCATCGTATCGCATCTCAACATAACCGGACAGTGGAAAATCTTTCCGAAACGGATTACCCACAAACCCATAGTCGGTCAACAAACGCCTTAAATCAGTATGGCCTGGAAAAACAATTCCATATAGATCAAACGCCTCACGCTCAAACCAATCAGCTGCGGGCCAGATGTCAACTACAGAATTTATTATTGGAAACTCGTTATCTTCAGCAAATACTTTTACCCGCAGTCTTTGGTTCAAACTGACTGATAGCAAATGATAAACAATTGCGTATCTTCTTCCTTCGGGTTGACCAATCGCTGTTTTTTCATCGCCATAGGTTAAATAATCAACGCCACATAAATCTATCAACGTATCAAAGCGGAAATTTTCATGATCACGCAACACTTCACACACCGCGTTTATATCTTTAGCTCGAACAACCAGCGTCAATTCATCGAAAAAATGATGCAAACTGACCAAACGTCCTGCCAAAGCTTCTTTAAGTGCATTTCCCAAATTTTCCAGATGTGTGCTATTCATGACAGGCGCTACCTTGCTATCGTATTGGTACGATTGATTTTATTTTGTAACTGTATAATCCCATATAGCAGCGCTTCAGCTGTTGGCGGACAACCCGGAACGTAAATATCGACAGGAACAATTCGATCACACCCACGAACTACTGAATATGAGTAATGGTAGTAACCGCCTCCGTTTGCGCAAGACCCCATGGAAATGACCCAACGCGGTTCAGCCATTTGATCATATACCTTTCTCAGCGCGGGAGCCATTTTATTGCATAATGTGCCGGCAACAATCATGACATCCGACTGCCGCGGACTAGGACGGAATACGATACCAAACCGATCCAGATCATAACGGGAAGCCCCGGTCTGCATCATTTCCACAGCGCAACACGCCAAACCGAATGTCATTGGCCACATTGAGCCTGTACGACCCCAATTAATTACCGAATCCAGTTTCGTTGTGATGAATCCTTTTTCTAAGACGCCTTCTATACTCATTGCTTTAATCCCACTCTAATGCGCCGCGCACCCATTCATAAACGAAACCGACAACCAAGATGCCAAGAAACACCATCATCGCAATAAATCCAAACAAGCCGATTTCATCAAGCACAATTGCCCAAGGAAAAAGAAAAGCGATTTCCAGATCAAACAAAATAAACAAAATCGCAACTAAATAATAGCGTACATCGAACTTCATACGTGCGTCTTCAAATGCATCAAAGCCACACTCATACGCCGACAGTTTTTCTTTATCAGGACGGTTTGGCGCCATAAGCCAACCACCTAACATACAGCCGGCACCAACGACAAAACCGACAATCAAAAACAAAAGGATAGGAAAATAATTTTCAATCATAGGTGTATTCTACTTTAAAACCTATTAATGATTCAGCAATATTCATGCTGCTATTTTAATAAAAAAGATAACTGGTGCCGACGGCGAGACTCGAACTCGCACAGCTTTCGCCACCGCCCCCTCAAGACGGCGTGTCTACCAATTCCACCACGTCGGCCGCAAATCATCAGTTTCGATGCCAGCGATCCTGTTTTTAAATATTTTAGTTAGGAACTTGATTTGCTCGCGATGCGCCCTCTGCATCATCAAAATCTGGAATTTTCTCGACGCCGGCATCGGGTTCAGTTTGCTGTACCGATTCCTCTCCCGGGCTTTCTAACGCGTCCTCTATGAGACCCATTAGACCAAGATCCTCCGTGCGATTCATGGATAAATATGTCAGACTCATACTGGTAATAAAAAACATCGCAGCAATGATACCGGTCATTCTACTTAAAAAAGTTGCAGAACCGGTCGCCCCAAACAGGCTTCCCGCCGACCCACTGCCAAAAGCAGCCCCCATATCAGCGCCCTTACCATGTTGCAATAATACAAGCACGATGAGCACCACTGCTAAAATAACATGTACAGACCAAACCAAGGTTTCCAACGCGTAACTCCGATAAATTAACTTTTAATTGCGCTGCAAATCGCAACAAAATCTTCTGAAATAAGTGAGGCACCTCCGATCAAGCCGCCATCTATATCCGGCATGTCAAAGAGTTCCTCCGCATTATTCGCTTTGACGCTACCGCCATACAAGATAGGCAGGCTTTCTGCGATTTCTTGATTTTGTGCAGCAATACCTTTTCTAATGAATTGATGTATGTCTTGTGCCTGTTGTGGCGTAGCTGTTTTTCCTGTTCCAATCGCCCATACAGGCTCATAGGCAATCACTGCCTTTGCCAATGACTCAACGCCGGTCAGTGCAATAACAGCTTTTAATTGTTCGTCAATGACCTGTTCCGTGATATCTGAATCACGTTGCTCCAATGTTTCGCCAACACAAAGTATTGGAATCAGTCCGGCACGTTGAGCGGCTGAATATTTCTCAGCCACGATCTGGCTGGTCTCGCCAAACAGCATTCTTCTTTCTGAATGTCCGACAATAACGTATGTGCACCCAAAGTCAATAAGCATATCAGCCGACACTTCCCCCGTATAGGCACCCTTATCATATTGACTAATGTTTTGCGCACCCCAGTCAATGTATGTATTCCGGAGTGATGTTTGTACCGACGCGAGATAAGGAAAAGGCACGCAAACGGCATATCTGGTATTGTTTCCAGGCTTTGGCATGTTTGAAATTAATGCTTCAAGTAATGCGCCATTTTCTTTCAAGTTACCGTGCATTTTCCAGTTGCCGGCCACGAGCTTGTTTCGCATTCTCATTTCCTTGTTTTTCTCAAAAGGGGCGATGCTACCCTTGATTAATAAAGTAGTCAATCATCTTGGATTTGCGAATATCCTATTTAAGCTTTGTAAAAAGGGATTAAAAAATCAATTATTCGCTTACTTTCAAGAACAAACACTAAAAATATTTTTTGAACAACTGACTGATTCTGCCAATCAATACGCTATTGCGCACATCTTTCCTTTCGAATCGAATCAGCCAAAGCGCCCCGTAATATAATCTTCAGTTTGTTTGTGTTTGGGTTTAATAAAGATTGTATCGGTTTCATCAAATTCGATTAATTCGCCGAGATACATATATGCTGTAAAATCAGACACCCTGGCAGCCTGTTGCATGTTGTGTGTCACGATCAAAATCGTAACTTTATCTTTCAAATCCGCGATTAGTTCTTCGATACTGGCCGTTGCGATCGGGTCCAGTGCTGAAGTCGGTTCATCAAATAACAGAATTTCTGGATCTGTCGCCAGTGCACGAGCAATGCATAGTCTTTGCTGCTGTCCGCCTGAAAGATTAAACGCCAGATCATTCATTCGATCTTTAACTTCATCCCATAATGCAGAATTTCGCAACGCATTTTCTACTTTTTCATCAAGAACAGCTCTTTGCCTAATCCCTCTGACACGTAATCCATAAGCCACATTTTCGTAAATCGATTTTGGAAAAGGATTGGGTTTCTGAAAAACCATGCTGATACGCATACGTACCTCGATGGGATCAACTTTATGTGACAAAATATTCACATGATCAGGATGTAAAATAATTTCTCCGTCATATCGATTGCCGGGGTAAAGATCATGCATTCGATTAAAGCAACGCAAGAAAGTCGATTTACCACAACCGGAAGGCCCAATAAGGGCCGTAATCTTGTTCGCATGCAACGCCATATCTATATTTTTAAGCGCATGAAATGCGCCATAATAAAAATTCAAAGCTTTGACATGCGATTTATATTGAATTAAATCTGCACTAGTTTGCATTTTTTACCACTTAATGTTTTTGCGCATCCGATAGCGCAAATAAATCGCCAATCCATTCATCGTTAGCGTCATTACTACCAAAACAAGCCCTGCTGCTGCCGCATTCAGTTGAAATGCTTCTTCAGGACGCGAAACCCAGTTAAACATCTGTATAGGCATTACGGTGAATGGCGCAGTTAGCCATTCAAATGAGACATACGGAAATTCTTCGATTATCGGCGAAGGTGGCAAAAAAGCAATGAACGTCAACGCGCCAATTGTAATAATAGGCGCAGTCTCGCCAATCGCACGCGCAAGTCCAATGATAATTCCCGTCAATATACCTGCCGAAGAATAAGGCAGCAAATGATCATACACCGTCTGCCACTTGGTTGCACCGAGCGCATATGCACCTTCGCGTATGGCGACGGGTATCGACCTTATTGCCTCCCGTGTTGCCACAATAACAACCGGCAAGATCAATAACGCCAAAGCCAGGCCTGCAGACAAAATACTTTGCCCAAGTCCTAATTGATATACAAATAATCCCAGGGCAAGCAGGCCATAGATAATTGAAGGAACGCCGGCAAGGTTGGTTACATTAATTTCCAGAATTTCCGTAAATATGTTTTTTGGCGCGTATTCCTCTAAATAAACACCCGCGCCGACTCCAAGCGGAACTGCAGTAGCAGCAGTAACCAGCATGACCAGCGTGGTACCAACCCAGGCCGATAATATTCCAGCAGATTCAGCACGACGCGATGGAAACGAAGTAAAAAAATCCCAGGATAATCTCGGCATGCCATCAACCAGCATTTGTGTAAATAACGCAATAAACGTCAATATGGCAATCATTAAAGCGATAATGCCGGTAATCATGAAAAGTAGATCCCAGCGCTTATGCTTTCCGATTATTCTTCTCAGTTCGTTCAGATCATCTGCTTTCTTCATGGCATTAATTGATTGATCAAATCACTTAATCATCAATAAATTTCGCGGTAACGTTTCCGCAGCACATGACCAATAATATTGAAAACAAGTGTCATCAATAACAAAGTAAGTCCAGCAGCAAAAATCGTTTGATAGCCTACACTGCCATGAGGCAGATCCCCCAGACTTACTTGTACTATATAAGCCGTAATCGTTGCCGCTGGCTCCATGGGATTCCAAGTAAGGTTAGGCTGCATTCCAGCAGCAATTGCTACGACCATGGTTTCTCCCACAGCACGTGATATTCCGAGAATATACGCTGCAGCGATACCGGAGAATGCGGCTGGCATTACAACACGAATTGCTGTCTGAAATCTTGTCGCCCCCATTGCATAAGATCCTTCTCGCAAGTGCATGGGCACGGCTCGCATTGCATCTTCGGTCATTGAGCTAACGTATGGAATTATCATAATACCCATTACCAGCCCCGCTGATAATAAGCTGAACCCGGGCAATGTTGGAAATACCATCTGTAAAAGCGGGGTTACAAATAGCAGGGCGAAATAACCGTAAACAACAGTGGGTATTCCGCCTAACAATTCTAAAAAAGGTTTGGCAATTTCACGTACTGAAAATGGAGCGAATTCTGAAAGATATATGGCGATTATAGTTCCCAGCGGCAAAGCGACAAGTAATGCAACTGCTGAGCTGACAACTGTGCCTGCAACCAAAGGCAAAATCCCATAATGCGCATCATCAAATAGTGGCGTCCACTGTGTATCTGTCAAAAAATCCCATAACGAAACTTGTTGAAAAAAGATAAATGATTCTTTCACGAGCATCACAACAATCGACAACATGATGACAACAGAAAGCGCAGCTGACAAAAACAATATTGACTCTATTAAACGCTCACGTAGATTACGTCGATAGCTATAGCCCAGTCTACCAGCATAATTCTTATTTTTTTCAAATTTGTCTGACACTGAGAAAACTTTTATAAAAGTGGATACCGCTTATTAACAATATTTTTTATTGTGAAGATACTTCAAACTCTGACAATGGTTTCAGAAAACCATGTTCTGCAAATTAGTTTAGTAATTTGCAGATTTATATTGATCTACTTGCAATATTTTGATCTGCGGTATTTTCATAAAACAGGCATCGCGCAATCCTGATACATTCACACACCGCATCAGGATTGCGCCTAACATCTTACTTACAACGACCTAATTAATCATCATCATCTTCATCGTCTTCGTCATCGTCTTCTTCATCCCAGTCATCCCAGCCGTCAGCCTTTAATACCAGCTTCT
>CAZXBP010000069.1:0-13785 GCA_964639015.1 uncultured Nitrosomonas sp.
CTTCAAGTACTGCGGTGGTATAAACGGCCTGCACATCATCGAGACTCTCCAGTGCATCCAGCAGTTTCTGCATTTTGACTGCATCATCGCCAGTTAAAACCGTTTCATTGATCGGTTTCATTGTCGCTTCGGCTATCTCGGCGATGAATCCTGCTTTTTCCAAAGATTCCTTCGCGGTTACGAATTCATACGGCGCTGTGATGACTTCTATACTCCCGTCCTCATGGGTAATAACATCCTCGGCGCCAGCGTCCAGGGCGGCATCCATGAGTTTTTCCTCGCTGGTGCCCGGTGCAAAAAGAAATTGCCCGCAATGCTTGAATAAAAAGGCGACCGATCCATCGGTTCCCAGATTACCACCATATTTGGTGAAGGCATGCCGCACATCGGATACTGTTCGCATGCGGTTGTCCGTCATGCAATCAACCATGACCGCAGCACCCGAAACACCATAACCTTCGTAACGAATTTCTTCATAATTCACGCCTTCAAGATCACCGCTGCCACGTTTGATGGCGCGTTCCACATTATCTTTCGGCATGTTGTGGCTATACGCCTTGTCCATTGCCAATCGTAAGCGAGGGTTACTGTCCGGCTCAGCGCCACCCAGACGGGCTGCTACGGTAATTTCCTTGATAAGCCGGGTAAAAATCTTGCCACGCTTGGCATCCTGCGCCGCTTTTTTATGCTTGATATTAGCCCATTTACTATGACCAGCCATGGATATCTTTCTCTTTGATGTGGAATGACTTATCTTACCACTGCATCAGTCCGGGATAAAGTAGTCGCCCAGTGCTTCAGCGGGACAGTCTGCCGATCAGGCTAAAATGGAAAAACTCTGAGGCTTTCATCATTCCACCGTTACCGCTTTGGCGAGGTTACGCGGTTTATCCACATCAGTGCCTTTTACCAGCGCCACATGATAGGCCAGTAATTGCAGTGGAATCGTATGCAGAATCGGGCTCAGAATTCCTGCATGCTCTGCAAGCCTTATGACGTGAAGCTGATCACTTTCCTCGATTTGCGTATCGGCATCTGCGAACACATACAGCTCGCCGCCGCGCGCATGTACTTCCTGTAAATTTGATTTCAATTTGCTCAGCAGCTGATCATTCGGTGCTATGGCTACCACGGGCATTTCTCTGTCCACCAGCGCCAGCGGTCCGTGCTTCAATTCACCCGATGCATAAGCTTCGGCATGAATATATGAAATTTCCTTAAGCTTCAATGCGCCTTCCATCGCTATCGGGTAATGCACGCCACGTCCGAGAAATAACGCATGCCGCTTTTCCGAAAATCGTTGCGACCATTCCTGCACTTCCGGTTCTATCTGCAAGGTTGATTGCAACGCTGCGGGCAAATGGCGCAGCGCCGCGATCACAGATGCTTCCTTCTCAGGGGGCAATTTATTTCGCATTTTCGCCAGCACAGTGGTCAGCAAAAGTAGTGACGCCAGTTGCGTGGTGAACGCCTTTGTTGAAGCAACACCGATTTCAGGACCGGCACGAGTCAGAAAACGCAGGTCGGTCTGTCTGATCAGTGCGCTTTCAGCCACATTACAGATCGCCAGGCTATGCAGGTGGCCAAGCGTTTTTGCGTAACTCATGGCTGCCAGCGTGTCCGCTGTTTCGCCGGATTGTGATATGCCGACCACGAGCGTATTCGCATCCGCTATAGGGTCACGGTAACGATATTCACTGGCTATTTCAACAGTGCAGGGTAAGCCTGCCATGGTTTCCAGCCAGTAGCGGGCTACCAGTCCGGCATGATAGCTGGTGCCACAGGCCAATATCAGCAGGCCCTTTGTTTGTGAAAAAATCTTTTCCGCAGCACTACCAAATAATCCGGGGGAAATAGCTTGGGCATTAAGCACCATTTCCAGCGTGTTAGCCACCGCGCCGGGCTGCTCAAAAATTTCTTTTTGCATAAAGTGATCATATGGCCCTAAATCAATTGCATCGCAGGTCAAATCACTTTGATGTACCGGACGATTAATCTCCGGACTGAGAATTCCATTTTTGCATTCATAAACAGCGTAACGATCTCTGTAAAGTTCAGCGATATCGCCATCTTCCAGATACACCATATTTCGCGTCGTTTTTAACAAGGCTGAAGCATCGGAAGCGGCATAATTGCCATTTTCTCCCAAGCCGAGCAGCAACGGTGCGCCGTTACGGGCAACGACAATCCGTTCCGGGTGGCTTTCTTCTATCACCGCTATCGCATAGGCGCCCTGCAATTGCGAAATTGACTGACTCACCGCATTCAGCAAGCTATCGGATTTTCTCAAATGAAACGCGATTAAATGTGCAATAACTTCAGTATCGGTATCTGAATCAAATTGAAAACCTTCATTCTGCAGCTGCTTACGCATGATTTCATGATTCTCGATAATTCCGTTATGGACCACAGCTATTTTCGATTCTCTGCTGGAAAGATGCGGGTGCGCATTACGTTCAGATGGTTCTCCATGTGTAGCCCAGCGTGTATGCGCGATACCTGCAAACCCGCTGGTGTTCTGTTCGGCAACTTTTTTTTCCAATTCCGCTACACGGCCAGCCGTGCGAAGTCTTTGCAGACCGTTATTGGTAATCACCAGACCGGCGGAATCATAGCCTCGATATTCCAGGCTGAATAATCCATCCAACAGCACCGGAACTATATTTTTTTCAGCAATTGCGCCAACAATACCGCACATTTCAAGCTCCTTTTACCCTTGTGTGACCTAAATTCTGTTTTATCATTTATGCTTTGACGGACGTTTCCATCCTGTCAATGTCACTTGCCTGACTCTTGATAAAGTCAATTCATTTTCCGGTGTATCCTTGGTAATTGTTGAGCCTGCGCCGATGGTCGTCCCCTGCGAAATTTTTACCGGTGCAACCAGCTGTGTATCCGAGCCGATAAAAACATTATCTTCAATTATCGTCTGATGTTTATGCGCGCCATCGTAGTTACATGTAATCGTACCAGCCCCGATGTTGACATTTTTTCCCATGACGGTATCACCGATATAACTCAAGTGATTTACTTTACTGCCAGCAGCTATAGCGCTTTGCTTGACTTCCACGAAGTTTCCAATGTGCACATTGTCATTAAGATTTGTGTTCGGACGTATTCTCGAATAAGGACCGATTCTGCAGTTCTTACCTATTTCCGAATTTTCGATATGCGAGAAAGGATGAATAATGGTGCCATCCGATACCGAAACATTGCTTAATATACAATTCGCCTTTATTTTTACGCTGTTTCCTAATTTTACATGGCCCTCAAACAGGCAGTTGACATCAATCTCTACGTCACTGCCACATTCCAGTCGGCCACGAATATCAATGCGCGATGGATCATATAACGTCACACCGTCTTCGAGTAATCTGCTCGCACTTTCTTTCTGATAAATGCGCTCTAAATCCGCCATTTGAGCACGGCTATTGACACCCAGGATTTCCCAATTGTGATGCGGCTGCGCAGATACGATCGGAATATTTTCAGCGACAGCCATTTTAATCAGGTCGGTCAGGTAATATTCCTTTTGCGCATTATCATTTTTGAGTATCGGCAACCACGCATGCAATTTCCGATTAGGAATGTGCATTATTCCCGTATTGATTTCATTAACTGCCCGTTGCATTTCATTCGCATCTTTTTGCTCAACAATGCACGTTATCGCTTGCGTGTCTTTATCTCTTATAATTCGGCCGTAGCCGTAGGGGTTCTCAAGTTTTGTTGTAAGTATGGCACACATTTCTTCCAAATCTGTCTGTACAAGTCTGCTGAGTGTTTCCGGCTGCACCAATGGAACATCACCATACAAAACCAGAGTTGTTCCTTCTTCATCAAGTTCTGGCAAGGCCTGCAATAATGCATGGCCCGTACCAAGCTGCGGCTCCTGTTTAATCCATATAAGGTCGCTTGTGCTAAAACGTTCCATGATCTGTTCACCGCCATGCCCTATAACCACACAAACCCGATCTGGCTGCAATGCCCGCGCAGATTCCAATACATGCGCAAGCATCGGTCTTCCAGCCAATTCATGCAGTACTTTCGGCAATGACGACTTCATGCGTTTACCAATACCAGCAGCCAGTATCACGATATGCAGTTTCGATGTCATTTGCGTCATTAAGTAGGTTAAATTTATATTCTATCGGTTTCCCGAATTAATCTGTAATCGATCTGACAACTAAAATCAGGGTAATTCGAGATCGTTAAACATGATAAAAAAAAAGGCGACCTTAATTGTCGCCCTTTTTAATCTAACCAGACAGTGTACTAATGTCTCCGTTTTCTCAATTTATCAATAGCTGCTAACTGAGAAACAGCTTCCATCAATTCAGCCTGCGCTTTTGCGTAATCCAGTTCTGAAGCTTTGTCCTTCATGGCTTCTTCAGCAACACGCTTTGCTTCTATGGCCTTTGCCTCGTCCAGATCATGACTCCGAATAGCAGTGTCGGCAAGAATCGTCACCACATCGGGTTGTACTTCAAGCATTCCACCCGAAACATAAATCAGCTCTTCATCTTTTAATTGCGCTTTTATACGCACCATCCCGGATTTTATTCGGGTTAACAAAGGCGTATGGCGTGGATAAATACCCAGTTCCCCCATTTGCGCTGGAGCAACCAGAAACTCAACTGGCCCTGAATATATCGATTCCTCTGCACTAACGATATCAAGATGAAAAATGGTACCCATTTATTTTATCCGTTTTATTGAATGTTTTTAGCTTTCTCGACGGCTTCTTCTATTCCACCAACCATATAAAAGGCTTGCTCAGGCAGATCATCATATTCCCCGGTCACTATACCTTTGAAGCCCTTAATGGTTTCCTTCAACGACACATATTTGCCAGGGGATCCCGTAAATACTTCCGCCACATTGAATGGTTGTGACAAGAATCTTTGTATCTTGCGCGCACGGCTGACAGCAAGCTTATCTTCCGCTGACAGTTCATCCATACCCAGAATTGCAATGATATCTCTCAACTCTTTATAACGTTGCAGGGTTTGCTGCACCTGACGTGCGGTGTTGTAATGTTCTTCGCCTACAACAAGAGGATCGAGTTGTCTGGAGGTAGAGTCAAGCGGATCAACCGCAGGGTAAATACCCAGCGATGCGATGTCACGCGACAATACGACTGTTGCATCCAGATGACCGAAAGTTGTCGCTGGCGAAGGATCAGTCAAATCGTCCGCAGGTACATAAACAGCTTGTATTGATGTAATCGAACCCGTTTTCGTGGAAGTAATGCGTTCTTGAAGACGCCCCATTTCTTCAGCCAGCGTTGGTTGATACCCCACCGCCGAAGGCATGCGTCCAAGCAATGCCGACACTTCTGTTCCAGCCAGTGTATAGCGATAAATATTATCCACGAAGAACAGAACGTCTCTTCCTTCATCTCGGAAAGCTTCAGCCATTGTTAGTCCGGTCAGTGCTACGCGCAGCCTGTTTCCTGGCGGCTCATTCATTTGACCATAAACTAAAGCGACCTTGTCCAATACATTGGAGTCTTTCATTTCGTGATAGAAATCATTTCCTTCACGTGTTCTTTCGCCAACACCTGCAAATACGGAATATCCGCTATGCTCAATTGCAATGTTGCGTATGAGTTCCATCATATTGACTGTTTTTCCAACGCCAGCGCCGCCGAATAATCCAACTTTACCGCCTTTTGCGAATGGACAAATCAAATCGATAACTTTAATTCCAGTTTCCAGTAACTCGGTTGAAGCTGACAATTCATCAAAAGCAGGTGCTTTGCGATGAATAGACATTACTTGTTCGGCTCCGATATCGCCCATCTCATCAATGGGTCTTCCCAAAACATCCATAATTCTGCCCAGTGTTTTGGTTCCTACCGGCACTTTTATTTGAGCACCAGTATTTTTTACGACCATGCCACGCCGCAATCCGTCTGAAGATCCCAATGCAATTGTTCGCACGACTCCATCACCTAACTGCTGCTGCACTTCCAATGTCAGCTCAGATCCATCCATGGTCAACGCGTCATAAACCTTTGGTATGGATCCTCGATCAAATTCAACGTCTACAACCGCACCAATACACTGAACAATTTTTCCTTGACTCATTGTTTTATCCCAAATACTTTTAGTTTTAAACTGCTGCTGCGCCACCCACGATCTCGGACAATTCTTTGGTAATTGCTGCTTGTCGTGATTTATTATATATCAACGTCAATTCATCAATAACATTGCCAGCGTTATCTGATGCGGCTTTCATTGCCACCATTCTTGCTGATTGCTCGGATGCCATATTTTCTGTTAGCGCTTGATAAATAAGCGCCTCCACGTAACGTACCATGACATCATCAATTACAGGTTTAGCTTCCGGCTCATAGATATAATCCCACGTCACTTTGGAGGATGATTCAGACCCTGACGACTGCATCTTTTCATCTGCCAAAGGCAGCAGTTTCTCCATTGCCGGCTCTTGTTTCATGGTATTCACAAAGCGATTATAAAAAATATAAACCCTGTCAAATCGATCTTCAGTATAACCATCGAGAACCACTTTTACTGCACCAATAAGCCTTTCCATATCAGGTGTGTCACCCAGGCCTACAACTTGAGAAATGATGTTTGCCCTGATACGACTCATAAAACCGAGGCCTTTATTTCCTATGCAGCAAACCTCAATTTCTTCGCCTTCATTCTGCCACTTTTTCATCTCGGCCAGAGTGCGACGAAGCACATTCGTATTTAAACCACCACACAGACCTTTATCCGATGTAACCACTATAATGCCTATGCGCTTAACAGTATCGCGTTCAATCAGGAATGGATGACGGTATTCCGTATTTGCTTTACTCATATGCGCTGCTACATTCCGAATTTTCTCTCCGTAGGGCCTGGCTTTTTTCATTCGATCCTGTGCTTTGCGCATTTTAGACGCGGCCACCATTTCCATCGCGCGCGTAATTTTTTGCGTATTTTTTACACTCTTGATTTTATTGCGAATCTCTCTGCTGCCAGCCATGACCTAGTATGTTCCGTTCTTTTTAAATTCTTCAATCGCAGCCTTTAGACTGCTTTCTGTTTCCGCATCCAGGTCTTTTGTGCTTTCTATTTTATCCAAAATTGATCCGTGCTGACCGCGGATATAACTTTTCAAGGCTGCCTCAAAAGCCAACGCTCTATTTACCTCAACATCGTCATAATAACCATTGTTAATCGCAAACAATGTCAATGCCATCTCGGAAACACTTAAGGTTGCGTATTGGGGTTGTTTCATCAGCTCTGTCGCCATTTTACCGCGATCAAGCTGTTTTCTCGTCGCATCATCCAAATCTGATGCAAACTGTGCAAATGCAGCCAATTCGCGATACTGAGCCAGCGCCAAACGAATACCGCCCCCCAGTTTCTTGATCACTTTCGTCTGTGCCGCACCACCAACACGTGAAACCGACACACCTGCGTTGATCGCCGGACGTATGCCTGCATTAAACAAATCCGTTTCCAGAAAAATCTGTCCATCGGTAATGGAAATCACGTTAGTCGGCACAAACGCCGTCACGTCACCCGCCTGTGTCTCAATAATCGGTAACGCAGTCAGTGAACCTGTTTTCCCTTTTACAGCTCCGTTCGTATTTCTTTCCACATACTCCGCATTAACGCGGGCCGCACGCTCTAATAAGCGGGAGTGCAAGTAAAAAACATCTCCAGGATACGCTTCACGTCCGGGCGGCCTTCTTAACAGGAGCGAGATTTGTCGGTAAGCCCAGGCCTGTTTCGTCAAATCATCATAAACTATCAGTGCGTCCTGTCCTTTATCGCGAAAATACTCGCCCATTGTACAGCCCGAATAGGGTGCGATAAATTGCATCGCAGCTGACTCTGACGCTGTCGCAGCGACGACAATGGTATATTTCATTGCACCAAACTCTTCAAGTTTACGCACAACATTTGCAATTGACGAAGCTTTTTGACCGATTGCCACATATATGCAAAACATATTCTGGCCTTTTTGATTGATAATCGCATCAATCGCAACTGCAGTTTTGCCAGTCTGCCGATCGCCAATAATCAATTCGCGCTGACCTCTTCCCACCGGCACCATCGAATCCACTGACTTTAGACCTGTTTGCACCGGTTGATCCACCGATTTACGCCAAACAACACCCGGCGCTATTTTTTCAATCGGCTCAGATCGCTCAGCAGTGATAGGTCCTTTCCCATCAATGGGCTGACCCAGCGCATTAACAACACGCCCCAGCAATCCGTCCCCTACCGGTACCTCCAGAATTCTTCCGGTGCACTTTACCGCATCACCTTCTGAAATGTGCTCATAGGCCCCCATAATTACAGCGCCAACTGAATCTCTTTCCAGATTAAGTGCCAGTCCAAATGTATTACCCGGAAACTCAAGCATTTCCCCCTGCATCACATCAGACAAGCCATGTATACGCACAATACCGTCTGTAACTGATACGATAGTTCCCTGCGTACGAACCTCTGCTGTATCAGCAAGTCCTTCTATCCTGTTTTTAATCAGTTCGCTGATTTCGGATGGATTTAACTGCATTTCATTTAACTCCTAGCTTTTAAGGGCATTCGCCATTGCTTCAAGCTTACCACGCACAGAAGCGTCAAATATTTCATCGCCGATTTCAACTATAACACCGCCGATCAACCCGGGATCTACTCGTACCTTGGCTTCTACTTTACGCTTGAATTTTTGCTCTAATGCACCGATCAATTTTTTTAGCTGATTACTACTCACCTCAAAGGCAGATACAATATTTGCATCGAGAACACCATCATGCTGAGCTTTCAGTTGTTCAAACAAATATCGAATTTGCGGGAGCAAGCCTACTCGACCATTTTCTGCGAGTATGCGCAAGAATTTACGCCCATCTTCATTGAATTGCTTTTTGCCAATCTCGAGTAACAATTCACCCAACTGCTGCGAAGTTACTACTGGATTACCTATCAGCGCCTGGATACTTTCATTTTCTGTTATATCTGCTGCATCGCGCAACATTTCGGACCATTGGACCAATGCATCTCTGGCCACAGCCAGTTTAAAGACTGCATCAGCATAAGGCCTTGCCACTGTAACTGCTTCAGCCATTACTTAGATCTTCCTCAATTGACGCCAACATATCTGCATGCACTTTTGCGTCCACCTCTTTTCGAAGTATTTTTTCAGCTCCCACTATCGCCAAATTAGCGGCATGTTGCCGCAACGCCTCTTTTGCACTGAATATTTCATGACTGATCTCGGCTTTTGCACCAGAAATAATGCGATCGCCTTCTTCTTTTGCTGCACGCTTAGCTTCTTCTACAATCTCCGAAGCACGTTTCTCTGCCTGGAGAATTACATCAGATGCCTGTTGCTTCGCTTCTTTCAAAATATCTGTTGCCCGTTGACTGGCCAGATCGAGTTCATGCCGCCCACGCTCACCTGCCGCCAAACCATCAGCGATTGTTTTTTGACGCTCCTCAATAGCGCGCAATAACGGCGGCCAAACAAACTTAACAGTAAACCAGATAAACGTTGAGAATGCTAATGCCTGAGAAATTAATGTAAAATTTATATTCATAACCAACCCATATTGGTTCTTAGATTTTGTTTTACTGAATCACTGCAAGCAATGGATTTCCAAATGCAAAAAGCATAGCCAAACCAACAGCAATAATGAATGAAGCATCAGTCAGGCCCAGCAACAGAAACACCTTGCCCTGCAGCGTTGGAATCATTTCGGGCTGACGAGCAGCGCCCTCAAGGAAACGGCTACACATCACACCCACGCCGATACATGCCCCAGCCGCGCCCAATCCTATCATCAAACCAATACCAATTCCCGTATATGCTTGAATCAGTGCCAAATATTCTACATTCTCCATGCCTATTTCCTTTAGTTAAGATTAATGACTTGTAACAAAAAATAAATTAATGCGACTCATGCGCCATTGAGATATACACAACAGCCAGCATCATAAATATGAACGCCTGCAAAGTCACGATCAATATATGAAATATTGCCCAGCCAGCACCGAGTATCACACCAAAAAATGCACCCGCCACTCCTGTTGCAGCCCACATTCCAATTAACAGGAATATAATTTCACCCGCATAAATATTGCCAAACAAACGCAACGAATGGGAAAGCGGTTTTGAAACATATTCGATGAAATTAAACAGCAGATTCAAGATCCACAATAATGGATTTTTTCCGAATGGCGTACAAAACAACTCGTGCATCCATCCCCCCAGTCCTTTAACTTTCACGCTAAAGAAAATCATCAGGAACCAGATAGTTAATGCAAGCGCAAAAGTGGTATTGACATCAGTTGTCGGAACTATCTTCCAGTAATGCAGGCCAAAGACATTTTCCGTGACCCAGGCTGTAATATCAATGGGCATAATGTCCATGGTATTCATTAACAATACCCAGACAAATATCGTCAACGCCGTCGGCGCAACAAACACATGCCGGTTGCCATGAAAAGTATTTTTTACCTCATTGTCGATGAATTCTATCATTAACTCGACAAAAGCCTGGCGCTTGCTTGGAACGCCCGAAGTTGCTCTGCGCACCACTAGCCACACGCAACCCATGCCAATGATGCCCAAAATTATTGACGTCACCAGCGTATCCAGATGCAATGTCCAGAACGCGCCTTCTTTGACCTGTACGGTCATGTGCGTCAAATGATGATCGATATATTTAGTTGGGGTAAGCTCTGTATCTGCTGCCATCACTGCCTACTTGTAAGATATATATTATTTATCTGATTATGTTATTTCTTGTTTATTTTTTTCTGACACAAACAGTGCCATGCTGTGCATGATGACTGTCAGGATAAACATCCCTATGAATGCGATAGCATTGACATTTTCATACACCTTAAACACGAGCCAGAGCAAAAGAACGATCACCGAAATTTTCACTGCTTCGGCTCTCAGTGCTGTTCTGATTGTCCCTCCAACCGTGTATCCCTTATGACGAGAAACGATCACTGCAAATACTGCTGAGGAGATTACGCTGACCATTCCTCCCAGCAATGCCGATACAGCTACTTCAGCACCATATATCGCGGCCAATCCAATCGTGATGATTGTCGTGCTCAATAGCTGCCAGCGCAAAACCGTCTGTAGTGGTTTAACCGTTATCCAAGATGACATTAACTTTATCCTGGAGCAAGACGACCTTTCTGTACGCCATAAAAAGGCGGAATTTTAAACTGATATCCATAACCAGTCAATGCTAACATTAACGCCAGAATGCTATAGGTATTTATTTTGCTTTGATATCGCAAATCATACTGAAACGCAAACGCGTATTTGTTATGCTTCTAAGCGAAACTTTACGTCGATTTGAACTGCAGGGAGGCCAACTGAAAATATAATTGGTTTGCAACCATCAACTCGGCATGCGTGCCGATAGCCTCCAGACGTCCTTGATTAAGTATTGCTATGCGGTCTGCCGCCTGTACCGTAGATAATCGATGCGCAATAACGATTGTGGTTCGGTTAATCATTAATTGCTCAAGTGCCTGCTGTATCCAGTATTCACTTTGCGCATCCAGCGCACTGGTTGCCTCATCCAGTAATAATATCGGAGCATCTGCCAGAATCGCGCGTGCGATCGCTAATCGCTGCTTCTGCCCGCCTGAGAGACCCTGCCCTGTGTCGCCCAGTTGTGTCTGATAGCCCTGCGGTAACTCGAGGATAAAATCATGTGCGTGAGCCAATTTTGCAGCCATTTCAACTTCAGACTGCGTCGCATTCGGACAAGCGTATAGCAGATTATCATAAATTGATCCATAAAACAGCGCAGGCGTTTGCGATACCAAAGCATAGCATCTGCGCAACGCAAAAAGATCTGCCTGCCGAATATCAACACCATCCAGTTTAATACTTCCCGTCTGGCAGTCATAAAACCTTAACAGCAAATCGAACAAAGTCGATTTGCCCGCTCCCGAGGGCCCGACCAATGCCAGGGTTTCACCCGAATGCACCCGTAGCGTTAGCCGATCAATTGCGTGCACATCCGGGCGCGACGGATATGCGAAAGACAGATTGTCGATGATTATAGCGCCCGAAACTTTGGGCAGCGCTTGCGCAACCGAAGGAGACTGTATTTCACTTGTCACCCGCAGAAGCTCCATGGTGCGCTCAGCTGCACCAGCAGCACGCTGCAATTCACCGATCACCTCCGAAATCGAAGCCACTGCAGAACCCACGATAACACTATAAAATACAAACGCAGCCAACTCGCCTCCGCTGATTCGGCCTTCAATCACATCGACACCACCGACCCAAAGCATTGCGCCCACGGCGCCCAACACCAGAATGATGACCAGAGTTACCAGAAGCGCGCGTTGAATAGTACGGCGTTTGGCTACCGCAAAAGCATCTTCAACATAGTCATGGAATTTTTTCTGATCTAACGGTTGATGATTGTATGCCTGAACTGTCTTAATCTGACTCAGTACTTCACCCACATACGCGCCTACCACGGCCACCTTGTCCTGACTTTCCCTGGACAGCCCGCGCACGCGTCGCCCGAAAATCAAAATCGGCGCAACTACCAATGGCACACAAATTAAAACGATGGCTGTCAGTTTCGCATTGGTAACAAACAACCAGATTATGCCGCCGATCATCATGATTAAATTGCGCAACGCGAACGAAATCGAAGAACCAATGACAGATTGCAGCAGCGTCATATCAGCCGTAAGCCGGGACTGAATTTCCGCACCGCGGTTTTTTTCAAAAAATCCCGGATGAAGATGAATCAAATGATTAAACACTCTGCAACGTATATCCGCGATAACACGCTCACCTAGCCAGGTTACCCAGTAATAACGCGTAAATGTACCTGCCGCAAGCGCCAGCACCAGACATAGAAAAATAAGTACATACTGGCCCAGCAGCATTCTCGATTGCGTCGCAAATCCATGGTCAATCAGCAGGCGAATACCTTGCCCGATTGACAAGGTTATTGCCGCCGTAAATAACAACGCCACCAGGCTGTAGAAAATCTGGCGCCGATAAGGCATGACAAAACCCGATAATGCCTTCACAAGCTGCCAGCGTGTTTTTTTATCAGATACTTGATGCTGCATAAATCAATGTTGAAAACAAACGGAAACTTTAAAGAAATAAAAGGAAAAGGGAGCCATGTTCAGCTCCCTTTTATTTGTCCCGCAGTGTAAACACAGCGAAAACTATACGATTGACCGTGCAATCATTCCTTGCGCTCAGTAACTTCCACCAGATGGTATCCGAACTGTGTTTTTACCGGACCTTGCACTTCGCCTACAGGAGCGCTGAAAACGACTGCATCAAACTCCTTCACCATCTGTCCTGGACCAAACTCTCCCAGTTCGCCACCCTGCTTACCTGATGGACACAAAGAATGCTGAGCAGCAATCTCATCGAAGTTTGCACCCTGCGTAATTTCATTTTTTAATTGATTACACTCTTCCTCGGTCTTGACCAAAATATGACGCGCGCTTGCTCTAGCCACTGATTTCTCCTGATTAAGTTAAAAATAAATATTTGCTTCGTTGATACATTTAACCACAAATCAATGTGATTATACTCACTGCACTTCAAATTTCGGCACTCGGGCGCTATCGATAATTTGAAAATTATCGGTCAACAAGGAACGTAGCGCTTCCTTATAGCGCTCGGAGGCAGCAAAAAAATCATTGCAAGCTCGCCTGAACAAGGCAAAGGTTTCATAGTACTTGCCATACAGAATTTCTTTTTTGAAGAATCGCCAATAGCGCTCAATCAGGTTGAGATTGGGTG
>CAZXBP010000070.1:0-8477 GCA_964639015.1 uncultured Nitrosomonas sp.
TGCCGAGTGAAGATGCCGTTGTCAAAAAACTCAAGGCAATCGATGAGTACAAAACTTTGTTCGCGGAAGCCTTCAGCAAACAAAAGGACCCGTTAACGTATAAAAATATCGGCGTGGCTATTGGTGCTTTTGAGCGTACGTTGCTGACGCCGTCGCGGTTTGATGATTTCCTCAAAGGTGACAAGAACGCGCTGAATGAAAGCGAGAAACGGGGTCTGAAGAAATTCGTTAACATGGGTTGCGTCAATTGCCACAATGGCGTTGCCATTGGCGGTAATTCCTTCAGAAAAATCGGTCTTGTCATACCCTATGAAACATCGGATATGGGGCGTTTCGAAGTGACCGGTATTGAAAGCGACAAAAATGCATTTAAAGTGCCGAGTCTTAGAAATATCGCTCATACCGGGCCTTATTTTCATGACGGTTCCGTTGAAACACTGGATGAAGCTATTCGTCTGATGGCAAAACATCAACTGGGCCGCGATCATGTCGGGCATGGCATGATCCGTGACATCAAGGCATTTCTTGGCTCCTTAACGGCTAAGGAAGCGAAATAACCGCATGAACGCCGCGCAGAGAAATTGCGCGGCGTTTTCATTCTGTGCGGATTGACAAAACACCGTTCGTCATTCTCGTTCTGCAAAGGGGAAACAGGCATGCGTTTATTTGCAGCTTTTCTGCTTTTGTTACTACCGGCTTCGATGTCTGTTTATGCCGTGGCGCCCGCCGATGAAAAAAGACTTGATGAAGTTGCGGAGCGCGGGACACATGTCATGCCTTTTGATCTTGAAAAAACAGTACATGTTTTTTCCAAAATACCGGAAGGCGGAATTCAGCAGGTTATTGCCAAGGACAAATCGGATAGTGAGCAGATTCAACTGATTCGCGCGCATCTGTCGGAAATTTCAGCAGAGTTCAGTCAGGGAGATTATTCCGGGCCGATGCATATTCACGGTCAGGATATGCCGGGATTGGACGTATTGAAGGCAGCCAGCCCCGGACAGGTTAAGATTGAATACCTCGAACTGCCGGACGGCGCGCAGATTCACTATTCATCTCAGTCGCCGCAGCTTATCGATGCAATACACCAGTGGTTCGATGCGCAGTTGAGTGACCATGCTCGACATGCAGTTTCGGGGCATCCGCACGAACATGGGCAACATCGACATGGTCACGATAGTCATGATAAACACCACAAATAACCCGGGTAAATTTATTTATCGTATTTCAGAATATGCCGGATTTTGAAATGCGATCGGTATATATTCATCATACTCCAGATGCTGAAGTATGATGAATGATTGTTTGAATATCAGGGAAATGCCGGTACTCTCGGTTCGGTTTGTTCGACTTCGACCTCGGGAATATGTTTTCTAACCACTGTTTCTATCGCATTGATACGCTCGGCGGGGACATCGGCTAATACCAGAAACTCTCCGGCTTCGATGGCATCTTCAAATTCCTTAGTGCGGCGGTTGCCGACACTCATGCCAACCATGCCGCTTAACCAGGCACCTATACCGGCACCAGCAAGTCCGCTGCCAAGTAGGATACCACCGGCGATCACGGTTGATGCAGGCGGTAAGGCGATTGCCACCAGTCCGGCAAGCATGCCGGTAGCGCCGCCGATGGCTAGACCCTGTTCAACAGCCGGAATAAAATCTGATTTCTGTAAAAGATTGGCCTCGGGAAGATCTTCCAGCGGCGTGCCGCGCTTTGCAATAACATGGATATGTTTTTCTTCGACCTTGGCCAGCAGCAATTCATCGACAATTTTATGGGTAACGGCAATGTTGGGGACAAGAAAATAAATTCTTCGCATGATGCTCTCCTTGAATAAGTAGAGTTAAAGGTCAGTTGCCAAAAATCCGGAACAACCAGGGCAACTTCAAATAACCGAAATGTCAGAGAATTGTTTTTATTTTTAAACAAGAAATAAACAATTTCCTGGGCCATTCTATCAAGAATGGGGATAGATGGAAAATAAGGGTTACTACGTATTGCGGTGAACAAACTATTCGTGTGCTCAATTCAATTCGTACAGCGATATTCAACATTAGACAATCACCTGTTTGATGCATTGTTCCCGGATGCCAAATTCATGCAGCAACGGTTATTATTTTACGTTGCTATAAATAGCAGATAGGTGCCTGGATGGCTCGGCTGATGATAATGAACGTCAACTTACATTGCCGTCAGGTTGTGGACAAAGGCGCGGAACGATGATCATCAGGGCTGCTGCAATGAGGAATGCAAGTAACAGACCGGCAAAAAACAATCGCCAGTCGTCCGGCTTGAGTACACCGAGTGTGACGATCAAAAATAATATGGGCAGATCGAGAAAATGGGTAAATGTGGGGCCGTGTTCGGTGCGCGCTTTAATTAAATCAGGTGTAAACGTGCCGGCAGAAAGGGATTCTTCAGATAAGCGGCGTAATCGCATGAAATAAAAACGCGTGACGGTATTGCCTTCGATGAATTCAAACGCGAACAGAGCAACCATGCCCGCCAGCCAGGGTATTGCGATAAAATTCCAGCCGCCGTAAAACGCGGCAATCATCCATGTGCCGGAGATAAGCAGAATGATTGCACCGGGAACAACCAGGCCGTCATAAAAGATTGCAATATTTCTTACCGATTCGGAGAAACGCACCAGTTCCAAAGTTTGGCGGGATTGCAGGTCATTGATCCAGACGCCAATCAATCCCGCGCCGATCAGAACCGTGCCGATAACGTGAGCGAGTTTAAGGAGATCATAGATCATGATGGTTTATTGTGGTATTTCGCTTTTCACATAGCTGTGAAAGAGCGAAAAATGACTCAGGATTGTTAATTTCTCCTGATCAGTTACATTGACCAAGATTCGAGGCAGGGTCGCGCAGCTCAAAAACAAGATTGCCATTAGTTGACAAGGCGGGCACATAGTGCAGATTTGCCCAGTAATCGATGACGGTGCCATCCTGCGAGACGACGCTCAGGCGGGGAATGTGCAGGCTCGCATCCGTACCAAACATCGAACGTGACTGGATACAGTTTTCCTGTACTGCGTTCAGTCCCGCCAGCCGTGCGCATTGATCTTCCTTGTTTCCACCCACGCGATTCGCGCCGCCGGTTGGCGCGGGAGAATTTTCTTTGCACTGCAAATTGCCATCAATCGTATTGTATTGAATCTCGACGCTGCCGCTGTTCTGAACAACCTGAAGATTGCCGCCAATGTCATTGCGTAACGCCTTGAATGGTTGGGCATTGCTTTCAAACTGAATATCGCTTTCGATGATGCTGTCACTGATGATTGCGCCGCCACCCTGTTTGATTTGCACCGAACCGCCGATTCTTGAATTGTCCAGTATGTTAACCTGGCGCGCATTTTCAGCCTGCACATTTCCGATCACGACAATCCGACGTGCAGTCAGAACCGCGTTGGCGGCAACCTGGATGGTGCCCATGATGCGTGTATTTTGTAGTACGCATTCACTGTTGCTTGGCACGAGCAGATTGTCCACGACGGTATTATCCAAGGCAACGGAGCATAGGGTTTCTTCCGCCGCAGCTTGCAGGGGCAGTAGAAACAGGGCGCTTAGCACAATGATTTTTTTGCTGATTGTGGTGGGTTTCATTTGAAATCTCCTTGTAAAATTGCTGCGATGAGCAGCATTATGTCTGCTCGGGTAATAGCTTAGATGACCAAGAATAAACATTATATGAATAACTTAGCTTCTAAGTACGGGCAATTGTTCTTCTATTGGAATAAACCTTAAAGCGTAGCCGTTGTTGCACCAGCGTTCTCCGCGCGGCGGCGGCCCATCCTTGAAAACATGACCCTGGTGACCGCCGCAGCGCACGCAATGGTATTCCGTGCGTGGCCAGATCATCTTGAAGTCGATCCGGGTGGCGATATGTCCGGGGATTGGCTGAGTGAAGCTGGGCCACCCGGTCCAGCTTTCGTATTTATGGACGCTTTCAAACAGCGGCAGATAACAGGCCGCGCACAGATAAGTGCCTGCGCGTTCTTCGTAGACCAGATTGCTGGATTCGGGACGCTCGGTCGCTTCTTCAAACAGTATCTGGTAGGCTCTGGGCGAGAGCAGGGCACGCCATTCCGTGTGCGGCTTGTTCAGCGGCGTAATCGTTGCGGCGGCTTCGCCAACGACTTTCGAACAGGCCGGAACAAGCGGCAGCACGGTCAGCGCGGCAAAGCCTTGTAACACGGTGCGTCTTTTCATGAAGCGGTTCTCCTGATGAATGAAATAAAAGCCGTAAAAATTGATCGGTGCGATTGGCCGGTGGCTGTCCGAGGATAGACTGATCTACTGCGTCGATGGGATAACGGCGCATATTACCTCAATTTTTCGTTACATTGACTTGCTATGCGCCTCAAAATTGAGATAATTCGCGCTCGTTCTCCCACTCGGCTCGCTACGATTGCCTAAGTCCGACAGATTCCTGATGATGATTATGCAACACCTGCAAGATATTGTCATGACAGGTATCGAGTCGGTTTTCAGCGTCAGCGCAGTAAAATCAGCTGCGGAACCGCATCGGCAGCATTCCGGATGATCGCGTTCTGTTCCAGTTGACTGGCCAGGGCGCGGGCAGTTTCAAGACTGATGCCGAGCACCAGAAATCCGGGTTCTCCGGGCCAATCACCCGCCGGATGTTTGCCGATGCCTTCAAGGAATACAAATTCGCGCTGTTTCAATAAGTGCCTGAGTTTCGCGTGGCGTGCGGCATTGTCCGTTTCTTTCAGCAGTGTGCTGAAAGGATTGCAGGCCGTAATAAACGCGCTTTCCGTGACCGCATGGGTTTTGTGCAGTTCGGCCAGAATCGGACAGGCCACGCCTACCTTAAGCATGCAGGGCGTTGCGCCATGAATCCGGTATTCCGTTTCCAGGTAGGCTTGAATGAGTGCAGGATCGATTGCTGAGTGAATACCTGAATCCGGATATTTATCGCATACCAAAATGTGAACCCCAAAAACACCTTCTTCTGTGTGGCAACTATAACATCGGATCATTTCGGCGATATCGGCTGATCGCCGGCGGAGATAGTTACAGCAGGATAATGCGGAATTATCAGGGTTATTCCCTGATTTGCTGGCGTTATTCTAACGCATAATAAAACCGCGATTAATACTCATTAGGAGATAGTTATGGAAAACCAGCTACTTGATCTAACTGTACACGCACTGGCAAAAACAGGTACTAAAAGAGATAGGAAAGCGAATGACCAGAAATTGCCAGATTTCGCACATGCTCGGGATGCGGAAAGAAAGCGGTCCGCTACAGCCGAGACAGATGAAGCGATAAACCTCAGTGTCAGCAATATGCCGCAGTCCATAGTTTTGCAGTCAGCGCTGGAAGGCATTAATAAAGCGCTCCAGGATATTCCGGGCGACAACATGATTCAAAAGGTATACGACTCAGGAATCGATGTCGGTCCCGAGATGACCGCTGACCGTATTGTTTCGTCAAGTCTACAGATTTTTCCAGCATTTCAGGATCAACACCCCGAATTAACGCAGGAAGAAGCGTTGAATGTTTTTATCGATATTATCCGCGGCGGCATGCGTTTGGGATTTCTGGAAGCAAAAGATATTCTGAGTAATCTGAACGCTTTGGTTGATGGCAATAACGAAACTATCATCGATCAGACTTTTATGCTGGCGCAGAAAAAACTGCAATTGTTTGCCGATAGATTTGATTGCGCAAAAACAAAGTGGGCATGATTTTTTTTCCATGACATCAGTCCCATTCCGGATTGGATTGACCGTAATGCAGTCTCATCCAAATATGAGTCAAACTCGGGTGTTTATGAGACGCCGCTTTTTAATTCCGGCTGCGTTACAATTCATTGTAATAACCTGTTATTACGCCTCATTGTGCCTTTCCGGAAATAAAAATAAACATATTCTAACCTGATTCAGCCGAGGTTTTGAGGATAAACAGAACAGGTGCAATAGTCATTTGACCTATTGCACCTTCTCGATTGCAGAAATTATACAAACTTACCGACTCATTGCCTGACCCTGTGTGATGTGTATCATTTGCCGGTCAAAAGACCTGAAAGTAAATGAAACCGGACGTTCCGCATATTCCTCGGTACGTTTGCGCAGAATTTCGATGGCAATCTGTTCTCCCAGGCGCAAACTGCGGGTGTTATCGGTGCGCCAGTGCACCCCGCCCATACTGCGTCCCATCGCCACATTGCTGGCAAGTTTGTTCAGCTCGCCGCCCACGGTTATTTTGTCCGCATCGGCCCCATTATAAGCGCCTGGCGGTTCAAAAAGCTCCCCGCTGTTGTGTGATCCGGGTTGCAGCAAACCTTGAAGTAAAGGCCCTGGATTCCTGGTGCGATCATTGGCTTGCGCAATCTCAATGAGATTCATCAACTTGGCATCTTCGTCAAACCAGGCTTTTAATACCGTGACACAAGCCCCCGCGACTGTTGCATGCCCTGCGCCATAGGCCGGATGATTGGGTGAGCCAGCAGAAAACGCCATCGGCAGAAACAATGTTTCCGTTCCACCGTTCTGGTCTGTATTATGCGCACGGATTCGTTGAGCCGCTTCCGTTCCGGCCACCCAGGCGGGTAATCCGTATTGGCGCTGCTGGCAGTCATGGCCGATACATTGCATCTGTACAAGGCCGCCGTAAACTTCCGGACGGGCGCGGCGATGCACCAGCCATTTTTGCCGCCAAACAACCTTGAGCGCGCGGCTGGCAACTTCCGACACCAGTGTCAACAAATCGGGCCCCCCCAGTGTCGCGAAACCGGCTTCCCGCGAATACAGATTTCCACGGTATGGATTACCGCTATCTGGCGGTGCGCCGATGGCATCCAGAAACAGCGCTGCGTTAAAGTAAGCCTGATGCAAAGCATCCCTGTTTACAAAGCGAGCGAGATCGCGCAGAGTTGAAATATATCGGAAAATACCCGCATAATAGGTTTCCCTGCCTGCCAGTTCGTCACCGAAATAGTTACAGTTGGCGTAATCTCTGCCAAACTTGTCTTTTCCGGTATTCTGCGCGCGAAGCCAGTCGCTGTGATTGGTCAGGAAATCTTTTCCCCGGATATAGGGCACCTGTTGTTGATCAATCAATTGCACGCCATAGGGAATCTGCCGAAGAAAAAACTGACTGATCAGCGGACCATGCTCTTCATCATGCAAACCACTGCGAAACAGGGTTTGCGGGGTCAAATCCAGTAATCCGGTTTTTTCCGGCAAATCCAACCCAAGCTGCAAGCGTCCGGAGGTTGAATCTGAACCCAGCGCTTTATTGAATGCGGTTTTCAGATCACTTATTGCCGTTGCAACGGTTGCGTTTCCGGCAAAAGAAGCCAGCGGTTCATCACGCAACAGCGCCATCCAATATAATTCAGTCATTTCGGCTGCCGTACTATCAGACAGAATTTCCGGCGCCGGGAGCATTTCGAGATCCTTTGGATCCGGCCCATGCGTTTCCGTTGCTGCGCCAGCAAGCGGACTGGTAAATTTCGCCGTGGATTGGGTATGTTGCATATCGCTGTTGGGACTGAATGGGGGAAGCAATGGACCAGCGGACACATCTTCAAAATTTTCTGGCGCACCGGCCTCTATCTCAAGGCAAGTGCCTTTGAATTTACGATACGCCGCCGGATCGACTTCACCAAACTGGTTATGCGGTAAGGTTTTATGAAAATTACCAATAAAAGGATGTGTGTCGGTCGTCAAAGACTCGTCAATGTTGGGTGTTGGGAATGTCATGAGCTTTCTCCTGGTAGTATTTCAGAAAATTTGATGATCACGAGATTGACGCTCATCCACGGCCTGGATCAGCTTTACAGTGTATTCAAATGAGCAAGGCCGAAAGACAGCTTCTCGAACGAAGCGCAAAAAATCCCGGTGAGACGCTTGAATCCAGAAACCCGGCTGTACCTTGTACAACCGCCACACCAGTACAGGATATGGTTTTTTATTTAAAAACTTATCCTCTTGCAGTGTGTTGAAAAATTTTACATCAAGCCGTTCTGTTGTCTTGTGATAATTCCCACACCAGGAGATTGTCCGAGAATAGACTGATCTACTGCGGACTGGAGGAGGTGAGTTGATCGCGACGAAAGCAATCGAGCAGAATCCGGTTTCCGATCACATGAAGTTAAATTTTATCGTGAGCCTGTCGCCAGGCAATCGCCCGATAATCAAAGCCTTTGCGGATTGTCGGCTTGATGATATCGAAGAAAGGGGAAATATCAAAATCCCTGGGCGTAATCAGGCTGTGGTGGCGGATGTGGTAAATTTCGGCATAACAATCGGCGCATTGCGGATCGTTTAGCCATTCACGTTTGATTTCCGGCAGGATAGGGTAGGATACAGACTGAAAAGCCTGCGCGATGAGCGTCGAGCAGATAGCGCGTGTCGGATCCCCGCTGCCCAGCGTCAGCAGGCGGCGACGAAAACGGGTCGGCACCGGCGCCAGCGGGAAGAGGTAACGCGCCAG
>CAZXBP010000070.1:8487-13616 GCA_964639015.1 uncultured Nitrosomonas sp.
CAGGTCAATAATGTTTTTCAGATCGTAATGATATCCAATCCGGCTGACGACGAAATCAACGACACGCTGACGATCCGCTTCATCCAGACCAACGGGACGGCAAATGCGTGTATTCAGGTGGGCGTAATGCGCCAGCGTGATCGCGCGTACACCTTCTTTGAGATCGGCTTCGACCATCACCAGCGGCATCTGCCAGGATTCCTGTGAAGGCAGCGCCTTGTCCCCGACATAGATTGCCGCATGTGACCAGGTCGACTGAGTCAGGTATTTGATCGGAACGCTCAGGCGCGTGTCGCCATCAACCAGTAGCACATCGGCAGGCTGTAACGTTGCGCGCAGCATTTCCTGGCTGATCGTTGCGTACTGGGTGGTTTTTTTGAGCGGCGAAGTCAGGTATTTCGCCAGCAGGTTCCCGGTAAGTTGCGTGATCCAATTCATCCAGGAAGACTATGAATTGGCGGCGGGTATTGTAGTGTAACGCGCTTCTGCGTAGAGCCGGAGAATATGTTTTCCGGCAACCGTCTGGCGCATTGCGCTGATGATCTCCTGTAACGCCCCGGGAAATTCTTCAAAGGTCGGAATAGCACCCTGTTCGAATTGATCACCGCCGTAGTTGGCGGGCAATACCAGTGGCGCGCCGCTGACTGCAAAAGCCAGGTCAGCCAGTGTCAATGCGTCGCCGTAGAGATATTTGCGTCCGTCGGACAGTATCTGATCGACTTCCTGAAAAATATCCCGGATCAGACGCAGTGCCTTGTCCGCTGCGGGCATGCTCAGATTCTGCGACTTCCAGATCATCTTCTTCGGTATCGTGTAGCCGTATTTGACAAAACAGCGTTCAAACCAGGGGCTGCCCAGCGTGAGCGGACGAATCATGATTGCTTTGTGCGGCAGCAGATTCGTGTAGGCCCACTCGACGGCTGCGTGACCCAGATCGGAGTTGTAGCGGTGCCAGCTGTACTCCATTTCGCTGGACAGCGAGTCCGGAGTCAGTCTCCTTTCCGCAGTCGCCTGCGCGTCATAGTGACGGATGACATCGCGCACGCTGGTCAGTTTGATGTCGCCGTCACGGCACAGAACCAGGCTTTTACCGCCAGCCAGCTTGTTCAGCAGGAAATAAAAAGGCACCGTATGCCGGTGCTCCTTGAACGGAATACCGTAATAAAACAGCACCCAGCGGTTCAGTTCGGCATCGGCGCTGGGTGAAAAGGATAGTACGTGAACAGGTTTTTTATCGGTGTTCATTTTTCTCCAGTAATGTGATCCAGATGTATGTCAGTGCAACAGACTGGCGTAGTGAATAAATTAATTATCATATTCGATTTCCAGACTGACCGGGAACGGTTCCTCAACTTTCATATCGGCAACACGGCGCAGGTTTGATTGCTTCAGCACCGCTTTGACGATACCCGGAATCTGCGTCAGGTTGATATACTGACCGAAGCAGGTATGCAGACCAAAGCCGAAATGCATATAGCTATAGGCGGGACGATCAAGCTGGAATTCACGCGGTTTCCTGATTTTGCGCCCGTCCATCATGGCTGACTGAGTCGCCGCAAGTACCCGGGCGCCTTGCGGAATTTTTGTCGAGCGCAGCGTGCCTTTGGCGATCACATAATCTTCCGCGCATATGCGCTGAATACCGGCTGCGAAAGGATTCAAACGCAGACTTTCCTGGACAAACTGGATCAGTTTGTCGTCTTCGTCGGCGCGTGCGGCCTGTTGCGCTATGACCATCAGTTCGGGATTGTTGAACAGGTGATTGAGCGTGACGGCAGCACATTTTGATGTGGTCGGGATGGCGCCGATGATCAGTCCGATCAGATTATTGCGTATATCCACATCGGTCATTCCGGGCATGCCGGCTTCTTGCAGTTTCAGGCAGCGGTTCAGGACATCATCCCTGTCAATCGGCGCCGCTTTTCTGGCGGCAATAGCCTGATCCAGATAATTACGCGTCTGTTCGGCGGCGCGGAGTGCTTTTTCTTCAATTGCCGGGTCGTCCGGATAAAACAGATACTGGAACATGCTCGTCGCGGCATCGGCAAATTCGGTTTCATTCCAGCCCGGCGTGCCGAAATACTCGCCGATGAGACGCGTCGGGACCACGCGCGTCAGTTGCTGAACGACATCCATCCGGCCGCCGGCGGATTTGACAATGGCTTCACTGGTCCGATCGACGAAGGGTTTGATGATGTCAGTGATATCTTCACGGCGCGCCGCAATGCGCATGTTGGAGACATCGCGCGTGTACTGGTCGGTATTTTCCATGCCCAGAAAGAAATTGCCGCCGTCGGTGACTTTGTTCATTTTTTCGGCATAGGGCACTCTGAAAACCCAGTCACGATTCAATACTTCTACGACATCCTCAAATCGGGTAACTACCGCGTTGCCCTTGATGACGACAGTGGGCTTGACGATGCGCAGTATTGCAAAAATGCTGTCCAGATGCGCGAACGCCCACTGAGTCAGTTTTTCCTGTAACGTGTTTGTCTCTTTAGCCATGATTCAAATTCCAGTGATGTGATGAACAAGGAGCGTATTTCGGTATATGCATTCGCAGCCGCAATCGCTTCAAGGACATCTCTTAAAATCCGGATTTTGTCACAACGCTCTGTTACTCGCAAAAAATGTTTCCTTACAGATCAAGCTATATGCTGCGTCAACATTTTTTGCTCGCGTCGCATTTTTTTAAAACGCCGAATCTTTAGAGATGCCCTCAATAGCCTGGTAAGCGCTAAGTCGGATCAACCATGCCGGCCGCGATCAGTTTCAAGGCGGTTATGCTCGGCACAAAAAAGTAATCGCCGCCGCGAGTTTCAACCAGACGCGGAATGTTGTTGATGAAGTGCGGCGGTTTGCCGGAACCGGGTTCGACCTGCAAGACAACTTTGCCAGGATGATTGGCATCGTGGTTACCCAGTAAAACCTCTTTGTCGTTGCCTTCCTTGAAGTCATTGGCGTAGTTGATCCATTGTTGCTGGACAAACTCGAACTGCCGCTGAATATCCACGTTGAGCGCCATGAAAATGATGCCGTGATTGCCGTCATCCCGGGTAGCGTCCTTGACGCTGCCGTAAGGTAATCCGCGCCGCAATATCCTGCGCCGGTTGATGAGCGCGCCTGGTGTCTCGTAAGCGCCGGTTACGCCGTATTCCAGCGAGCCGCGCGGATTGATACGGCGCAGATGTGCGCTAAAAGGGCATTTTGCGCCATGAATGTCATCGTTGTAAGTAAAGTCGGTAAGCATGCGTTTTTTACCTGCAAAATCAGCGGCTTCAAATGCTTTGTCCCATTCCGCTTTGCTGGCATCGTCGGGTGCCTTGACGATGGGCGCGCCGTTGTCGCGCCAGCGTCCGGCGAATTTTGCTGCCAGCATTTCCTTGCTGCCGGGAAAGCTTTTGCTCTGTTCGTCGAGAAAACGATTGAAAGTGCCGACGTTTTCATGCAGTTTGCGATAAACCATGTAGGTGCCGTTACGCGCCAGCAGTAATGGTGAGGGGGTCGTTTTGGGGTATTCCATGGCTTCGTCGACATGACCAAGCAGGAATTCGCCGGTCGCTAAAGGCACCCAACTGCCGTCACGCATCAGTTTGCCGCGTCCCAGCACGCGCGCGCTTATGTTGGTTTGTCCCTCAAAAACCGGATCGCCGATACCGTCGGTGTAACCGAAATGTTCTTTGGGTGTGGGATTACCTGCTTCATCGTACAGCACGCTGGCTTCCTGGTAAGGCAGATCGTCTTCCCCTGCATCGCCCCGGTGGCCGGTCAGCAGCGTGACACCGCCGCCGGAAGCCTCGACCTGTTCTACAACCCAGTTGTAGCGCTCAATCAATGCGTCCATGTTCTGTGCATTGATCGACATCCAGATATGCACCCTTTCTTTCCAGATGCTATCCCAGTTTTCCGGCGCGCTTGGGCCATCGTCGCCGAGAATGTCCTTGCGTTTTGCCATGCCCATCATGAAATCTTCCGGAAAACCTCTAAGCGATGCAGTGGGCAGTTCCAATGCTTTCAATCCGACATAGGTGAAGGCAATATTGGTGGTAGCCATCGGTTTTTCGACAGCGGGGCTGGCGCCGGATTTGTCCCAGGAGATGGCTGTGGTGACTTTGGTTGCTATAGCGCTGACAAATTTGCGGCCTTTATCGCCATCGTTGATCCGTAAAAACAGGTAACGTGCTTTTTGATAATTATACGCGCCGTAAGCCTTGATGATGTTTCCCTGAATGTCTGTTAAATCGAGGTCTTTTGTCATGGTGAATCGTTCCTGTTAGGGTTTGATTTTGTAACGGGTTTTCAGTGATGGGAAGTCATTTGAAAGCACCCGTCAAGGCGTTGACTTGGCTGGCGGCCATGTCGGCGCAATCAAATTGTCAGGCTGTACACGCGCTATAAATGCTTTAAAATCCTGTTGAATTTCAACCGCGCTTTTTCCCTGATGTTCCATCGCGAATTGGGTGAATTCCTGCTTCAGATAAAGGGCTTTAAGTTGTTCCTGCAGCGAGTCGTCGGTCGACCCATTAAAAAACAGACTGGCATCAAGCTGGCATTTTTTAATATAAGCGATAAAACCGGCGCAATCGGTGACTTTGTCGAATGCCACGCAATGTTCCCAGATATGGCGCACACCACGTTGTGTTCCTTGATGGTCAATGTAAGACCATTTTTCCCACATGCCGGTCAGATAAGTGTCCAGATCGCCATGAAAATTGCTCGAAAAAGCCAGATATTTCGATTTCAGGTGATCCTTGCGCGGCAGTGCTTTTTTACGCGCGGAATCGGAAAAAATGGAGGTGATATCTGAAAAATTGAAAATAGCATCGTTGGCGGGCAGCGATTCGTAAAATACGTCATCCAGAATAAACAGACGCGCCAGGTAGGTGTCAGGCACTTTAGCCAGCGGGCTTTGCTCATGGATCGGCAAACGCATGCAGCGTTCACGCGTGATGTCGGCAAAAGAAGTTTCACCGATGGCGCCATTTTTGATGGGTGACAAGACAGTCAATGCGGTTGCGTTACCACTTTTTGTAGCCATATTGGTCTTCCTTGTGAAGTGTGCGTGATTGGCAGGATCAGAATCGAGTCTGTTCGTAGCGTTTTTTGACTTCGTAAGACGACAGGCTGAC
>CAZXBP010000071.1:0-13577 GCA_964639015.1 uncultured Nitrosomonas sp.
AGCGAGGGCGAGGCTGGTTGAGCGGGATTTTTCGATCATTTGAGGCGAATAGTCGCTCTATTCAACGAAAAGGATCGAAAAATCCAGCCAGCCAGAATCGTCCGCAGTAGATCAGTCTATTCTCGGACAGTCTCCTAGTTATTTTAGAAAGGTTGATTCCATTTGTCACAAAAAGAGGATCTGTTTGCGCACCAGGATACACTGGCGCAGTTACACGAAGATATTCCGTTATCCGATAAGCTGAGCTTTATACATCAGATTATTCTTCAGGATTTTCCTTTTATCAATCGTCTGGCAATCGCGCTGTTTGAAGAAAAAACAGAGATGCTAAAAACTTACACGCATAGTACAGACGATCCCGATAACCCTATTACCACCTATGAAGCAGCACTGAGTTCGGCGCCCTCATTACGCGACATCATCGAACACCGGCGCCCGCGGCTGGTACAGGATCTGGATATTTTTGCCCGGGGTACGCATGAACATACCAGGCGCATTGCGGCAAAAGGTTATAAATCCAGCTACACCATGCCGCTGTATCAGAGCGGCGCTTTCATTGGTTTTTTGTTTTTCAATTCTTTGCAGGAACATCCTTTTTCACCCGCGACTCTGCGGCAGATTGATATCTATGGCCATTTGATCGCACTCATGGTTATCAATGAATTAGCCGCCATTCGAACACTTGTCGCAGCAGTACAGGCCACACGCAGCATGACGCATTACCGTGATATCGAAACTGGCAAACATATCGACCGTACGGCCCATTATGCTCGCCTTATTGCGCGAGAACTGGCGAAAAACTATAACATTACCGATGAACAGATCGAACATATTTTTCTGTTTTCTCCACTGCATGATGTCGGCAAAATCGGTATCCCGGACAGTATTCTGCGTAAACCCGGAAAGCTGGATGACGATGAGTTTGACATCATGAAAACACATCCGGAAAAGGGGCGCGAAATCCTTGATTCCATTCTCGAAGATTTCAGTTTATATGGATTAGGTCATGTCAGTATCTTGCGCAATATCGCCGAATATCACCATGAAGCAGTGGACGGCAGTGGTTATCCTAAAGGATTAAAAGGCGATGAAATTCCGATCGAGGCGCGCATCAGTGCAGTTGCCGATGTATTTGACGCACTGACTTCACGCCGCGCTTATAAAATGCCCTGGAGTAATGAAAAGGCTTTTGCGTTGTTGAAGCAATTATCCAATACAAAGCTGGATCGTGACTGCGTGACTGCATTACTCAGCTATCCGGATAAAATATTGGCAATTCAACAGCGTTTCAAAGATGATGAACCCGCCTGATTGCAGGCATGTCAACCATAAACAATATTATCCGCCCCAGGCTCTCTCGGCAATCAGATTCATTGACAGGCTCCTAGCCGAATAATCCCAGCAACATTTTAATTGCCAGACAAAAAAGCAGCATGACAAACAGCTTTCTGAGTGTAGCAGCTTGGGTTGAATGCGTTGTTTTTGCACCGAACGGCGCTGTGATCATGCTGGTCAACGCCAGCCAGCCCAGGGCCGGCAGATAAACATAGCCCAGACTGTACTCAGGCAAGGCGTACGATTGCGTAACACCATTCAGTATATATCCGGCGGTGCCGGCAACGGCAACAGGAAAACCAATAGCGGCGGCTGTGCCTATCGCATGCTGAATCTTGATTCGGCATAACGTCAGGAAAGGTACGGTCAGAATACCGCCTCCGATAGCGACCAGGCTGGAAATAGCGCCGATTACACTGCCGGCGGCAAAAAAACCGATTTTTCCGGGAAATCCGCGGTAATAGTACTGATTTGAACCCGTACCCGGCTCAGGTTTTAAAACCAGTCTCAGCAGCATGCTGGTTGCAACATAAAAAATAAACACAGTAAAAATAACGTGCAGCACTTTGCTGGATAGCATTCCGGCCAGCAAAGCTCCACTCAGCGTGCCCATCATGATGCCCGGAGTCATGTATTTAAATATCTGCCAGTTAACCGCGCCATGTTTGTTATGGGCATACAGGCTGGCTGCGGCTGTGAATATAATGGTGGCCATGGTTGTGCCCAGTGCAAGATGCAGGATGCGATCCGGCGGAAAACCCTGTATCGTAAAAAGAAATGTCAATGCCGGAACAATAATAAGACCACCACCGATACCCAGCAGGCCGGCAAAAAAACCGACAACGGCCCCCAGCAGCAGATAAATAAGCCACCATTCCATACCGTCTTTGTCAGGCTTGCAGAATTTTCAGGATAAACTTCCACTCATCCGGGTCGACAGGTGTAATGGACAGCCGATTGCCTGCTTGCAGCACACGCATACGCGCGAGTTCCGGGTGTTGACGTAATTCTCTGATGGTCAGCAGGCGTGTCTTTTCTCTGAGTGTGATTTCAACATTAAACCAGCGCGGATTATCCTGGCTTGCCTTAGCATCATAAAATCTGCTACCAGGATCAAATTGCGTAACATCCGGAAAAGCAGACCGGGTTACCTCGGCGATCCCGGCAATACCTGGTTGCGCGCAACAGGAGTGATAGAAAAACACCAGGTCACCGACATGCATCTGTTTCCACATAAAATTGCGTGCCTGATAATTACGCACACCATCCCAAGCCGTCGTTTTCCCGGGTAAGGCGGCCAGATTATCGATACTGAATTTGCTTGGCTCAGATTTCATCAGCCAGTAGCGCATGCATATTCCATCGTGTTTCTAATTAAGAGCAGCTTTTTCAAGAAAATATTTCAGGGGTGTCTCTAAAAATCCAGATTTTGTCACAACACTTCGTTACTCGTAAAAAATATTTCCTTACCTATCCATCATAGGCTGCGTCAAGATTTTTTATTCTCGCCGCGTCTTGCTCAGTTTTTATTTAAAACGCTGGATTTTTAGAGACGCCTTTCAAAGTCTGGCGGCTAAATTTGCATCAGAAGTAAATGCATTAGACTTCGCAAGGAATTGTTCGAATTCCAGTGCAGCCAAAGGTTTGCTCAAAAGATACCCTTGCGCTTCATCACAATATTTTTTCTTCAGAAAATCCAATTGGAAATCACTTTCCACACCTTCCGCTGTCACTCTCATATCCATGCTTCCTGCCATGGCGATAATGGCAGACGCGATTGCACTGTCGTTCGTGTTTTGTTCCAGATTACGCACAAAAGTCTGATCGACTTTAAGTCGGTCGATAGGAAAGCTTTTGAGACGGCTCAAACTGGAATAACCAGTTCCAAAATCATCAATCGCCAGCTGTACGCCAATTTTCTTAAGTTGCGTCAATACATTCATAACATAATCGACATCGCTAACCAGTGCACTCTCGGTTAATTCCAGCTCCAGCACTTCCGGCTCCAGACCAGTTTCATTCAGAATTCGCTCTACCGCGCCTGAAAATCCTCGATGAAGAAACTGGACCGCCGAAACATTAACAGCAATGCGATCAAGCGGAACCCCCCGGCTGCGCCACTCCTGTATTTGCATGCATGCCTCGCGCAGCACCCATTCACCGATGGAGATAATTAACCCGGTATCTTCTGCCAAAGGAATAAACTCAGTCGGAGAAACCGACCCCAGTTCACTGTTTTTCCAGCGCAGAAGCGCCTCCAGTCCGTTAAATTTCCCGTGAACAATATCCAGTTGCGGTTGATAATAAAGCTCTAGTTCGCTGCGCTCAATCGCTTTGCGTAAATGATTCTCTAAAACGAGTCTACGCAACGCTATTTCGGTCATTTTCCACGAAAAGTAACGATACATATCGCCCCCCGTGCGTTTGGCGTAATACATTGCAAGATCCGCATGCTTCAACAAATCCTCAGCGGTTACTCCATCATCCGGATAAATTGCGATACCGATGCTTGTCGTCGTTACAAGCTCGTGCTCTCCCAGAACAATCGGCTGCGCGAGATTAACACGGATACGTTCGGCAACAGTCATTGCAGATTCATTGCGGTCTAACGCAGTCAGCAACAAGGTGAATTCATCGCCACCCAGACGCGCAAGAGAAACGTCATCCCGGCTGTTTGCCGACCGGACAAGCGCATCATTCGCGCGAACACTTTTATACAAACGCTCACCGATAACACGCAATACCTGATCACCGACATGATGACCCAGCGTATCATTAATCCGCTTAAAACCATCAAGATCAATAAACAATACACCCATCTTTGTTTTCTGGCGTTCAGCCTGAGCAATCATTCTTTGCAAATACTCCAGAAAAAAAAGACGGTTAGGAAGCTCGGTGAGCTCATCGTAATAGGCCATCTGATGCAATCTCTGCTTGCTTTGCAGCAATTGCTGCGTTACCTGACTTCCTTTGAGCAAGTATCTAACCCTGTGACCAAGCAGCGTAGTATTGAGGGGCTTGGTAATAAAATCAGTCGCGCCAGCCTCATAAGCCTGATTAATGGATTCCACATCTTCCAGACCGGTCATCATGAGGATGGGCAAATGCTCGCCATTAGGACGATTCCTCAATGCTGAGCATGTCGTATAACCATCCATTCCAGAAGGCATCATCACATCAAGCAACACGGCATCCGCCGTGACTTCATCAAACAATCGCAGCCCTTCTTCGCCGCTTGCCGCTTCAAGTGTATCAAGCCCCATTGCTTGCAGTTTCTTACTGACAATCAACCGGATAAGCGGATCATCATCAATGATGATGATGATGGAAGATAATTCTTTCATATTAATGCATACCCCTAGAAAAGAATTGAGGTTGTTCAAGATAAGTCGCTAACGATGAACATGTCAGCGAAAACTGATCCTGAATGCCGGCCAGTGTTCGGCCCGAAGCATCATAACGTTGATTACGCGCATCATTTTCCACACTGCGGAAAAGCTCCGCCAAATCTTGGGCACCAACTTGTGCACTACTCGATTTAAGCGTATGGGATATCATCTGGATAGCTTTTAGATCGCCGACATTCCAGGCGTTCTCAAGTGTTTGCATTAGCCTGCCTGCATTATCAAGGTAGATTTTAATCACCTGCTGAAGCAGTTCTTTGCCGTAGTCAGCCTCCAGCATTTGAATAGACAACAAGACTTGTGGCGTTAACGTGGACGGGGCAACCGGCGCTTCCCTTGTCGTTTCACCAATACCTTTGCCATGATGCAGCCACTTTTCGAGCATGCCGTGCAAATCCTTGGGTTTAAAGGGTTTAGTGAGATAGTCATTCATCCCGGCAGCCAGGCACTTTTCGCGGTCGCCTTCAATTGCATTGGCCGTTAAAGCGATAACAGGAAATTGAGGCAACTGATTCTCCGCCTGCCGTCGCCTGATTTCTCTCGCGGCGCTGTAGCCATCCATCTCGGGCATCATGCAATCCATGAGCACCAGGTCATAGGTTTTATCTTTTACCGCATCAAGCGCTTCCAAACCATTGCTGGCGACATCGGCCACACAACCAAAACTTCTCAGCATTGAAAGTGCAACCTCCTGATTTATAATATTATCCTCAACAAGTAGCAGCGAGTAATCCAGCTGAGTTAATGTTTTTCTCTGCGCAATTGAACTATACCCGGACGATTCGATATCTTTCTTAGTGTTACCTAACGCGGACTTGAAGGATTGAAGCAACTCAGCCTTGCGGATAGGTTTAGTCATGTACGTCGCAAATCCTATTTCCTTCGCATCCGCAGATCCGCCTTTATATAATGTTGAAGTAAGCATGATTAAAGGTATATGAACCAGCAGCGGGTCCGCTTTAATTTGTTGCCCCAATTCAAGCCCATTCATGCCGGGCATTTTCATATCGATAAGTACTAATTCATGCTTTTGTTGAATAACCACGGCTTTTTTTAACGCCGCTAATGCATTCACCCCATTGGTCGCGGTTTCAACCTGCATTCCCCAGGACAATGCATAGTTTTGCAAAATATCGCGATTTGTATCATTGTCCTCAACAATCAGCAGTCTGAGATTTTGCAATTCCGCGGCTGCTTTTGATGACTGCGCATACTCCGTACCTCGCGCCGCCTGAAGCGGTAAATCGAAAGAAAACTCACTTCCTGAACCCGGAAGACTGGTTACATAAATGCGATTACCCCCCATTAACTCCACTAATTGTCTGGAAATTGCCAGCCCCAGTCCTGTACCACCGTATTTGCGGGTTGTCGAACCATCAGCCTGAGAGAATGCCTGAAACAAACAGGGCAAGATATCTTCATGGATACCGATACCGGTATCACGTACAGTAAAGTGTATGTATGTTGAATAAACGCGATCCGTCCGCATCGGGTCATGGGTAGTTTTCTGGCTGACATCAACAATAACTTCGCCTTTTTCGGTAAATTTTATTGCGTTCCCGACGAGATTACTGAGCACCTGCTTTATTCTTACCGGATCGCCACTCACCCACTCCGGCGTACCAGGCGCAACCCGGCAATTCAATTCGAGTTTTTTACTGTGCGCCCGCTCAGAGAAAAGGTCGACCACTTCCTCAACCAGACCGTACAAATTGAAATCCAAAGTTTCCAGTTCAAGCCGACCGGCTTCAATTTTTGAAAAATCAAGAATATCATGGATAATAGCGAGTAAAGATTCACCCGAATTATGCAATGTATTGACAAAACGCAACTGCTTTTCATTCAATGGTGTTTCCAGCAATAATTCAGCCATACCCAGTACACCATTCATTGGCGTACGTATTTCGTGACTCATATTAGCCAGAAACTGGGACTTTGCCTTGCTGGCTTCTTCAGCAGCTTCTTTGGCCAGGCGTAATTCCGCAGTGCGCTCATCAATTTTCTGTTCCAGCTGGAGCTGATGCTGCGCAAGCGCATTATCCCTTTTCTGTATCTGTTCCAACATGCTGTTAAAACTGTCCACCAAGGCGCCAACTTCGTCGTTGTCGGCCTGCCGCATGACACGCAAGGAATACTGCCCCGAATCAGTGACTTTTTTTGCAGTCTCCGACAAATCAATGATCGGATGCATAACATTCGATGTCATGCGCCGCACCATAAAACCAGCCAAGATGAAAACCATCAGTACTATCGAAGCAGACATGGCAAGATTCCGACCAAGCTGCGACCACATTTTTTCGAGTCCATAACGCAGTTGCAAATTTCCCAGGCGCTCCTGGCCGAAAATTACCGGCTGATCAATATGTATTTCATGAATCGGCAACCAGTCAGGAAGCCATTCTTTTTCTTTATGGCTGAAACGCGCTATTACCTCATGATCCTGTCCAGTTACCACAGCCTCGAGAATCGATGATATCTCTTTCAGGGACTCTATGGTGACCTGGGCGCTTTCGCGATCGTGAAATGCTAATGGCGCCTGCAAATTGCTGGTTGTCACTCTCGCCAGCCCCGCCAACTGGTCTTCGGCAGTGCGCAACGAGTTTTTTATTTCGTTGATCGCGACCAGAACAAAAACAAGAAGCACTAAAACAAATAAGCTGACAAAAATAATCTGAAGCAGCTTACCCGCAATAGAGTGCCTATTGAATAGTTTCATGTCTTAATTTATGAAATTTCATTTGATTGAACAGATTTTCTGTCACTGCATCATTTTACAAAACCTTACTGGTGAATAACCCAGTCCAAAGCACAACGCAACGCTTCCGCGAAACTGCCGGAAACCCTGGGTGCTTAATATTCAATAATAACCAAATCAACAGACAGGCAAGGAATCAAATAAACAAATAAAAACACTTTATTCACACAATCTCCTGAAAGCGCCCTGTGGTCAAATGTCCGGATAATCAAACGCTCGACAGTGTTATTACTTTTTGATACATGGCTGCAAATATCCGGCAATGCGTTCAAGTTCAATCATACCCACACATAATCATCCTCTGAACTATCAGCGATACGCAATGCGTATCGTCACATTTAAATCATTCAAGACACTGACTCTGATTTTTCTTTATGTTCTTGGAATATCTTCTGTTCATGCCATTCAGCAGCTGGAGGAACTGAGTCTGGATGAGTTAGTCACTGTAAAAATAATCGGAGCATCTAAATATGCGCAAAACCCCAGGGAAGTCGCGGCAGCCACCAGCGTCATCACCCGGAAGGATATCAGGGCTTACGGCTGGCGCACACTCAATGAAGCGCTGGCCAGCCTGCCCGGCATTTATGGCACTTATGATCATCAGTACGACTTCCTAGGCATCCGGGGTGGGGGTATCCTGGGGGATTTCAACACGCGCGTGCTGATCACGATCAATGGTAATCGCATCAATGATGCAACCTATGATCAGGGACCTACCGGGCGGGATTTCCCGCTGGACATCGACCTGATCGAGCGCATTGAATTTATCCCGGGACCAGGCAGCGCAGTCTACGGTCAGAACGCCATGCTTGGCGTCGTCAATATTATTACGCGCAATGGTTCGGATATCAAAGGCGTTGAATTGTCGACTGCTTATCAAACCGCGGAAACTCAGGCTCAGGAACGCATCACCATGGGCAAAACATTTAACAGCGGACTCGATGCATTGGTTTCATTTGCCGGATTGCAGTCCAGCGGCCAGGATCTTTTTTTTCAGTATGGCGATACGGGCATTTCCGGTGTGGCACGCAACCAGAATGGAGAAAATCTTGAACAAGTCTTTGCCCGCGCTACGTATGGGCCACTGGCCTTTGATTTTAATTACGGAGACCGGAAAAAACAGGATCCTACCGGGACATACTTGTCTGATCCTTTAATAAAAGGACAGTTTCAACGCGATCGGCGATTAAACACGCAAATCCAGTATAACGACAACTTCGCCAATGATAAGCTGAATGTAACGGGCCGATTATTTCTCGGCTACTATGATTACCATAGTCTTCTGCTATATGAGGGTCAAAAAACACTTTCTGCCGGACCGAGCAGCTGGCACGGTGCGGAGCTGCGTCTGCTTTCCACACACTGGATGGATCATAAACTGATGTTCGGCGTCGAATATCAGAACAACACCCGCATCAGGCAGACCTATCAGAACTTTGATAATCCCGATGAAAATCTGGCCATCCATACTTCCGTGATACGGATAGGCGTTTACGCCCAGGACGAATGGCGCATCAATCAGTCGCTATCGGCAACACTGGGGTTGCGTTACGACTACAACGCCTGGGTGGGCAGCCGCCTGAGCCCGCGTGGCGCACTGATATGGAATGCCGCGCCGAAGACTACGCTTAAAGCGCTCTATGGACGCGCGCACCGCTCGCCGAATTCATTTGAGCGCGACTACAACGATGGAATCACGCAGGTTAACAATCCGGGATTACACAGTGAAGCGATCGATACGCTTGAATTTGTCGCCGATTATTATCCGCAATCCGATATGCATGTCCGTGCGACTGTTTATGCATGGAATATGAATAACCTGATCACATTAGGCATCGATCCTGTCAGTGGACTTTCCCAGTATCAGCAATCCGAAAACAAAATATTAGCCAGGGGCGCGGAATTATCATTCGATAAAAGCTGGCGCCGGGGTGCTCGCATACGTGGTAGTTATGGCCTGCAAAGTGTTGAACAGAAAGATGCTCACATTGTTAATTCCCCCTATCACCTGGGCAAACTCAATGCCACTATTCCTGTTCCATTGGTGACCGGACTGCGCGCTGGTTACGAATTGCAATACTATGGCAAACGGCTGACTCTCGATGGGTCACATACCAGTGGCTACTTTCTTTCCAACCTTAGTTTACTGACCGATGTTCGATGGGTAAAAGGACTGGAAACTTCACTGAGTGTTTACAATGTATTTGATGCGCATTATCAACACCCCGCCGCGGATATCAACTGGCAAAACGCGCTTGGACAGCTGGGCCGGACAGTACGGTTCAGGCTGGATTATCGGTTTTAGATGTGCAGGATATGTCAAGAAAGCAATTGTCCCATAGGCGCAAACGACGCTATCAACGCGAAATTCTCAAACCGGACCGCATGACAATGCCTCTCAAATCGCAGGCTTTGAGATTTATCCGCCGTATCAACTATAAAATGATCGATGCCGCAGGCACTTTGCTGTTATTGATATTAGTATCATTTACAAATCAGGCATCAGCGAATGAAACCACGGAATATCGATTAAAAACCGCTTTTTTATATAACTTTGCTGTTTATACCGAATGGCCAGAAAATATCAGCGGCGTGTTCAATTTATGTTTTTACGGAAAACATTCATTTGAAGCATATCTGGAGCATCTCGAACAGAAGGAAATCAACACGCTCCCCATTGCAGTAAAAAACATCAGCGATATCAATGCACTGAAAGACTGTCATATGATTTACCTTAGCCATTCTGTTTTTGTTGATCTAACAAATATCAGCGAGATTCTTGGCAACAGACCGATACTTACCGTATCCGACTATCCGGATGGTCTTGAAAAAGGAATCATGCTCAACATGATCGTCTCCGAAGAAGGAAGAATAGCTTTTGAGGTTAATCTAACCGAAGCAAAAAAAAGCGGCCTGAATTTTAGCTCGCAATTATTACGGATAGCCAGAAAAGTGGTATTAATCAATTCTAAAGATCGTCTGACCATCAAAACAGGACAATCTCGATTGAGCTGAAAATAGAATCCACCTGAGCTGTTGTCATCATTGATAGCTGATTGTATTCACATTCATTGAAGGAAAATTAAAAAAGTTTAATTTATGCTTTCATTCTCTATAATATGCATGTTTCTTTGAGCTTGGATTGAAATGTTGAACCGATCATCAAGTGATTGATTAACCTGATAACAATAAATGGATATGTGTTTATGACTGATGGAGAAGAAAAACCGGTTAATCCGAAGTGGGAACGCCAATTGATCGAAGGACTGGCATTTTCCGCCTTGCGTGAACAGCGGCGTGCGCGAATATGGGGTATTTTTTTTAAATCACTGACTTTTATTTACCTCTTCATATTGCTTCTGGCTTTTTCCGACTTGTTTGAAGGCAAAGGCGTCGGAATCTCCGATAAACATACGGCTTTGATTGATGTCAATGGCATGATTATGCCGGATGGCATCAATAACGCTGACAACATTAACGCAAGCCTGAGGTCGGCTTTCAAGGACAGTGGCACACAAGGCGTCATTCTACGTATTAACAGTCCGGGCGGCAGCCCTGTTCAAGCAGGCTACATCAACGACGAAATACGCCGGTTACGTGCTAATTATCCGGAAATTCCGCTGTATGCGGTCATTGGTGATATTTGCGCGTCAGGCGGTTATTATATTGCATCCGCTGCGGATAAAATTTTTGTTGACAAGGCCAGCCTTGTCGGTTCGATAGGTGTACTGATGGATAGTTTCGGTTTTACCGGAACCATGGAGAAGCTCGGCGTCGAGAGACGCCTGTTCACTGCGGGAGAGCATAAAGGCTTCCTGGATCCATTTTCGCCGCTTGATGCGAAACAGCGGGAGCATTTAACCGGTTTGCTGAACGAAATTCACGAGCAATTCATCCGCATCGTGCAACAAGGCCGGGGCGACCGGCTCAAGGATACGCCGGAGATTTTCAGCGGCGTGATATGGACCGGAAAACAAAGTATTGAACTGGGTCTGGCGGATGCGATGGGAAGCGCTGAATACGTGGCGCGCGAAGTGATAAAAGCTGAATCGATAGTCAATTTCTCAGTCCGAGAAAGCCTGTTTGATCGCTTCACCAAACGTGTCGGTCAAGTATCAATGTCGCTTTTATTCGACAACGATTTAAGCTTCAGATAGTACTCGATCAATTGAGCAGGGCTTGAAAATCAGACCGATGCCATGCAGGAAACGATAGCGTGACAGGAAAACTATACCTGATTCCGACACCCATCAGCGATTCTGATATGAACTGGGTGATTCCCGCATCGGTTCGGGCGTCGGTTCAGGTGTTGTCCTGTTTTATCGTTGAGCATCCTAAAACCGCCCGGCAATTTCTGAAACAAATCGCCTGCAGGGTGCCGCTACAGGAGATTCAGCTGCACATATTGAATACGCACTCGAAGCCGGAAGATCTGGCAGCATTACTGCAACCCTTGTTATCCGGGAAAAATGTGGGGCTATTGTCGGAGGCCGGTTGTCCGGCCATTGCCGATCCAGGCAGCAATCTTGTGCGCGTGGCGCACGACAGAAAGATTCCAGTCATTCCACTGGTCGGCCCATCTTCGATCATACTCGCGCTGATGGCTTCCGGCCTTAATGGACAATGCTTCTGTTTCAACGGCTACCTCCCTGTTGAAAAACACGCACGTGCACAGCAGATTATCGCGCTGGAAAAGCGCTCCATTAAACACAATCAGACTCAGATTTTTATCGAAACACCGTACCGCAATCAAGGACTGCTCGAACACATCGTGCAAACCTGCCGGGATGACACGGATTTATGCATTGCAGCCCACCTGACTGGCGCCAGCGAAATGATTGCTACAAAAACGATAAAAACATGGAAACAGAAATTACCGGACATTCATAAAATACCAACCATTTTTTTACTACAAAGCCGCTATCGCCCTGTAATACCATAGCGCGTGCGCATAGAGTCGGAATTGTCGAAGCGCTCTCGTTATCTGACTAAACCTCAGCACCAACGAATTTGATTATTCAAGCTCCCCGCCCATCAGCAACCTGATGAATTTTCCGCGTGTTTCACTGGATGCGTCACGAAACAACGAATAGTGCGCATGCTGGTCAGGCTGCTGGGTGTTAATTTCTATCCCCCACAGCGGCGACAAAGTCATGGGGAGATTGGAATAACGCACATCGATAAGTATTTCAGGCCGTTCCGGCCAAAGCGCGATCAGTCCGTCGGAAAAATGCGAAAAACGTGCGATATCTCCAGCAAGAATGGATGAAGCCGGTAAATCCGGTATATCGCGCGACAGATCAAACAATGCGACACTACCACCCGTATATACGCGCGCATCCGAAAAAGGACTTATACGTATTGCATTCACATACAGCTTGCCGTCGCTTTGATAAATGGAGCGCCAGAGTATCAGATTACCCAGCGTCGGTTTGGCCACCAGCCGCTCTACCGCATGGCCGCTTTCGGCGGCCAGCGTTTGCGTAATACCTTCCGCGCGCTGCAACTGCATCCAGCCGAATGACAGATAAACACCCGCGAGCAACAATCCGGTGCGGGCTGCCGCAGACGAATATTTACGCAGCGCATAGATAACAGCCGCAAGCAATATCAGCGTAAACACGGGATCAATGACTGAAATGATATTGAAGGCCAGGCGTGAATCACTCAGCGGCCACAGTAAGTTTGTACCATAGCTGGTAAACGCATCGAGCACACCGCTCAGGCAATAGCCGAGAAAAGCAAACAGGTAGATCCGCGCAAAAGACAAGCGCCTGCGCAAAAAAAGCCATACGAATACTGCGGCGATCAATGCGCCGAAAGGTACAAAAAAAATGGAATGCGTAAAGTGCCGGTGAAACTCGATGTTAAGCAAAGGATCGTTTTCCGACTGAATCAGAATATCCGCATCAGCAATGATGCCTGCGAAAAAACCAATTCCCGCGGCCAGGCGCATTTCTTCACGTCTCGCGCCGGATTGCGCCATACTCGCGCCCAGCAAACCCTGAGTCAATAAATCCATAATCCTAAAACCTCAGTTGAATGGGGTTTAAAGTGCGTTGATTTTTATTTTTGGCAAGGCA
>CAZXBP010000072.1:0-13551 GCA_964639015.1 uncultured Nitrosomonas sp.
GTGCCTTGCCGGAAATAAAAATCAACGCACTTTAAACCCCATTCAACTGAGGTTTCTCAGGATAATTGTTTTTATACAAAAATGACATTTATCATCATGCCCGAAGCTCCGCATTCTATTATAACGGTTAGCGAATTGAACCGTAACGTCAAAACTATCCTGGAAAACAATATTCCTTTGCTTTGGGTCAGAGGGGAAATTTCCAATATCAAGCGCTATCCTTCAGGACATTGGTATTTTTCATTGAAAGACGCAGGCGCACAAGTGCGCTGTGTCATGTTTCGCCACAAAAATCAATTCATCGACTGGGATCCGAAAGATGGCGCGCAGATCGAAGCATTGGCACTGGTTACACTCTATGAAGCGCGCGGCGATTATCAACTGAATATCGAAACCCTTCGCCAGGCCGGCCTGGGCGCATTGTTCGAAGCATATGAGCTGCTCAAGAACAAGCTGGAGAAAGCCGGATTATTTGATCCGATGCGAAAGAAAAATCTTCCCGCCTTTCCAAGACAAATCGGCATTGTCACGTCTCCCGCCACGGCCGCATTACGCGATGTGCTCACCACACTGAAACGCCGCATGCCCATGCTGTCAGTCATTATCTATCCAACGCCCGTGCAGGGCAAAGATGCCGCACCATGCATCGCGACAGCAATTACGAAAGCATCAGCTCGGCAGGAATGCGACATTTTGATTCTTTGTCGCGGCGGCGGCAGCATTGAGGATTTATGGGCGCTCAATGAAGAAATTGTTGCGCAGGCTATCGCCGCATGCACGATCCCGATTATCTGCGGCGTCGGACATGAAACCGATTTTACCATCGCCGATTTCGTCGCCGACAAACGCGCGCCCACCCCGACCGGTGCGGCGGAGTTAGCCAGCACATCCATGGAAGAATTATTGCGGCAATTGAAACGATTGCAACACAATCTGCAACGCGCAGCGCTTCGGCGCATCGAAAACCACATGCAACAAATCGATCTGCTCGCGCACCGGCTCGCGCACCCGGGCGAGCGAATCATTCATCAACTTGCGCAGCTGCATCATTTGCGAGAACGCTTCACCAATAGCTGGCATTATCACATTGCGCGAAAACATTGGAAAATCAGCGAATTGGAGCAGCGCCTGCGGCGCTCTCTGCAAAATCGTACCGATCTGTCGCGCTCCGCCAGACTGATTGACTCGCTGTCGGCGCGCCTGCAACAGGCCCCGAAACGTTATTACGAAGCGCTGGCGACGCAATTACAGCACCAGCAGGTCAGGTTGACAAACCTGAATCCGCAGTCAGTGCTGGAGCGCGGTTACAGCATTACTTATTCTGCACATGGGGAGATTATCCGCAGCGCGAATCAACTCCGTAAGAATGATATAATTCAGGTAAAATTCGCGCAGGGGCGGATCGCCGCACAGATTCAAAACATCGACAAAAACTAAAAATCACCGGCGATCCAAAGCCCAACTTTCAACAATTTCCAAAAAAGGAAAATCAGCAATGCCTAAATTCTTTCTCATGCTGGGCGCCATCAATACTTTTATCTGCATTGCACTCGGCGCATTTGGCGCACATGGCCTGAAACATATTCTTTCCGAAGAAATGCAGGTGATTTATCATGCCGGCGTGCAGTATCATATCTATCATGCCTTTGGTCTGCTTTTTGTCGGTCTGTTATTGCTGCATTACGCAAAATCACGCCTGATCGAACTATCCGGCTGGCTCATGCTGCTCGGCATCATCCTTTTCAGCGTCAGTCTGTATGTCATCAGCCTGACGGAAATTCGCGGCCTCGGCATGATTACACCTTTTGGCGGCGTATCTTATCTGGCCGCGTGGGCTGTATTGAGCGTCGCCATATGGAAAGAAATCAAGACACAAGATTAGGTGCACTTGAAACCCGATGCCTTGCAGTTTTTTGCCCCCTGTCCGCGGGGACTCGAAGCCGTTCTGGCTAGTGAATTGACCGCAATGCACGCCACCGCGGTTCGGGAAACCAGCGGCGGCGTGCATTTCCAGGGTAACTGGCTAACCTGTTATCACGTCAATCTTCACAGTCGCATTGCCAGCCGTGTTTTGTGGCAAGTCGCAAAAGAACCGTACCGTAACGAACAGGACATTTACGACGCAACGACCGTATTGCCCTGGCCTGAATGGTTTGCGCCCGAACTGACCATTCGCGTCAATCTTGCCGCAATCCAGTGTCCTTTGCGCAGTCTCGAATACATCACGTTAAAAATCAAGGATGCGGTTTGCGACAAATTTCGAAAAGCTTCCGGCAAGCGCCCAAGTGTTGATACTGTAACGCCCGATATACGTATACATGGCTTTCTGGATGCACGGCAGTTTACGCTTTATCTGGACACTTCCGGTGAAGCGCTATTCAAACGAGGCTATCGGAAAAGCAACGGCAATGCACCTTTGCGCGAAAATCTGGCGGCCGGCATACTGCATCTCTCCGGCTGGCAACCGGGATTACCGTTTCTCGATCCCATGTGCGGCAGCGGCACTTTCCTGATTGAGGCCGCTGAAATGACATTTAAAATCGCCCCCGGTCTGCGACGTCATTTTGCGTTTGAACAATTCAAACAATTCGACCAGATACAATGGCATAAACTGAGAAACCAAGCTTCTTCGACACAACTTCCGGTAACAAAACTCCCAGTCTACGGCAGCGATCTCTATGGTTATGCACTTGCAGACGCACGCATCAATCTGGAAGCGGCAGGCCTGCTCGAAGCGGTACATCTTAAACAGGCTAATGCATTAGAGATCTCTGCTTCGCATTCACAGGGCATACTGGTCACAAATCCTCCTTATGGCGTACGTATCGGGGAAGCCGAATTATTAACCGAATTCTATCCAAAACTGGGTGATGTGCTGAAAAATAAATTCACTGGCTGGAACGCCTATATTTTTACGGCCGACCCATCGTTGGCAAAAACCATACGCCTGAAAGCTTCCCGTCGCACCCCTTTATTCAATGGCGCATTGGAGTGTCGTTTGCTGGAATATAAAATTATTGCAGGTAGTATGCGGACAGAAAACAAAGCCGGTAATGAAAGCCTGTGCTGATAAACGCAACAGAACCGCGTTGAATCCAGCGTGTCGGAATCCAAAAATAAACCGAAAATCTGTAAGTATGTTTGACATTTAAGGTGGTCTGAAATAGAATTGCCGGCTCTTTTTGAATATGCTTGATAGGTTCTTTTGTGAAAACATTTTCAGCCAAACCACATGAAGTCAGCCACGACTGGTTTGTCATTGATGCGACTGACAAAGTGCTGGGTAGACTTGCCTCAGCAATTGCGCATCGTTTGCGCGGCAAACATAAAGCCATATATACGCCACATGTTGATACCGGTGACTATATTATTGTTATCAATGTCGACAAACTCCGCGTGACCGGTAATAAAGTAGATGACAAGAAATATTACAGACACACGGGCTATCCCGGCGGTATATATGAAACCACTTTCGGGAAGATGCATGCACGATTTCCCGCCAGACCACTGATGAAAGCGGTTAAGGGCATGCTGCCAAAAGGCCCTCTGGGATACGCAATGATAAAGAAACTCAAGCTATATGCCGGGGATGCGCATCCACATGCGGCACAACAACCACAACCCTTGGAAATCAGAGCTTAGAATATATGGCCACTCAGTATAATTACGGCACCGGACGACGCAAAAGTGCAGTAGCGCGTGTTTTTATAAAACCTGGAACAGGTTCGATTATAGTCAACAGCAAACCTGTTGATGAATTCTTTTCTCGCGAAACAGGGCGCATGATTGTGCGTCAACCACTTGAACTGACCGATCACCTGACGACTTTTGATATCATAGTTAATATCCATGGTGGCGGTGAATCGGGACAGGCTGGTGCAGTGCGTCACGGCATTACGCGTGCTTTGATTGACTATGATGCTGCGCTCAAACCCATCTTAAGCAAAGCGGGACTCGTAACGCGGGATGCACGTGAAGTTGAAAGAAAGAAAGTTGGATTGCGTAAAGCCAGACGGCGCAAACAGTTTTCTAAACGTTAAACTTTTACACAAAACAAGCATTCAGAAAGCCGCTTTAAAGGAGCGGCTTTTTTATTTTCTTTCTGGCAATATTCTGTAATCATCAGACATTGAATTTTTAAACTGGAATCCAACATGATTAATGTAGGCATTGTCGGCGGTACGGGTTATACAGGTGTTGAGTTGCTGCGGTTTCTTGCGCAACATCCGGAAGTAAAAATCACAACCATCACATCGCGAAGCGAGGCAGGCATGGCGGTCGCCGATCTGTTTACCAGTCTGAGGGGGCATATCGATCTCAGGTTCAGCGACCCCGCCGATTCCAGGCTTGACGAATGTGATCTGGTTTTTTTTGCAACCCCGAACGGAATCGCCATGCAGCAAGCGGCAGAACTGATAAAAGCAGGTGTCAAAATAATCGATTTATCGGCTGATTTCCGCATTAAAGATATTGCAGTGTGGGAAAAATGGTACGGCATGCATCATGCCTGCCCGGATCTGGCAGCAGAAGCAGTATACGGTTTACCCGAGATTAACCGCACCGAGGTAAAGCACGCACGACTCGTCGCCAACCCAGGTTGTTATCCGACAGCCGTGCAGCTGGGCTTTCTTCCATTGGTGGAAGCCGATATGATAGACATCAACTATCTGACCGCCGATGTAAAGTCAGGAGTATCCGGCGCCGGAAGAAAAGCGGAAGTACATACCCTGTTAGCGGAAGCCGGCGATAATTTCAAGGCTTATGGTGTTCAAGGACACCGCCATTTACCTGAAATTATGCAGGGGTTGTCCAATGTCGCGAAGAAGCCGATCGGCCTTACTTTTGTGCCGCACTTAGTGCCCATGATCCGCGGCATCCATGCCACACTTTATGCAAGGCTAACCCGAAAAAGAAAAGTCGATCTGCAGGCATTATATGAGACACGTTATGCTGATGAAGCATTTGTCGATGTACTGCCATCAGGTAGTCACCCTGAAACCCGCTCAGTACGGGGATCAAATATGTGTCGCATTGCAGTACACAGACCACAGGACAGCGATACAATAGTCATCCTGTCGATCACTGACAATCTGGTCAAAGGTGCGGCCGGTCAGGCTATCCAGAACATGAATCTCATGTTCGATTTTCCAGAAACACTGGGAATCAGCCAAATACCGCTACTGCCTTAGTTATTATCGTAGATCCTTCTGTTGCCGGACATATTGCCAAATGTTCAAATCATTCAACAAGAAATCAGAAGTTCATTCCTCTCGCATGGTGGTACGCCCCTATGTTTCATGGCCATTTCGTTTAATAGCCACAATGATCGTATGTCTTTTTTTACTACTGTTGTCCTGGGGAATGTATGAAGCTGGGAAACGAACCACTGTTGAAAAAAGTGAATCCATATCTCACATTAAGCAGGGAGAATGGTATGATGCTGAAGAATGTTTAAAGAAGAATGGGGAATCATTGTGTGTGCAGCTGGCGGAATTGACCCGGCAGTTTCAGATATTGCAAACAACAAATGACGATCTGGTCAAGCAAACCAAGCAGCTAAGTAAAGAAAACAATCTGTTGAAAGGCGAGTTGGACTTCTTTGAGCATGTCATGGCAGGCAACACAAAACTGGATAGCGGCGTCTCCATTCATCATTTCAGTTTAAAGAAAGACAACAGTCCGGATGTTTATCGATATTCACTTTCATTGGTACAGGGAGGGCCGCGAACGCAGGAATTTAACGGTTATCTGAAGTTCCTGGTCAATTTACGGCACAATGAACAACGAAAAAAGGTAATACTGACCAATAATAATGCACAACAAAATTTTCCGGTTTATTTCAAGTTCTATCATAGAATTGAAGAAAATTTTAAAACACCACCCGGCATGGAAGTAGAAAGCATTGAAGTACAGGTATTTGAGAAAAGTGATCGGCGGGCGAGACTGATACGAACCGTCGATCTGTCGTTATAAAATGAGCAAATCATGTTCGGCAAAAAGAAAAGAACAAAATTTAACAATCATATTGATACATTGATCGGCACAAATACGCAGATAAAAGGTGACATCAGCTTCACCGGCGGTTTACGGATCGACGGACGCATCAACGGAAACGTCATTGCCGAAGATGAAGAACACAGTACGCTTGTACTGAGTAATGCAGGTCACATCAACGGTAAAATTCAAGTTGCCAATGTGATTATCAACGGTATGGTGAGCGGCCCCATCATGGCAGCAAAATATCTTGAATTGCAAAGTAACGCGCAGATTCATGGTGATGTTTATTATGAAGTGATCGAAGTGCAGCTCGGCGCATCAGTTGATGGAAAAATGATACGCAGCGATAGAAAAATTCAAATGAATCCTACAACCGCATTGATTTCTGCAGCACCTGAGCACAAATCAAAAAATAAAGATGATGCATGAAACTGCACTATGATATGTGACTCTAACTTTTTTATAAAAATTTTCTAGGTAATGTTAACTAAAATCGGAACTGCTGTCATGGAAAACCCGCCACTTTCATTTACCGAAAGCGCCGCCGACAAAGTCAGGCAACTAATTGAGGAAGAAGGCAATCCCGCACTTAAACTCAGAGTTTTTATCAGTGGTGGTGGTTGCTCCGGCTTTCAATATGGATTCACATTTGATGAAACAGTCAACGATGACGATATGATTACGGAAAAAAAAGGTGTACAGTTACTGGTTGATTCCATGAGTTATCAATATCTGGTTGGCGCTGAGATTGATTATCAGGAAAACATACAGGGTGCGCAATTTGTGATCAAAAATCCGGCAGCATCGAGTACGTGCGGATGCGGATCATCGTTTTCTGTTTAGCTGTACTTGTCAGGCCGGATAAATAGCGCCTAGTATCCGCTTTCCTTTTGCACCGGTTACTGAAGGCACATTGCCCGCCTGTCCACGAATGGCTTGTTGCGCAAGCCAGGCAAAAGCATAAGCCTCGACCCAGTCAACCGGAATACCAAGCTCATCGGTCAGCGCTACCCTTTTACCAGGTAATTGTTTCTTCAGAGTGCTGAACAACAAACTGTTATGCGCGCCGCCACCACATAAAAAAACTTCATCAGTTGCAGGGTAGTAATGGTTGATCGCTGATACAATAGAAAGCACAGTCAATTGCAATAGCGTGCATTGCACATCTTCAGGAGACTCGTTTCCCCGCAAACGTTGCGTCAGCCAGTCGAAATTAAACAAATCTCTGCCCGTACTTTTGGGTGGGAGGCGGGTAAAGAAATCATCAGCAAAAAATTTCTCAAGCAAATCGGGAAGCACTTTTCCGGTCGCGGCCCATTGACCATTATTGTCATAAGACTGCTCAAGGTGATAAGAACACCAGGCATCCATCAATAAATTTCCCGGTCCGCAATCAAAGCCTGTCAACGGCTTATTGGTATCAAGATAGGTTATATTGGCAATGCCGCCGATATTAACAATGATGCGCTGATGCACGGAATCCATGAACAGCGCCTGATGAAAAGCAGGCACCAGTGGAGCGCCCTGACCGCCGGCCGCGATATCCCGGCTCCTGAAATCCGCAACGACCGTAGTCTGCGTTAACTCGACAAGTAGCGCCGCATTAACAAGTTGTATTGTGTAATGCTTGCTGTCTTGCGGGCAGTGGCGCACGGTTTGACCGTGACAGCCAATCGCCATTACATCTTGCAACCGACGTGAATCATTCGCGAGCAGACCGGTAATTGCCCGCGCATACAAACCAGTCAATTGGTTGGCCATCAGCGCAGCCTGATTCAGTTCATCGTTCCCCGGATGCTGCAGCGCCAGCAACTTTGCTTTCAGCACAGTATCATAAGGCAAAAAGAAAGTTTTGATCAGCCTGCAGTGTCGCTGCTGCCCTAAATCGACTAATACGGCATCTACACCATCCAGGCTCGTGCCGGACATGATACCGATATAGTAAGAAGTGGATTCCAAAAACCGACCAGACTATAAAACTATTCCAATGCGGCGAAATGCATATTACGTATAATGTCTAACCGCGCGACCAGCGACTCAGCCTCGTTCCGAAAAGTCGGCATGTCCTTCTTAGCGATAGGGATCGCAGTCGGTAGCGCTACTTTCGCAGGATCGCGCTGCACGCCATTTACCCTCAGCTCGTAGTGCAGATGCGGGCCAGTTGCCATGCCCGTCATACCCACATAACCTATAATGTCACCTTGTTTGACACGTGAACCATTCGCAAGTCCTTTTGAAAAACGGGACAAATGGCCGTAGGCTGTCTCGTAAGGGCCACTATGCTTAAGCACGATCAACTTGCCATATCCTCGCTGGGTGCCAACGAAATTCACCGCACCATCAGCCGTTGCTTTGACTGGCGTCCCGGTTGGTGCGGCATAGTCGATGCCCTTGTGGGCGCGCCATTCTCTTAGAATCGGATGAAAACGGGCATTAGAAAATCCTGAGCTGACTCGCGAAAAATCAAGCGGTGCCATAAGAAATGCCTTGCGTAAACTGTTTCCTTCCGGCGTGTAGTATCCGAAATCGCCATTCGACGACTGAAAATAGACAGCCTGATAGATTTTATCTTTATTGACAAATTCCACAGCCAGAACTTTGCCAAATTTGGCATGCTCCCCTTCTTCATTTATCAATGTTTCGTAAACAACAGCGAAGCGATCCCCTTTATGCAAATCACGGTGAAAATCAATATCGGAAGCCAGGATTTCTATCATCTGCAACGTAATCGTATTAGGAATACCCGCGCTATCCGTCGCAGCAAACAACGAACTTTTCACGACACCGGATTTCATATGTATCTGGGTCTCAAGTTCAATTTTCTGCTCAGACATCATAAAGCCAGCGGCTGTTTTTTCCATCAGAAACAATTCTTCGTGACCAAAGAAATAGCGCAGCGTAATTAAATCGCCGTCCACTGTTGTCTGTGCCTGAATCGTTTTGCCTGGAACCAGCTGGCGCATTGCGCGGCTGTTTCTCGCTGCGCGCATGAATTCCACTTTATCTTGCGGATTCACATTCAGTCGGTCGAGTATTGCTGAGACGGTGTCACCGCGACGAATGTTCTCTTGTTGCCAGAAAGGTTCGTTAGTTGTAATTTCAAGTTCGGGAAGAACATCAGGCAAATACAGATCACGAACAACTTCTTCAGTCGGAACATCCTGATATAGTGTAGAACTGGGTGCTATACCAAACGCAGTCACAAAACCAAATAAAGGTATAGTGGATAGGACAATTAACCAGCGTAGTTTTTTTTTGGTCAGTCGAGATGATTTTTGCGCTAAAATTTCAGATTTACTGCTTATTGGCATAAATCGCATGTAGGCTAACCCCCTTTGCTTTATTTAGCTTTATTAATTCATTCATGCTACAAAAAAATCCTAGCGATTCTAACATGAAAAATTAAAAACAATGTACTAAAGTACAATTCACGCAACTGTGATTTTAAACATGGATCTTGCCGCGCTACCCACCTTAGTGAATGTTTCTTAAGAATTATTTATTGTGAATACTATCAACCAGCATTTGGAAATCATTAAATTTGGCAGCCATGAACTACTCATCGAGAAAGAGCTGGAAGCCAAGCTGCGCACGGGAAAACCATTACGAGTAAAGGCCGGATTTGATCCCACCGCGCCTGATTTGCATCTGGGACACGCCGTATTGCTCAACAAAATGCGGCAACTACAGGATCTGGGACACCACATCTTATTTCTGATTGGTGATTTTACCGGCATGATTGGCGATCCGAGCGGTAAAAATACGACGCGCCCCCCATTGACACGCGAGCAAGTGGATGAAAATGCGAAATCATATACTGCTCAGGTGTTCAAAATTCTGCATCCTGATAAAACTGAAATTGTCTTTAATTCCACCTGGATGAATCAGTTTAATGCTGCGGATCTTATCCGTCTGGCCGCAACCTATACTGTTGCCCGTATGCTCGAACGCGATGATTTTGAAAAACGCTATCGAAACAACCAGTCCATTGCGATACATGAATTTTTATATCCGTTAGTTCAGGGTTATGATTCTGTTGCACTAAAAGCAGATCTCGAACTGGGCGGCACCGATCAGAAATTTAATCTCCTGATGGGACGCGAGTTACAGCGGCATTTTGATCAACCCCAGCAATGCATACTCACGATGCCGCTTTTGGAAGGACTAGATGGTGTCAATAAAATGTCCAAATCACTAAATAATTATGTCGGCATTACCGAAAATCCCAAGGAAATTTTTGGCAAATTGATGTCCGTATCAGATCAGTTAATGTGGCGCTATATCGACCTGCTCTCTTTTGAGTCCATAGAGACCATTCGCACATGGCGCAAAGAAGTCAGTGACGGACGCAACCCGAGAGACGTCAAAGTACTTTTTGCGCAGGAAATAGTGACACGTTTTCATAACCGCACTGAAGCCGAAGCCGCATTGATCGATTTTGAGACGCGCTTCAAACGTGGATCATTACCCGATGACGTGCCCGAAAAAACCCTGCACATTACCGATGGCGATATTTTTTTGACACAGCTTTTAAAACAGACTGGATTGACCGCCAGTACCAGTGAAGCACAGCGCATGATTGATCAAGGTGCGGTGAAGCTGGACGGAGAAAAAATTGAAGATAAATCATTGAAACTATCCCGCGGTGCATCGGTTATCGTTCAAGTCGGTAAACGGAAGTTTGCAAAAGTGATCATCAATTAGTTTGTCTGATTTAATCACAGGAACAACGTATTCCGGCTGAAAAATTATCAGCGCGGAAAACAAGCAAAAGTAAATGAACCTTGCGGAAAACCATAAATCTAATTGATTGTTATTTTTTGACTTTCCGATTCAATCTCAATTTTCTATGACGCTTGATAAAATTTATACCCTGCAAACAGGAGTTAGTCTGAAAGTTTCTACCGAAGCACTGCAGCAGCTGATTGCCATGAACAGGAACGGACAGATTCTTTCAGAGTTTGAAAAAATTCGCTGCACTGCGGATTTGTACGATTTTTTGACTGTTACTGTTCTTTATGGTGCGGAAGATTTGATAAAACGAAGACAACCGTGGATCAGCAAAAAAAACAAAGCTGATCTGATCGCTGCGCAACCTGTTCCTTTTCAGGATTTTTGTCTTTTTTTCTGGAGAAATCTGGATGAAACAGACCCTGACGGCGATGAATGGAACCGAGCCATAGCGGCGGACAGTTTTAATCTGCAGCTAAGCACGCTTTTAAATAAACTGCGCACAGCAGTACAGCAGAAAAAAAAGGATATGACTTTGATTGCGGATTTTAATTTCAGCTCGGTTTAAAACAGCCCTGGTGACTGACTGTAATTATAAATATCCAATTAAAGCCATGCGCATTTTTCAATCAATGCGGTAAAATCACATCCAGCATTCATTCCGGCTACGCAATTCACGGCCCGTAGTCCGGAATTTCTGCTTAATTGAATGGTATACAGGCAAAACGACATCCTCGTGTCCGCCCGCTATATCAACATGTTCAATGTACAAATCAATCGTAATTAAAAGGAAATTTTGATGACTGCTAATATCCCTGGTTACACGTATGGCACAGCTGAAGTAGCAACATCTCCTATCTCGACGGACGAGTTTGAAAAACTAAAGCAGGCCACTTTGTTTGGCGAAGATGATGTACGATATTTAAAAATGTCTCACGATGTTCTAAAAGGACAAACTGAAGAAATTCTTGATGTCTGGTACGGCTTTGTCGGCTCAACACCTTTTTTACTGCACTACTTCACAAAAGCTTCGGACGGTCAGCCTAATACGGACTATCTTGGCGCCGTACGCAAACGTTTTGGACAATGGATTCTGGATACCGCCAGTGCGAATTACGATCAGAACTGGCTTAATTATCAATATGAAATCGGATTGCGTCATAACAGCATAAAAAAGAATAAAACCGATGGCGTTGATTCTGTGCCTATCATCAACTTACGTTATATACTTGCGCTTCAGGTACCTATCACGACTACACTGCGCCCTTTTCTGGAAAAAGGCGGTCATTCAAGTCAGGATGTCGACAAAATGCAGGATGCCTGGCGTAAATCAGTCCTGATGCAAGTCATTTTGTGGTCACAGCCTTATATTCACGATAATCAATTCTAAGAAAAAATAAAGAATACCACTACCGTAGCTTTTTGCTGCGTTAATTACCAGTGAATCATTTCTGGATCGGAAATGATTCACTCCTCGTACTTTTCCTGGTGCGATAGAACTAACTCGATCCATTCGAAATCGTACATTTCATACAATCCGAATTCCGCCAACTTTTAGCGCATGAAGCCGCTGACGCTTACAAAATACGACATCATCATTGTAGGGGCAGGTGTGATCGGCCTGACTACGGCATTGAAGCTGCTGGAAAGTGGCGCCAAAGTTAGAATTCTTGAACGCGGGCGAACAGGCATGGAATCTTCCTGGGCGGGCGGTGGCATTCTCTCGCCGATTTGCCCCTGGGATTATACCGATGCTGTAACACGATTGATCCATTACAGTACCACCTTGTTCCCTGACTGGATCACTGCACTGCATAAAGCGACCGGTATTGATCCTGAGTATCATCAATGCGGCATGACGATATTGCCGCCTGTGGACATAAAAAATGCCGCAGCCTGGTGTGCAACACATGCCGTCAATATGCAACGGCAAATACTACGCGTGCCTTTCCCTGCTGACGAAAATCATCGCACCACCAATGACGGTTCGGATAATATCGAAGCTGTTGTTCTGCCCGACATTGCGCAAATCCGTAATCCACGATTGCTACAGGCACTGCGTCAACGCGTGATTCAGCTTGGCGGGCAAATTGTTGAAAACTGCAGTGTGCGAAATTGGAAAATTCAACAGAATAAGATTCTGTCCGTCCAATCATCATGCGGCATCTTTGCAGCGGACAGTTACATCATTGCAGCAGGCGCATGGAGCAGGCGACTGCTCGGAAAACATGCCCTGGGCCTGAATATTCAGCCTGTAAAAGGGCAGATGCTGTTATTTAAATTTGATGTACCGCCGCTATCCACAATTATTGTCAAAAAGAATCTCTATCTTATCCCACGGAAGGATGGTCATATATTACTCGGCAGCACGCTGGAAAATACCGGCTTCGATAAACGGATTACCGCATCGGCCCGGCAGAAATTACTGAAACAGGCGCAGTCCATTTTACCGAAGCTGCGTGAAAGCCCCGTTATCCGGCAGTGGTCAGGGCTACGCCCGGGATCTCCACTGAACATTCCAACCATAGGCCGACATCCGGAATTGATCAACTTATATTTGAACAGCGGCCATTTTCGTTATGGCGTAACCATGGCGCCAGCAAGCGCCGAAATTCTTGCCAATGTACTTACTGACTCAGCGCAGCGGACCGGGCTTGATATCACTCCCTATCAGTCAGGATGGTCGCAATCCGATTCATTACCACCACCATCCATGACCCACTGTAATTAAACTGGCAATTCTTCAGAATCAGGCATCAATATCTGCTTCACCGGGAAGGAAAAGTTAAACCTAGAAACCTCAGTTGAATGGGATTTAGAGTA
>CAZXBP010000073.1:0-13471 GCA_964639015.1 uncultured Nitrosomonas sp.
TGGCTCTGGGTATCAGGGCGGAACTGTTTCAACCAGGTATTCAGATCCTGGAACCCGAATTGTTTAATTCCTTTACAACTCTGCACGGCCTGATTATGGTTTTTGGCGCCATTATGCCGGCATTTGTTGGATTCGCTAACTGGCAGGTTCCGATGATGATTGGCGCGCCCGATATGGCGTTTGCGCGGATGAATAACTGGAGTTTCTGGTTGTTGCCGGTGGCGGCATCATTACTGATTTCATCTTTCTTTGTTCCTGGTGGCGCTGCCGCAGGTGGCTGGACTTTTTATCCGCCGCTGTCAACGCAAGGCGGCCTTGGTGTAGATATGATGATTTTCGCGGTGCACATTCTTGGGGCATCATCGATTATGGGTGCGATTAACATTATTACCACTATATTGAACATGCGCGCTCCTGGAATGAAATTGATGGATATGCCGTTGTTTGTTTGGACATGGCTGATAACCGCTTATCTGCTTGTGCTGGTAATGCCTGTTCTGGCAGGAACAGTAACAATGCTGTTAACAGATCGTCACTTCGGTACAAGCTTCTTCAATGCGGCAGGCGGTGGTGATCCTGTATTGTTCCAGCATATTTTCTGGTTTTTCGGACACCCGGAAGTTTATATCATGATTCTGCCTGCATTCGGGATTGTGTCTGAAATTATTCCTACATTTTCGCGCAAGCCGTTGTTTGGCTATTCTTCAATGGTTTATGCAACCGCTTCCATCGCGATACTGTCCTGCGTAGTTTGGGCGCATCATATGTTTACTGCGGGTATGCCTGCCGTCGGGCAACTGTTCTTCATGTACGCAACGATGTTAATTGCGGTTCCAACCGGCGTGAAAGTATTTAACTGGACTGCAACGATGTGGAGGGGTTCGATGACATTCGAAACGCCAATGCTTTTTGCAATTGGATTTATCTTCCTGTTTGTAATCGGTGGCTTTAGTGGCGTGATCTGTGCGATTGTTCCAATCGATATTCAAGTGCAAGATACCTATTATGTAATTGCACATTTCCATTATGTACTGGTATCTGGCGCTCTGTTCGCTTTGTTCGCTGGTGCTTATTACTGGTTGCCAAAATGGACAGGTCATATGTACGATGAAACTTTGGGCAAATGGCATTTTTGGTTGTCTATGATTTTCTTCAATGTGACTTTCTTCGTACAGCATTTCCTGGGATTAGCGGGTATGCCGCGCAGAATTCCTGACTATGCACTTCAATTTGCGGACTTTAATATGGTTTCAAGTATTGGAGCGTTCGGTTTTGGAATGAGCCAGCTGCTGTTTGTTTATATTGTGATCAAGTGCATACGTAGTAAAGAAGCTGCTCCTGAGAAACCATGGGATGGTGCTACAACACTGGAATGGACACATTTGCCAACACCGGCGCCATATCACAGCTTCGAGAAACCACCGGTCTTTAAGCCCGTTTCTCATTAATTATTCGATAATGAGGATTGTGTATGTCAGAGCAAACAGATTTGAAACGTAAGAAATTTAGAACGGCAATCTTTCTTTTGCTTACGGTGGTTGTGCTTTATGTAGGAGTTTTCTTTTTCAAAGATTTATAAAAGAGAAAACAGTGGGGAAACGAGGAGAGAAAAATCTGAAGTAACTGACTTTCTTCGTTTCCGTCGAGTGCAAGTCACAGAGAATCTGTTAATCGTGGATGTAAGAGAATATTAATTGTTGGTAACTAAAAATGGCACAAAGCAACAAAATTGAAAATAATCTGACGATGATGAAGAAGCTGCTAATCTTCTCAGTTGTGATGTTCGTGTTTGGTTATGCAATGGTGCCTTTTTATGAAAAGTTTTGTGAAGTTGCTGGCATTAATAATCTGCTGCAACCCGATAAGCTGGCTAAAACAATGGAGGTTGATACCGAACGCTGGGTTACGGTGGAGTTCGATGCAAATGCCAGGGGATTGCCTTGGGATTTCAAGCCATTGCAGCGCAGCATTAAGTTTCACCCCGGTGAGCCAGTGGAAGTGATGTATGAGATTACAAATCATTCTGATCGTGAGATAACAGGACAAGCGATACCAAGCTATAGCCCACGCTTTTTGGATAAGCATTTACGCAAGTTTGAATGTTTCTGTTTTACGCGACAAGTATTGAAGCCTAAAGAAACTCGGATAATGCCGGTTCAGTTTGTTATTGAACCCAGTTTGCCGGAGTATTTGCATACGCTAACCATTTCATACACATTTTTTGAGCTTCCGGTAGGTGCCAAGGCTGTTAGTGAAAAATAGGAAGTTGCTGTTATGAGCGGTCACGACAACAAGCCGAATGCTTCTGCATTGCAGGTTGCGAAGGCAGTACTTGCAGCGTTCATGGGGATTCGAAAAAAAAGTGATTTGGAAAACGATGCTGCAAATATTAAACCATGGCAGGTGATTATTGGAGGTTTAATAGGTGGAGCGATTTTTGTAGTCGCAATTCTGTTTGTAGTTAAAATAATTGTAAATTAGAAAATTTAAAAATCATCAGTAGGAGGGAAGAATGAGTCAGGATTCTGGTCACTATTATGTTCCAGCCCCGTCGACATATCCGATAATCGGGTCGTCAGCATTGTTGTTTTTAGGGTTTGGTGCAGCGTTAACAATGAATAAAATCGAGCTCGGCTATGGATTGCTGGCGATCGGTTTTGCTATTTTGTTTTATATGTGCTTCCGTTGGTTTGGCACGGTAGCAGCAGAAAGTGAAAGCGGAAAATATGGTCTTGATGTCGACAAATCATTCCGCTGGGGCATGACATGGTTTATTTTTTCTGAAGTCATGTTCTTTGCTGCATTTTTTGGTGCGCTGTACTATATGCGCGTATTGTCAATACCGTGGCTGGCTGGCGAAAGTGAGGTACTGGGCCAGACAGCATGGGGCGCTTATTCAGGTGGTTGGCCAACCACAGGACCAAGTGAACATTATGACGAATTTACGCCTATGGGCGCTTGGGGATTGCCGGCAATAAACACTGCAATTCTGTTAACTTCAGGCGTTACCATAACCTATGCGCACTGGGCACTAAAAGAAAATCGTCGTGATGCCTTGACTAAATGGATGCTTGCAACAATCGCTTTGGGTGTGTTGTTTTTGAGCCTTCAAGCTTATGAGTATGTGCATGCCTATGAAGACTTGAATCTGAGACTGGATTCTGGCGCATACGGTTCAACATTCTTTATGCTGACCGGGTTTCATGGATTCCATGTGACGTTGGGTACAATCATGCTGATTGTAATTTACTTCCGGTGCGCAGCAGGGCATTTTACGCCAGATCGGCATTTTGGGTTTGAAGGCGTTGCATGGTATTGGCACTTTGTTGACGTGGTTTGGTTAGGCCTGTTCATTTTTGTATATTTGCTATAAAGCGGAAGACAGATTCTGCGAGATTCCAGCTTTTACATCCTTGGCTGAGTATGTTTTGCATGATTGCTCAAAAACAAACATGCACATCAGACGAAATGTAAAAGTTTGGAATCTTTTTTTCCTATAGCGAAAATAGGGTAAGTTATTTTGGAGTAAGAAGACAAAGGACTAACATTGACTTTACTCGGTTATCAGTTCAGCCCGAAGTTGTGGGCAGCAGTCTTGGTTGTTTTTTTTGTCTTTGTTTTTATTGAGTTAGGCAGATGGCAGTTATCTCGTGCTGAAGAAAGAAGCTCTCGGCATGAAAGTTTTGAGCAGTTATCGAAGGAACCAGTAGTAACAATTTCAGGAAGCCTGGTCAAACTAGAAGATGTTCAGTACCGACAAGTGGAAGCCAGAGGACGTTATCTGTCTGAATATACTATTTATCTGGATAATAAAACTTATCAAGGCCATGCCGGTTATCATGTAATTACACCGGTGCAAATTACGAATAGTAAGACTCTGCTTGCTGTCAATAGAGGATGGATTTCAACGGGTAATGATCGTTCCATACTTCCAGAAATAGAAACAGCTGTTGGTGAAATAATCATACAGGGTGTAGCGACATCTCCGGAATTCAAAACTTTTCAAATTGGAGAGCCGGTTTTTTCCGGGCGGGTATGGAGTAGTTTTAATCTCGAACGTTATCAACAAATGACGGGATTTGTTTTACAACCATTAATGATTCTGCAGAATAACAGTGCACAGGATGGCTTAATTCGGGATTGGATTAAATCAGATTCTGGCGCATCTAAAAATATCAGTTATGCTGTTCAGTGGTTTTCACTGGCATTTATGACAATAATTATATTCCTGATTCTAAATGTCAAACGAAATAATCAAAAAAAGTAATAGACGCAAGTTTGTACTCTTATTAGTGTTGCTGTTTTCGCCGGTAGTTATATCGTACACCCTGTTTTTTATGGGTTATAGACCCGGCAGCGTCAATTACGGTGATTTGGTTGAAATTGAAAAATTGACTGGCTCAGCTGGTGTAATACAGGATACGAACAAAATACTCAGAACGAAAGACTTGCATGGTAAATGGATCATGTTGACGATCGACTCAGGAAACTGCGACGAAGCGTGTCAGCTTAAGCTTTATTATATGCGACAAGTCAGAACCATGCAGAATAAAGAGATGAATCGGATTGAGCGGTTGTGGCTTATCGATGACAATGAAAAAGTTGATCCGGAATTACTCAAAGATTATGAAGGCACACTCTTTGTAAACGCTCGTGATAGTGAATTGCTTCAACAGATTCCAACTCGGGAATCACGAAGGAAACATATATATCTTATCGATCCGATGGGGAATTTGATGATGCGTTTCCCTGAAAATCTTGAGCCAAGGAAAATGAGTGATGATATCAAGCGGCTACTGCATGTGTCCCAGATGGAGCATTAAAATCTAATTATAAATTTTAATTTATCAGAGAAAATAAACAGTTGAGTTTCTGACTCATCGAATAATGTAGGAGAAATGAGAATGGCAACTTCCATAATGTGGCATGAAACCGCGTCACGTATCCATCAGTTTTATCGTTTAACAAAACCGCGTGTTGTATCACTGATTGTTTTTACAGCGGTTATAGGCATGTTTTTGTCGGTGCCGGGTGCAGTACCGTTGGAGGTACTGTTTTTTGGGACAATTGGTATCGCTCTTGTGGCAGGTGCGGCTGCGGCACTTAACTGTCTGGTAGAACAAAAAATGGATGCGGTAATGGCAAGAACTAAAGGAAGGCCATTGCCCCAAGGCAAAGTCAGCGTACCAGAAACATTGTTTTTCCTGAGTATTGTCGGTGGTTTCGGCCTGTTCATCTTATACGCGTGGGTAAATCCTCTAACGATGTGGTTAACGCTGGCTACATTTGTTGGTTATGCAATTATTTATACAATTATTTTGAAACCGTTGACACCACAAAATATTGTGATTGGTGGTGCATCGGGTGCTATGCCACCTGTATTGGGCTGGACTGCAGTCACAGGAGAGATCACTGCTGATGCTTTATTGCTCTTCTTGATTATTTTTGCATGGACACCCCCGCATTTCTGGGCCTTAGCACTTTATCGGAAAAATGAGTATGCTTCCATAGGAATGCCGATGCTTCCGGTGACACATGGAGATCAATTCACAAAATTGCATGTTTTGCTGTATACAGTCATCCTCTGCATAATTACAATTTTCCCATATCTTACTCAAATGAGTGGATTGATTTATATTGTGAGTGCTGGTGTGCTTAATGCGATATTTTTATATTATGCTATTGAGATTTATCGTAATTATAGCGACCATCTTGCACGAAAAGCTTTCCGATATTCAATCCTCTATCTCACTCTGTTGTTTATTGCTTTGTTGGTGGACCATTATTTCTACTTTTAATAGAAATGCCGGGCTGAAGGTGTTTTAATAAATATAGGAAGATTAACTGCGCGTGTAGGGAATAAGCTTAATTCGTTATTTGTATCTAATGTTAATACAGGTTTCATTATTCTCTATTCACGCAGCTCGGAGTAATAAACAATTAAACCTAAAAGGATATCTACTACCAGACTGCATTCCTTTGTAGACAATTACTGATCGTTTTAATAATAACTTAAAAGAACTATTTTAATATTTCTTACACGATACCCATATTCAATTGAATAAATTGTTATCTGGAATTTGACAAGTGATGACTAAGAATCTGGTCTCAGTCGATAGAGGAAGATCAATATTTTGATAACCAAATAAGGCTGTGATGATGACAGGTCAAGGCTCCGGAGGTAATGTGCTAGCTGCAATATGCAGTTTTCTTATACCTGGTTTAGGTCAGTTAGTTCAGGGTAGACTATTGCAAGCATTTCTTTTTTTTGTTGTTGTAAGTATAAACTATTTCTTTGCTGCCCTGATTATCCCGGCCATCTTGGGTGGCTTTATACATTTGTGGTCGATATTGGATGCTGCAAGATTTCAAGAAGTGCACTGAATTCAGGTATCGCTCGTCAGTAGACTTTTCTGTATAACCTGAAATAATAGTCGATAATGTTTAGCCGGACCGCCGGTTTCTCTTTCTTTAAGTATATTTCGTATTAGAAGGCGGATATAGTTCATATCGGCGCTCGGGAATTTCATAGCGAACTCGGTGACTTTATTTGGATCCGTCAGCAACATTTCGCGCCACCGTTCTGTTCGGTGCAGGTGCGCAATTTGATTTAGGGAAACCTGTTTCCACGCATCGATTTTTTCCCGGATTGGTGTCACATCGATCCGGCGCATAATTTTTCCGATGAATTGCAGTTGGCGTTGTTTTGCACCAAATTTATTAATACGCCTTGCCTCCAGAATGGCATCATATAACTGTTCTGGTAAATTCAGCGCTATCAGCTGCTTGTCATTCAGATCAACTAAATCCTCCCCCAGTTTCTGCAAGGCGAGCATGGTTCTTTTTTGTTTTGTTTTGCTGGGTTTTTCTTCCGGATTTTTGTCTGGGTGTTCGGTTGAGTTAATTTGCATGAAAGTCAGTAATAAATAAAATAATCGAATATTTGAATAGCGAGTCCCGATCTGCATTGTGAGTTCGTTTCGACGCTACACGTAACCTAAAACGATATGCTGTTATCATGTCACACTAATGTCTATAGAAACTTTTAAGTAACTTTAAAAATTATATATATTTGCAATCTTAAGCTATATCAATATGAATAATACCAGAGTAGTGTCACAAACACGTTTTTCTAATCCATTTTCCAAGCTTCAGCAGATTGCCGAGGATATTTTGAGACTAGCGATCAAGGGCGGAGCCAGTACTTGTGAAACGCATGTTTCGGATGGCTTTGGTCAGACTGTTACGGTACGAAAGAGTACCGTGGAGACGATTGAGTATAATCGTGACAAAAGTCTTTCTGTAACAGTATATATTGGGCAGAGGCGCGGAAATGCCAGCACTTCGGATTTTTCTCCGCAAGCGATCCAAGATACTGTCGCTGCAGCACTGTCAATCGCACGACATACCGCCGAAGATGACTGTGCCGGGCTTGCTGATGCAGCATTTCTGGCCAAGGTATTTCCTGCTCTGGATTTGTATCATCCATGGGATTTATCAGTAGAATCAGCCATTGATCTTGCGGGAAACTGCGAACAAGCTGCATTTACAGTTGACGATCGTATAACAAATTCCGAGGGTGCGAGTATCAGCGTCAACGAATCCCAATTTGTTTATGCTAACAGCCTGGGTTTTTTAGGCGGCTATCCCTATTCTAGGCATAGTATCAGCTGTGTCGCCATCGCTGAGCAAGGTGACTCCAAGCAGCGGGATTACTGGTACAGTGTGGCGCGAGATTCTCAAGATCTGGAATCTGTGATTGACATTGGGCGGAAAGCCGGTGAACGAGCGGTCTCACGTCTCGGTGCTAGAAAAATTGATACCTGTGAGGTTCCGGTTTTATTTGAGGCGCCAGTCGCGTCTAGTTTGGTCGGGCATTTTTCTGGTGCTATCAGCGGCGGCAATCTTTATCGTAAATCATCTTTTTTGCTGAATAGTATTGGACAACAGATATTCGCACGGGACATCACCATAAAGGAGTCGCCGCATCTGCCAAAAGGATTGGCTAGTAGCGCTTTTGATGACGAGGGGGTGGAGACAGTAGAGCGCAATGTGGTTGAGCAAGGCGTAGTGAAAGGATATTTTCTGGATAGTTACTCGGCTCGCAAGCTGGGTATGCAAACCACAGGTAATGCAGGCGGAACACATAATCTGAAAATTAATAACGAGAATCCATCAGATTTCACGGCGCTGTTGAAAAGCATGGGCACCGGATTACTGGTTACCGAAATGATGGGTCATGGCGTCAATTCGGTCACCGGGGATTATTCGCGTGGCGCTTCAGGTTTCTGGGTTGAGCAAGGAGAAGTTTGTTATCCCGTCGAGGAAATTACGATTGCCGGTAACTTGAGGGAGATGTTTCAGGGGATATCGGCCATTGGAAATGATATCGTTGTGCGTGGTTCGAAACAAAGCGGCTCTATTTTGATTGATCAAATGACCATAGCCGGCAATTAATCCATGCTTAATAGTAACTTACCTGAATTCGAATATGCTGTTAATCCTAAAAACCTCAGTTGATCGTTATCCGAGATGACTAACGATATGAATACATGAAACAATTCTAGAAATTCCGGCTCATCCAGATAGTGAGTCAAACGATGGTGTTTATAGCACGCCGCTTTTAATTTTTGCTGCGTTACAATTCGTTGTAATAGCACGTTATTACGCCTTATTGTGCCCTGTAAAAATAAATTCAATGCACTTTAAACCCCATTCAACCGAGGTTTTAAGGTTAATCGATTTTTCGGTGCATTTGGCTGGATTGCCTATTGATTATGTGGATTGATGATCGCTGCTGTTTTTCTCGATATGGTAGCCATTTATTCGGTACGGTTTTTTTTGTAATCCTCATGTGCGCGCTGATTTTGTACACAGTTAGTGTGATTTTGAAGGATACGTTTATGATTTAATGAGACCTCCAATGTTCTGGAAGGGGAGCGTGTCGTTTTGTGTTTAAGGCACTGTTGATATGCGTCTTGATACAATTAATCGTTGGTGTTGGTTATCGAAAGAATTATTCCGTTAATCTGCCTGCAATTGATTGCGCTGGAGGTGATCCCACCGAAAACAACCGAAGTAACAGTTAAGTTAAACCAAGAATGCCGGGAAGCTGATTTTGCGTTATTTGTTCCAGGCATATTCTGGCACGCTTGCTGACGCCTGCGCCATGCTTGAGATAGGCACGCGCGGCTTCACGCGGCGAGTAGTCACAGATCCGATAACCTAAGGCTTCAATTTCATCTGCTGTAAGGAAGGACACAGTTAACTGTCCTTTGCCCAATCTGATCAGTTGCAGTTTGTTGCCTCGATTTGCGATGATGATCGCTGTCTGGCGGTGATGGTTGATGACTACAGTGGGTTGCATGAATGTACGATTCTTTCTGCATCCGGTGATACTGTAACAGTTGCCTTGAACATATTGTGTGTCATACGTAAGATAAATCGAGTACGATCGGTGTTCCAAGGAGTGAATCTGGGTAGCTGATAAATGTCACTTTTGTAATTTGCAGCACCAGATGCAGTGACAAAAGCTGCTTCGAAGCCAATCTTTTTGAGTAGAGTAACATGTTCAGGAAGATAATCCTGTCCTGGTTTGCCATTAGGGTAAGCAAAGAATCGTACTGGTGCCTGAATAATACTTTCAAGTTTTGATTTCCCTTTGGCAATCTCGTCATATGCGGCTTTATATTCGATGCGCGCAAGAATCGGATGATTGAGTGTATGACCGCCGATTTCCATTCCAGCGCGATGAAGTTGCTTCAGTTGATCGGTTGTCATCATGATGTTATCAGGTAAAGCTACCGGTATTAACTGGTACAACCGTTCGATCAGCGCGTGTCTTTCGTCAAGCGGCAAGTATTTTATTTTGTTAATCAATGTAAGCAGTGTCTCGCGACGCTGTTTGAGTGAATTGATTTCATATTTTCCTAAGCCGACAGCATTGAGATCTAAATGATCTCCGGGCGCATGTCTTATGAGTTCGATAATTTTGTCATTCCACATTACACCGTTGTTAATAAATCCGGCTGCAACAAAAAAAGTTGCTGGAACACCGAATTTTTGTAAAATAGGTAGGGCGTTCTCGACATTGTCTGCATAACCATCATCGAAAGTAATGCAAGCTGCCTTGCTGGGCAGGTTCTTTTCTTTCAACCGTTGAATGGCTTCAGGCATTGGTAGTACATTGAAGTATCTGGACAGTGTGCGAATTTGCAGTTCAAAAAAATCTTTGTCGCATTGATCGTCTGTCAATGAATCGGGTTCTTCAAGGACTCGGTGATAAATCAGGATTGATAATCGTGCGCGTTTCCCTGAAGTTGCGAGTGATGCCAACATATTTGCCGGGATAGCGCCTAGCCGATCGATCAAGTCAAGCATTGCTTTCATCCCGAGATCGTTTCCCACATAAAATAAATGCATGGCACAACAATTGACCGAAGATCGGGATGCGATGCCAAATCCATTTTGCAGCGCGGGTTTCTACGATCCATTGGTAACGATACCAACGTGTCGGCAGAATCGGGAGCCAGTGAATTTGAATGTCAGTCAGGCCGTCGCGCCGCATTAAATCGGATAGATTACGTTGACTTTCATAGCGTAAATGTACTGGTCTGTTTAACATCCAGCGTGTAAATTGTTCCCAGATATGCGGTAGGCATCGACCATTCAATCCATCTATACATACATATCCACCGGGCTTGACTATTTTTGCTAGACTTTGAACAGCACCGCTGGAATTATCCAGCGCTTGTGTGACGCCGAAACAAATGGCGCCATCGAAAGTATGTGGTTTAATCGGAATTTTATTGATATCTGCGATGCACCATGCAATAGAATCGTCGCTTCTGGATTTGGCTTTCTGAATCGAAGGAAATGAATAATCCAGTCCTACGATATCAACGCCCTGTTGGGCGATAAAGCGAGTATAAGTACCCGCTCCACATCCTGCGTCCAGCCAGGTTTTTTTTTTCAATTCGGGAGAGCTGCTCCAGATTTCGATAAATTTGCGTAAACGCGCGTCCAGGCCAGTTGCCGACCAGCCAGCAATGCCAGCGTCATCTTCTGCCTGCGTGGCAAAATTTTCGAACCTTTTGCGCCATAATTTCTCGAATGAACGCGGTTTATTCATTACGGTTTTGTTGAGTACAGTTAATGAGGGATGTGTTGCGCGTTATCAGTGTTGTATAAATGGACTTGTAGGGCGCTGCACTGACACTCCAGTTGCGTTCTGTAATTACTTTGTTTAGTCCATGCTGAATGATCGAACCAAAATCACTCATTTTGTAAGCCAGTTTCAATTGTGAAATAAGGCTGTCTATATCACCAGCTTTGAATAATAAACCATCTTTCTGGTCTATTATAAGCTCTTTATGGCCACCGACGTCCGAAGCCAGGCATGGTATACCCACCGCCATCGCCTCCAGTGGCTTGAGTGGCGTGACCAGATCGGTCAATCGCATAGACAATCGAGGATAAACAAGTAAATCTATAATGCTGTAATATCGCTTTACTTCTTTATGATTGACGCGGCCGGTAAACGTAACGTTACCGGTTAGACCAAGTTGAGTTACTATTGCTCTAAGTTTGCTTTCGGCTTGTCCTCCCCCGACCAGAAGCAGATGGAGATCGGGGCAATTGTCTTTCAGTGCGGGTATTGCTTTAACGAGCAGTTCAAGTCCTTCGTATTCATAGAAAGAACCGATAAATCCGAAGATTTTTTTACCTCCAAGCCCCAGTTCTGTCAATAACACATTATCTTTCTCGGTTATCGGCTGAAACTGGTCTATGTCGACTGCATTGGGAATGACTGTGATTTTCTCTGGAGCAATGCCACGTACTTGTATATCACCTTTCAATCCTTCGCATATCGTAGTGATATGATTGGAATGTTTAAGTACATAGGTTTCCAATGTTCTGGAAATTTTGTACCGCAGATTATTTTCTACGCAAGTGCCATGACTCACGGCTGCATCTTCCCACGATGCGCGCATTTCATATAACACGGGAATGTCATGTTTTTTCCCCACATGGAGGGCTGCCAGTCCATTTAGACAGGGTGAATGGGCGTGCAGGATATCGGGTTGTTCTCGGGCAATAACAGATTCAAGCCTTCTTTTCAGTGTCAAAATAACATCAAGCTGATTTACAGCAGGAATTTTGCTGAGATAAGTCGGATAGGTACGATAAAAAGTCAGGCCATCCACATGTTCAATTGTATCGTTGCAAGAACTGTTTTTCGCGTGCTTGCAGCTCGTTATCATTGCTGTTTTTATGCCCATCTGATTCTGTACGGCCAGTATAGATCTTGTGCGAAATGTGTAGCCGCTATGAAGTGGTAGGGAATGATCGAGAATATGCAGTACTTTGATGGGTATGTTTTCAAACATATTTGCTGGGGATGTCGTGTGTTTGAAATCGTTTGATTTTTGATGGATTGGCGATAGTAATAGTATATAACGGACTTGAAGCGTTTTTATTGACAATCAGGCTAACGCCAATAATTCTGAAAATTACATAGTTAAGTCATATTTTTATAATTTTCTGATTATCGTAAGAATGTTTTGATTTCAGTTTCTAAAAGGAAGCAATGTCTTTATTGTTGAATATAACATGAGTTGTCGGGAAGCCCAAAAAATTTGGTGACAATAAAAGTTCTATTCGCGGCTCTTGCCATTTATAATATATTTTTTACTAATTAAGTTAATTTTTTAGCAGTTTTTCTAAGAATAAGAACCTTGCAAGATTGCGATCAAGTAATGCAGTAAGTTGCAGTGTGAGGCAAAATTGAATGAAAAAGCGAAGCATTCCTTTTAATCAAGTCTGGTTATTTTCGGCCGGACAATGTTCATAGATCAAGTGAATAAAGTTTCTATAGCAGACAGTATTAAGGTGTTGATTGTTGACGATAGCAATACCATACGGCGCAGTGCGGAATTGCTTTTAAGTGACTCGGGCTATAAAGTGATAACTGCAACGGACGGTTTTGATGCAATGTCGAAGATTGTTGATAACCAGCCTGATATCATTTTCATGGATATCGTTATGCCAAAGGTAGATGGCTACCATGCTTGTCAAATGATTAAAAAGAATCATCGGTTTCTTACGACACCCGTTATTATGTTGTCAAGTAAAGATGGAATATTTGATAAGGTGAAAGGACGTATGGCAGGTTCAGACGAGTATTTGACAAAACCTTTTACAAAGGAAGTTTTGCTGGCAATTATTCAGAAGCATGCGTTGCGATTAAACAACAAATAAATGCTTATCCAAAAGAGATTTGGTTAGTCTGTATTGAGGAAAATTTAACTGGATTATAATTAAATTTTTAAGATAAATCACACACAAGATAAAATAATATCTATTTGATTTGTAAATTTAATTATAAAACTGCATAAAAAATATTTTTATCCCTGAAAGAGTTTTTATGACAAATGACTTGACTTTATAGGTTAAGGTCGACTAGCCTGTG
>CAZXBP010000074.1:0-13421 GCA_964639015.1 uncultured Nitrosomonas sp.
CGCTCGTGCAGACTGTTAGCTCATTTACCGTTGCGGGGGCAGTGCCGGATTTGTTTTGAATGATCAAACACACCGGCTTCCCGTTTAACCTTTTGTTAACAAAAGGCACCCAAAGTAAGGATGTGGAAGGTACAGCGATGATGATCGAATGTCAAGGGTAAGTCACCGTAATTTGAATTAAGTGTATTTAGTAAACTGTCACCGTAATTCCTCACATGGGCTTATTTCAAAATGTCCGGGTATTTCGTGACAGGCCCTTGCAAGCTTTCTCGCACTAGGTATAGCAACGCAAATAAACGCTATGCCTGACCAACCTACACAATGGGAAAAATGTGCCGGGATTGCCAAGGCAAGGATAAACGACTGTGGTGCATTGGACGGTTCTCATAGTTTTTCATCTTACGACAACAGGCGCACTGCAAGCCTCTTACCGTTACCATACACAGAAGAAGCAACCACACACCTTGTCACACGAATCCAGGCGGTACAGGAGTTTTTAGGTGGGACTTTATTGATTGAGAATGTTTCGTGCTATGTTGAATCCCATGACTAAGAAATGTCTGCGGCCGAATTTATACTGGAAAAAAATGAAAAACCTATTGTTCACTCTATTAAAGGGTTAAAAATTGAAATATGGGTTGAGATGGGTATTCTAATGGCTAGTGTCAAAAATCGAAGTGATGCCTCAAAAAATTGGGGTCTGACAGATTGGGTTTGGTTTAGCATTTTTTACGGGTACCTCTACTGAATGCACTTTTAATCTGCTTAATTTATATGTGACCATAGAAATGGTCACATAAATAGAAAACGATCTAATTCTGGTCACTGTTTGCCAATTCTCTATCTCTTTCCACAGCTTTATAATCAGTCAGAAATCCAAGTACAAGTACAATTAAACCCACTCCGATATAAAAATTCCTTGCCGCTTCTTCATCAGCAAAACCAGAAATAAAGGGTAATGCAATTAGCGCAGGGCCAACCAGATGCTCAATCCAACCATGGATGGTAAATGGAATCAGTTTAAAAACTCCAAATGAAAAATCGGAACCAATTGTAACGATCAGATGAACGCCAGCGATAACGTAGGCAAGCATAGCGGGTAATTGGCTTAATCCGAATAACGTAGGGGCAAGTAAAAAAATTGCGACTGTCAGAAAATCAAGATAACCGTGTATACGAGGTGAAACTATTTTCATGTAAATTCTCCAATATTGATTGTGGATTTTCGATCGGAAATTCATAGTGGTGGCGAGTGTTAACGTTTAAATCCAAGGGACTTTTGTATCGCCTAGCTCTCCATCATCTAGTCCGGCTGCTTTAAGTCCATTGGCCGGCGCTTGAATGACGACATAATAAAGATCTTCATGACCTGTATTCCACCAAGCGCGTTTCGCACATGGATCAACTTTCACGATACTACCTTCTGTAACAGTAAAGCGGTCCTCATCAATCACCATTTCTCCGGTTCCCTTTAGAAAGATATAAAGCTCCTCATTATTTTTATGTGAGTGAAAGAAACTCATGCCAGTGTTTGGTGCATCCTTGTTCAGCGACACTTCCATTGATGTCAAATTAACAAGATCACCGAGAAATAATTTACCAACCAAAGGTGCAGGAAGCCCTTCAGGTGCAAATTCATATTGCTCCAGATCGTTCAATTTCCCTGTATTCGTTTTTGAATATCTACTCATTTCTTGCTTCTCCTCAGAATAATATTTTTTACTACATATAATGTAGTGATTGATACAATATAGTCGGCTGACGCTTATGTCAAGACTTTTTATAGTGAACACTATAAAATAGTGAAGTAATTTAATTTGAAGAATGATCTTAGGATGACCAGAACAAAAAATTTTGATGAAACGAAAGCACTGGAATCGGCAATGCTACTTTTCTGGAAAAAGGGCTATTCCGCCACATCCATGAAGGAACTTGAGTGCGTTATGGGGCTAAAGATCACAAGTATTTATAACGCCTATGGAAACAAGCGTGACTTGTTTGAAAAGTCGCTAAACTATTATCTACAACATGTCCTGATTAAATTCATTGAAGCATTAGATAATGCAGATTCACCCGAAAATGCGCTAAAAGCAGTATTAATGGAAGTAATTCACTTACATTTCAATCCATCACATCCCGGTGGATGTCTGGTTGTATTTTCTATACTAGAGAATGAACAACATGACGAAAGGTCAAAAAATATTCTGAACTCAGCGTTGGGTTTATTACATAACGCTATTATTAAAAGACTTGAGAATGATAAAGAAAAAGGAGAAATCGCACCTGAGGTTGACTGCCAAGCAATTGCAAATCATGTTGCTGCGTTAATAACGGGCATGATTACCATGGCAAAGGCTGGCTTCCCACAAAAGGAATTAGAGAAGCTTATTGATAATGCTGTCAGAATATTGTTTAGGACGTAAACTCTATTCTCTCCCTTGTTTCACGACCCCTAACGTTGAGCCGGAAACAACTACCCCTACAGCTTGCTACGGGACATTACGCCATTTTTCTACTACGGAATGCTCATATTGAAAACTTAGAAATCCCCACGGGGCGGAGAATTAAACCCAACCGAGAATAAAAAGCGGATTTTAGAATGATGCTATATAATTACTATAAATAACAATCCAATAGTTCCATACGAATGATAGATTGATATCTATGTGCAAAAGGAGTACGCCATGCGTCACAGTACATTGCGTCAATTAGAGGTATTCGAATCGATTGCCAGGCTTGGCAGTTTTACACGTGCTGCTGAAGAACTTTTTTTGACACAACCTACGGTGTCCATGCAGATCAAGAAACTAACCGACGATGTTGGCTTGCCGTTATTCGATCAGATTGGTAAAAAAATCTATCTGACAGATGCCGGGCGCGAGCTTTATCAAACCTGCCTTAATGTATTCGAGCACTTTGCGCATTTTGACATGGCCATTGCTGATATGAAGGGGCTGAAAGCAGGTCAACTCAAACTGGCTGTAGTGACTACCGCAAAATATTTTGCCCCTCGATTGCTGGGCATGTTCTGCAAACAGTATCCCGGCATTGATGTATCGTTAAAAGTCACCAATCGCGAACATGTATTGGAAAGACTCATCAACAATCAAGATGATCTCTATATTCTGGGTCAACCACCAAAGGAAGTCGACGCAATATCACAGGCATTTCTGGATAATCCGCTGGTCGTACTGGCCCCCATCGACCACCCATTAGTGAACAAAAAAAAGATATCGCTTAAACGTATCGCCGAAGAACCGTTTTTATTGCGTGAACAAGGCTCCGGCACACGTATCGCAACTGAGCGCATTTTTTCGAAACATGCATTAACGTTAAAAATTCGCATGGAACTGGGTAGTAACGAGGCCATCAAACAAGCAGTCATCGGAGGTCTAGGAGTCTCGGGGTATAGGAAAAACAAACCACCTTTTTCCTGAAGGTTGAATGTACTAAAAGCTGGCTCGGCTGTCAAACACCGTGACAATCGATCGAAAAATGACTACATTCCGGCGCAGTCAGCGCAATAAAACCAAAGAATATGTGCGTATTGGTACTTCAGACGAAAAACGCCCAGGGGTAAAGGTCAGCCCCGTGATTAAGAGGATTGAAAGAAGCGAGCACGGGATCAGGTTGGCTCGAAAAGTTCGAAGGCCTGCGCAGGCGCTCTAGGCGGTGCCCGCGCGGGCAAACCGAGATGATCAAGAATCTTAGTGATTGCGCCGGATTCCAGGATAGCGGCGATGATTTTCAGGGTTCCACCACAGTGCGGACAATGTTCGATGTCGATATCAAACACCCGTTTTAACAAACGCGCCCAACTGATGCGCACAGAAGTTGTCGGTTGCGGCACATCGTCATTCGCATCTGATGGGCTACTTTTGCCTTTCTTCTCGCCTGGAATAATCTTTGGGCGCAACTTGGCATTGGGCGCGAGCACGCCATAAAAGCGGATAAGGTTCAGTTTTGGCCGGGGAACCAATGCGGCCAGGCGTTGCATGAATTCTAACGGCGACAGAACGATATGGGTCGTTCCATCCCGATAAGGCGTCTTTAACGTCAACACCACCTGCCCGGCACTGTTTAGCGCTAGCCGTTCATTGGCAATTGCCGGTCGCGTGATGTAACGGCACAGATGTTCCAGTTCCTTACGCTGATTCATCGCGCAACGCACCCCGGCATGCAGGCTAAAGCCATGTGCATTGACACAGTATTTTTTGTTTTCCTGTGGTTGCGTATTTTGTGTGGAAATGGTTTTTAACGTCAGCACCTTCTGCCCTGCCCGGCGACCGAGTGCTATCCGGTAGGTGCAGGCCGCCGATTGCAGTGGACTCAGCGCCGCATCCGTTTCCATTTCGGCTAAGTAGCTCATCCCCTCCTCCTCAATAAGCGCGCCGTTGCGGGTCAATGCTTTCATGATGCGCTGGATGATCTGGCTAAGCAGGCTTTGCAACTGCTCAGTCGTCGGTGACCGCACGCTATGAAATTCCGGCACGCCGTTTTGTATGCGATAAACACCATCCAGTACCAGGCAGTGCAGATGAATATTGAGATTAGCCGCCGAACCGAAGCGTTGAATAAGTGTAATCGCACCGGTTTGTGCATCAATCCGTTTCAATCCGGCCTGTTTGATCTGAAAAGTAGAGATGGCACGGTGAATCACCTGCAATACCGGCGTGAGTAAGTGTGGATGAGCAGCCAACAGGTAACGCAATGGGATCGGCAGTGAGAGCACCCATTGGCGCACGGGTACATTGGGAATGACATGATCGAACGGATGAATCGCCGTCTGCGCCATACGCCTCCCGCCGCACATATCCAGGTCAGGATTCTATCGGGTACTGCCTCGTAAGGAATATCATTGCCGATGTCGGTTAAGAAAGCATATGTTCTGGCATTATCTGCGTCTTCGCAACCAATCTCCTGACGTTAAAGATTAGAAGGTCGCTCCGAGGGTATTTCCGGTGGCGGCTCCGGTGGTGTTTCAGACGGTTGTTCCGACGGCGTCTCAGAAGGTGTTCAGGTGGCACCTCCCTTACAGGCTCCTTCTGTATAACTTCCGGTGGTTGCTCAGCAGGTATGTCCGGTTCTTTTGGCATAGCATCTCCGCTTTTTTTATTTTCTCAGCGGCAGTCTAAATGCCGTAGCAATCCATGTACTTGATAGGCATCAACCCAAATTCGCACTAGACCGGTATAGTCACAATTTTATATTAGGTACCTATGACTTACTCCGCTTACACACAAACGATCAAGGAATGTCTGAAAGCGCGGGAGAGCAGTGAAAATGGTCTCTCCGCTGAAGAAGCGGCGGCACGACTGAAAGAACATGGCGAAAACCGCCTACCGGAGGAAAAAGTACCGCCTGTCTGGCTGATTTTCCTGCGCCAATTCATGAGCCCGCTGATTTATATTCTGCTCTTTGCAGGTGTCGTGACAGTCTTCCTGAAAGAATATCCGGGCGCTATCTTTATCTTTGCTGTGCTGCTGATCAATGCCGTTATCGGCACGGCGCAGGAATATTCGGCCAATCAGGCAGCGGCGGCGCTCAAGAAAATGGCCACTTCGCTGGCCCGCATTAAACGGGATGGCTCCATTCAGGAGGTGGATGCCACCAAGCTGGTGCCGGGTGATATCGTGTTGCTGGAAACCGGCAATAAAGTTCCGGCGGATATGCGGCTGATGGAAACATCTTTGCTGAAGGTCGATGAATCGCTGCTGACCGGGGAATCGAAAAATGTCAGCAAACAGGCGGACATCACGCTGGAAGAAGACCTTCCCGCCAGCGAGCAGGAGAATATGGCATTTGCCGGAACAATGGTGACAGGTGGCCGCGCAGTGGGTGTGGTGGTGGCAACCGGCTCTGGCACACGCATGGGCGAAATCGCCAAACACATCACCGAAAAATCCAAAGCCGAATCGCCACTGATCATCCGTATGGAACGCTTCACCATGAAGATTTCCTTTCTGGTAGGACTACTGATTGTGGTGATCTCGACCATACTTTATCTGCAATCGCAGGAGCTGGAGCATATCTTCCTGATCGCAGTGGGGTTGGCGGTTGCCTCCATCCCCGAGGGGTTGCCGGTGACGCTCACCATTGCACTGGCGGTTGGTATGCGGCGCATGGCCAGGCGCAATGTCATCGTGCGCAGGTTGGTGGCGGTGGAATCACTGGGTTCGTGTACGATAATCGCCGCCGATAAAACCGGCACTCTGACCCGCAATGAACTGACCGCCGAAAAGCTTGTGCTGCCTTCCGGTAAAACATTTAACGTAACCACTGGTGACACGCCTGTCGAGGGTAGCATTACCAGCGACGGAGAAAATAGCGAAGCAATCGATATTAATAAAAAACATCCGGCATTGCATACGCTGCATGAGGCAGCAGTACTGGCTAACGAGGGCGAACTACATCAAGAAAAGGATAGCTGGCATATCAATGGAGATGCTGTGGACGGTGCATTGTTGATGATGGCCAGGAAGTCCGGATTTACACGGCAGGAATTGCTGGAAACATATCCGCAAACATCCTCTATCCCCTATGAATCACATCAGAAATTCGCTGCCAGCATGCATGAAAAAGACAGTAAGATCTATGTGTTCGTCAAAGGGGCCGTCGAAACCCTGCTTGAGATGTGCTCCGGTCAAATAGCGGAGGACGGTCAGACCGCACTGGATAAGAACGGCATCATCAGGCAAGAGCAGGATTTAAGTGAACATCAATTCCGTGTGCTTGCCTTTGCCTATGGCGAGATAGAAACAAAAGAAGAATACACCAAGGACGACCTGAAAAACCTAACTTTCTTAGGAATCACAGGCATGCGCGATCCGCTGCGGGAGGAAGCCAAATCCTCCATTGAGCAATGCCACAAGGCGGGTATTGAGGTGGTGATGATTACCGGTGATCATCCCGAGACGGCGTTTGCTATCGCCCATGAGCTTGGCCTGTCAGATAAAAAGGAAGAAGTGGTCACCGGGAAAGAACTGCACAAGGCCAAGCAACAGGGGGAAAAAACGCTGGATGCGCTGACACGTAAGAGCAAGGTCTATGCCCGCATTGAGCCAGGACAAAAGCTCGACATTGTCGATTCGCTCATCCGTAACGGGCATTTTGTCGCTATGACCGGTGACGGGGTCAATGATGCCCCGGCGCTAAAACACGCCCATGTTGGCGTGGCGATGGGTAAGAAAGGCACCGATGTCGCCCGCGAAAGCTCGGAAATCATTCTGACCGACGATAATTTTGCCTCGATTGTCTCCGGCATTGAAGAAGGCCGTAATGCCTACGGCAACATCCGCAAGATCGTCTTTTTCCTGATTTCCACCAGCTTGTCGGAAGTGCTGATGTTTCTGACGACCATTGTGCTGAGAATGCCTATTCCGCTGTTTGCCACCCAGTTGCTGTGGATCAATTTTGTTACCGGCATTGTTCAACATATCGCCTTATCCTTTGATCCTCCCGAAGGCAGAGAACTAAAACAGCCACCTCGCAATCCAAAAGAACCGATATTTGATCGCATGATGATTACCCGTGTCGGTCTACTGACAGGCTGCATGGGGTTAATCGTATGCGGTGAATTCTACTGGATGCTGCATTACGGTGGCTACAGTGAAGTGGAAGCACGTAACCTCGTGCTGCTGCAATTCGTGCTGTTCGAGAATATTGTGGTACTCAACAGCCGCTCGGAAACCCTGTCGATCTTCTCCCAACCATTAATGCAAAACCCGCTGCTGGTGTATGGCACCATTGCAGCGCAAGGGATTCATATTGCCGCCATGTATATACCTGGCTTAAGCGACGTACTTTATATCCATCCCGTCACCCTTGCCGAGTGGGGCGCGCTGCTGGGCATCGCCTTCATCGTCATGGCAGTGATCGAAATGGAGAAATGGATACGGCGAAGATATACCAAAAGGAGGAGGGCAGTATGAGTAAAACCATCGCTATCATTCTGGGACCGTACATCCTGCTAAGAACTCTTTACTGCCGCGCATTAGCAGAAGAGAAGGTGCGGAAGCGGCGGGCCATACGGCACACCTCCTGGCACTGCCTGTTATGCGGTTCGTTCCGATTCAGAAATAGAGTCCTCCAGCAATCCCGGGCCGACTCACCTTTAATGACACCCTTGCCGTTCAGCTAACCCTTCCCCTTGCCGGGCGAGTAAAGGACTTCCACCGCCAAGTAACTGCGCCCTGTCGGGCGCACCATTTCATAACACCTTGCAGGATCTTCAAGGCGCCTGTTCCACATCCCGCAGCACGCCATCAATGAGCTGCCGGATACGTTTGGCGCGATTCGCCAGGTGCGGATCATGGGTCACGATAATCATACTGGCGTTGACTTTCTCGTTCAGCTCCAGCATTAAATCAAAAACCGCTTCCGCAGTGTGGCGGTCAAGATTACCGGTGGGTTCGTCAGCCAGAATGCAGACAGGCTGGGTCACCAGTGCGCGCGCCACAGCCGCGCGCTGACGTTCGCCGCCGGATAATTCACCCGGCGTATGCGCCAGCCGATGTCCAAGACCCACTTGCTGTAAAACCTCAGCGGCGCGTTCCAGAGCTTCCTGTTTGCTCATACGCCTGATCAACAGCGGCATTGCCACATTTTCCTGCGCCGTAAACTCAGGCAGCAAATGATGAAACTGATAAATAAAACCCAGCGAGCCGTTACGCAACTTGCAACGTGTATTTTCATTCATTGCCGCTATGTTCTGGCCCAGGATATTAATTTCCCCACTGCTGGGTTTGTCAAGACCGCCCAGCAGATGCAGCAATGTGCTTTTGCCTGATCCGGATGCGCCCACAATGGCAAGCAACTCACCCCGCGCCACCTTCAGGTTGACACCTTTCAATACCGGAACCTCCAGATCGCCCTGGTCGAATTGTTTAAACAGATTCTGGCATGAAATAACAATATCACTCATAGCGCAAAGCCTCTGCCGGATTGACCTTGGATGCCCGGTAACTTGGATAAAGCGTCGCCAGCAAACTTAACGCGAAGGAAACCAGCGCGACTGTAATAATATCTTCAGTCTGTGGGTCACTGGGAATTTCGCTGATGTAATAAATCTCATTCGAAAGAAATTGCACACTGAAAATCCATTCTATAAACGCTACCACTTCACCAACGTTAAACGCCAGCAGCATCCCGCCGGTTACACCCAGCACCGTTCCGGCAACACCGATGAAAGTCCCTTGCACTATAAAAATTTTCATAATACTGCCGGGGCTTGCACCAAGCGTACGTAGAATCGCAATATCGGATTGCTTGTCGGTAACCGCCATAACCAGCGTAGAAACGATATTAAATGCCGCAACAGCAATAATCAGCGCCAAAATCAGCGACAACATGCGCTTTTCAATCTGTATTGCTCGAAAATAGTTGGCGTGCTGTTTTGTCCAGTCAGTGATATAAAATGCGCCGGACAATGATGTTGCCAGATCATTGACAACCCCGGGCGCCAGAAACATGTCGTTCAGCTTCAAACGAACACCGGACACAGCATCATCGGTCATGCGGTAGAGTTTTTGTGCATCGTTCATATGGATCAGCACCAGACCGGAATCATATTCAAAATGACCGGCCTCAAAAATACCGACAACTGTAAACTGCTTGAGCCGCGGCAGAATGCCTGCCGGGGTGACCTGTCCCTGGGGTGAAATCAATACAATCTTGTCTCCACGGTAAGCGCCGAGACTGCGTGACAGCTCCATCCCGATAATGATATTGAACTCACCGGGCTGCAGATCCTGCAATGCGCCGCTGATCATCATCGTCTCAAAGTCCGCAACCGTATTTTCCTTATCCGGCAATATTCCGCGCACTATCGCACCGTGAACCACCTGATCGTAAGAAACCATTGCCTGGGCGTTGACAAATGGCGCCGCGGCGATAACATCCGGATGTCTGGAAGCTTCGGCCGCGGTAAACTCCCAGTCAGTCAATCGATTGTCAAACCCGCTGATCTGGACATGTGAAGCAACGCCGAGAATCCGTGCGCGCACTTCCTTCTGAAAACCGTTCATCACCGACATGACGGTAATCAGCGCGGTCATGCCCAGCGTGATGCCAAGTAAAGAAATCAGCGAAATAAATGAAATGAAGTGATTGCGTTTTTTTGCGCGGGTATAGCGCAGTCCGATAAAAAGTTCGTAGGGAGACACAGGTTAAATAAGTGTTTAATCAATAAAGCATGCAGTGTGCCACAATTAAGATTGGAAGAGTAGAAGAACCGATTCCTTCCGACAGTGACTCAGTCATTGTTTTTCCCTTATTACGCAAAGCAATTGTATAATCATGCTATGAAATTTGATATGGTTGTAATTGGTGGTGGATTGGTCGGCGCAAGTCTGGTGGCTGCATTAGGAAGCAGCGGTCTTAGGATTGCATTGATCGAGCCGCGCGAGCCTTCTTCCTTACCCAGTGATGAAAGCTGGGACAGTCGTATTTACGCCATCAGTCCGGGCAGTGTGGATTTTTTGCGTGATCTGGGAATCTGGCAACGAATGGATGCATCACGCCTGACACCGGTTTATGATATGACCGTTTTCGGTGATGACAATTGCTCGCACATCCACTTCAGCGCGTATGAAACCGGGGTTGCCGAACTGGCACATATCATCGAAAACCGCCAATTGCAGACTGCGGTCTGGGAAGCATTACAGTCCGGAAAAGACGTGGATATTATCTGTCCAGCCAGCTGCACCGCCATCACCTGGCATGCCACGCATGCTGAAATACAGCTAGAAGATGGTCGCACGCTTGAAGCTACGCTTGTTGTCGGTGCAGATGGCGTTAATTCATGGACACGCCAGCAGGCCGGCATAGCAGTCTCACGCCACGCTTATCAGCAAATCGGTGTCGTCGCCAATTACAGTACGGAATTTCCACACCGGAACACTGCACATCAATGGTTCAGGCGCGATGGCGTGTTGGCTCTATTACCGCTGACTGATCATCGGGTATCCATGGTCTGGTCAACCAGCGAAATTCATGCCGCACAATTGCGGGAACTTTCCGCAGAAGCCCTATGTACGAATGTTGCAGAAGCTTCTTCATACACCTTGGGAAAACTTGATCTCATCACGCCACCCGTCGGCTTTCCATTGAATTTTGTACATGTCGATCATCTGATTAAACCACGCCTCGTTCTCGTTGGCGATGCAGCACACGGAATACATCCACTGGCTGGTCAGGGCGTCAATCTTGGATTGCGCGACGTGCGCAAACTCGCGGAAATTATCCGGAAACGCGGTTTACAAGCCGATATTGGTGATTTCATGCTGTTACGCCGCTATGAATGCGCGCGCAAGGAAGATATCCTGGCTTTGGAAGTAGTCACCGACGGCCTGCAAAAACTGTTTAACAATTCGAACCCCACTCTTGCCAGAATTCGTAATTTGGGACTCGAAATCACCAATCATTTACCCTTCATCAAAAACCAGCTCATGCAGCATGCACTGAGCTGAACAATCTTAACGGAGTGTCATTATGGTCTCGCAGCACTTAACACGATTCATTCTCATCCTGTTCGTTTACCTGCTTTTGGGAACAGGATTAGCCCGGGCGAATGACGAAGCGGTTAAAAAGGCCATAGAACCTCATTTTCCAGGTGCGAAAATTGAAAGTTTACGAAAAACACCCTATCTTGGACTTTACGAGGCGCTTGTCGGCGGTGAGCTGTTTTACACTGACGAAAAAGCTGAATATTTCTTTTTCGGGCATATCGTCGACACCAAATCACGAACAAGTCTTACCAACGAGCGTCTGCAGGAGATCAAAGCAGCACGACGCGTACCACTCGACACGCTGCCGCTTGAATTCGCCATAAAAATCGTCAAAGGTAATGGCGAGCGCAAGCTTGCCGTCTTTACCGACCCCAACTGCCCGTATTGCAAACAACTCGAGAAGGAACTGCTGAATATCACCGATATCACAATCTATACTTTGCTGTATCCCGTACTGAGAGGTTCTTTGGAACTCTCCACATCAATCTGGTGTGCACAGGACCAGATCAAGGCATGGGATGATTTCATGCTCAGAGACATTTCCCCCAAAACCGGCGACTGTGAAACCCCGATACCGACATTACTCAAATCCGGACAGGAGAATCGTGTTACCGGAACACCAACGCTGATTTTTTCCGATGGCTCAATTGTAGGGGGCATGATTCCAGCAGCGGCAATTGAAGAGAAACTGAATAGTGCGAATCAGTCCAAAAAAGAATAAACCGAGAAAATACTGACAAAGCCAACGCCAGCCCAATCGCGCGCGAAGCATTGCAGCGCATCGGCGGCTTATATGCAATTGAAGCAGAAATCGGGCAGCTGACCGTCCCCCCCGCGCAAATGACGGTGGTTCTGCCAGAGTGTGCTGGATTACCACGCTCAAACGCTGGAAAAGCCTGATCCGATGCGCACAACGCAGTCATCTGCCAATCGACAACAATCCGAAAGAAAACGCCATTCGCGCCATAACCATAGAGGACCGGATCAGAACACGCTGACCAGTTGCGCTGTCGCCATGCAACTGAGGTTTTTAGTTGAGTCAGTAAAGGTAAGGCAAATAACAGACGGATGCGTCGGATACTTACGATTCTTTGCCGCCACAGCAAAAACCATAATTGTTGCGCGAACAGCTTTTACATATTAAGATGTTTTTGAATTTGCGCTGTAGTCTGAGTCTGCGTAAATACAGCCTGAGAACAAACGAACGCAGGCGTTTGCTACACAATCACATTGCATTCATTAAAAACCAGAAAAGAGAAGAAACACACCGAACGAAACAAAACAAAAAGCGGATTAACAACTAACCCATCAAGGAGCTGTTATGTCGAACATAGCTGGTAAAGCGTATGCCATGAACGTGATCACCCCGATACGCTGGTATACAACCTGGACAAACAAGCTGTTCTTTAAAGCTGCAACCGTGCTGCCCAGCACGCTGAAAGGATTGCAGACTCTGTCTCTCATCCACTATGCCCGCTGGGTTATTATTCCCAGAGACGGTTTTCCCCATCTTGATTCAAGTCAACCCAAGGAAGATTTGCATTATGCCTACATGCTTTTCTTCAGTAACTTCAACGGCAGTTGGGACCAGTATGTCGATTCGTTCACGTTTGCCATACCCTCGGGACTCGACTTATTCTGGAAATGGAATATCCGTTACCCCAGATCCGTTCCGCTGACACCTTTTCATAACTATATCCGGCATAACCAGATTGATACGGCGCATTATTACAATGCCTATCCAATGGCGGCATCCAACGATGTCAAATCGGCGCAAAAAATCAAAAAAGCGCTGATCAGCTTCAATGCCCAATCGAGTGACAAATCACCCGAGGATTTTCTGCAAGACTATTACCGGCTGCTCAACGATCTGCAACATCATTTCGGCGACATGAAACCAACGCCGATCGTCAG
>CAZXBP010000075.1:0-13110 GCA_964639015.1 uncultured Nitrosomonas sp.
GCGCGACGGAAATTGGCACGTCTCTATCCTTGTGTTTCAGGATGACTGACTACTAATTTCCGCCTGGTTGGCTTTGCGTAAGCGCATTGCCTTTTGACGCGATGCATGCAATCAAGTCGTTCCAAGATTTTGCGAAGGATTCGGTACCCTCGCGCTGAAGTTTGGCGGCAAGTACTTCATCGTTTACACCTTCGCGATTAAATTCCGCAATTATTTCTTCCATCGCATCGACAGAACTCAAATTAATCGGTAATACGTTCCTTATTTTGCCGTGCTCGGCGAAAGCAAGCAGGGTTTTCTCGGGAATAGTATTGATTGTCTCCGGCGTAGCAAGTGCTTCGACGTAAAGAGTATCTGAGGCTGCAGGATCCTTCGTGCCGGTGCTTCCCCATAGCAGGCGTTGTGGCTGGCTTCCAGAAAGGGCCAGTTTCTGCCAACGTTTTGATACCAGCAAATCGCGATAGGCTTTGTAGGTACGCATGGCAATGGCAATGCCAAGTTGATTGTTGCGGAGTTCTCCCTGAACCTTGTCCTTGACGGCCACATCCCAGCGACTGACAAAAATCGATGCCACGGAGGCGACCCTTGGGTTGCGACCCGCAGCTATACGTCGCTCTATACCGCGCATATAAGCTTCGGCAGCTGCGATATAGTGCTCGCGTGAGAACAGCAACGTAACATTTATCGGCACGCCCGCGAAGATTGATTCCTCGATCGCCGAAATGCCTGCGCGCGTGCCAGGAATCTTGATAAAAAGATTAGGGCGTTGAGCAAGTGCGTACAGTTGCGCCGCCGCATTTATCGTGCCGACAACGTCGTCCGCAAGCAAGGGTGAAACCTCCAACGATACCCAGCCATCAATTCCGCCAGTAGTATCGTAGATCGGCCGAAAAAGATCAGCCGCCTGGATCAAATCTTCCAGTGCAAGTTCAAAAAACAGCGCCTCACCCGACTTTCCGGCAAGCGTTTTTTGACGGATCGCATCATCGTAGAAATTACCATTATGGATGGCGTGATCGAACAAAGTTGGATTGGAAGTGAGTCCCGTCACCGATAGCTCGTTGATATAGCGAAGCAATGTGCCGCTCGTCAGCAGTTCACGCGAAATGTTGTCGAGCCAGATACTCTGGCCCAGTTTGTGCAGTTGTTGTGTGGCATTCATCTTTTCTCCTTGACCAGTATTGGGTTGTACCAGTTTCCATCTGCTGCAAAAAGCGCATTAACCTCTTCGCCCCCTCAACTTGAATAACGATTGTAGATGATTTACTTGCCCGTCCAACAGAAAAGGTTAAGCGGCAATTCGCGACAATCTGGTTAAATCCATTGACAATAACATTAACAGAAACAATTATCGGATTGTACAAGACTGAGGTCATGGGCATTGCGGCCTTTGGTGCAATATTGAAGAAGTGAAATTTGCCACTCTTAAAATGGATGAATTGGTTCAGTAATCGCCGGTTATTGGAGCTGATTGGAAAAATATTTCGCCAGCGAAATTTAAAATGACATATTATCGCCAATATAAAGGAGTCAGCTGACGCAGTTTGACTCAGACCTAATAGCCTCTGGAAAACTCGGGGGAATTCATTCAAACAATGGATAGCGAAGTTCCAAGGTGTAGCAACACGTTGTCTTGCGAGTTATCCGAGTGGCATGGAATGGTCGACCATCTCGATCAGAGCGTTACGTCAACTCATTGTTTCCTAATGCGCCTGGGCAAACAAGACAATTTCAACAGTTAATGACTACATAGTCATATTTAACGTTGTCTCTGTGAACAGATGAAGTTCTGCTTACTAACATATGAGATTATTATGTCGAAGAAAGCATCCATAAATCCCACTAACTTATGTATCCTGACGATCAACGGCGGATCGTCGAGCATCAAGTTTGCTTTGTATCAGATTAACAGTGTCCTGGAACGAGGGCTTTACGGTCAGATTGATCGTATTGGTAGAAGTGACACGCGGTTGATCTTCAAGAATGCTACCGGAAAAACACACGATAGTTACAGTATCGATGTTGCCGATTACCGGATGGCGGTCTTTTTTCTGCTGGATTGGCTGGAAACGCGACCCGAGTTCGCTTCGGTTCAAGCTGTGGGTCACCGTGTGGTACATGGCATGAACTATAGCCAACCGCAAAGGATCACTCCAGAGTTGCTGGATAAATTACACCGCATCATGTTGTTTGATCCGGAGCATCTGCCGCTTGAGATCGCGCTCATCGAATCGTTTCGCCGGCGGTATCCGCAATTACCACAAGTAGCATGCTTTGACACTGCATTTCACTGCAGCATGCCGCGGATTGCAAGTCTGTTACCGATTCCGCGTCGCTTCGATGCACAAGGAATTAAACGTTATGGCTTTCATGGCTTGTCCTATTCCTACCTGATGGAGGAGCTTTCACGTCTAGGTGATTCTTCGGTAACGACAGGTAATTTAATCCTCGCCCACCTCGGCAATGGCGCCAGCTTGGCTGCCGTACAACAAGGCAAATGCATCGATACCAGCATGGGATTTACACCAAGCAGTGGTTTGCCGATGAGCACCCGGACCGGCGATCTGGATCCAGGTGTGGCATGGTACTTGATACAAAGCGAGAATATGACATCCCAACAATTTAATAAACTCATTAATCAAGAGTCCGGATTGCTCGGTGTATCTGAGACCAGTTCCGATATGCGCGATTTGATCAAACACATGACAACCGATGTGCGTGCTGCTGAAGCTGTGCAACTATTTTGTTATCAGGTTAAAAAATGGATCGGGGCATATGCCGCAGCGTTGGGTGGTCTGGATACGCTGGTATTTTCAGGTGGTATCGGAGAGAACGCACCGATCGTCCGATCGCGGATCTGCGACGGTTTGGAATTTCTTGGGGTTACGATTGAGGAAGAGCGAAACGCGGCGAAGGCAGACATAATTTCCGCAGAAACCAGTCGAGTTGCGGTGCGCGTCATGCATACGAATGAGGAAGTGATGATCGCGAAATCAGTCTGCCAGGTTCTAGGAGTCTGTCGGACATAAAACTAATCTACTGTGCCAATGGGATAACGGCTCATATTTTCCTCAATTTTTCGCTGCATAGTCTTGCTATGCACCACAAAATTGAGAAAATCTGCGCTCGTCCTCCCACTCGGCTCGCTACGATTGCCTAAGTCCGACAGACGCTTGGACTTATAAATTGGAAAGGAGAATGAACATGAAAACGAAGATAAAGACAAAAAAAACCAAACTCACAGAAAAATCTTTGTCGCCGGATTTTCTGCACAAGATCAATGCGTATTGGCGTGCCGCAAACTATCTGTCGGTTGGCCAGATTTATTTGTTAGATAATCCGTTGCTCAGAGAACCCCTGAAACTGGAGCATGTCAAGCCGCGTTTGCTCGGACACTGGGGTACCACGCCGGGCTTAAATTTTATTTATGTTCATCTGAATCGAATTATTCAGCAGTATGAGTTGAATGTAATCAATGTCACCGGTCCCGGGCATGGCGGCCCGGCCTTGGTGGCTAACACCTGGCTGGAAGGCACCTACAGCGAGGTGTATCCAAATATTTCCCAGGATGAACAAGGGATGAAGAAATTATTCACTCAGTTTTCATTTCCCGGCGGCATTCCCAGCCACGTTGCTCCGGAAATCCCCGGTTCCATTAACGAAGGTGGCGAACTCGGTTATGCCTTGTCGCATGCCTATGGTGCCGCGTTTGATAATCCCGACCTGCTGGTGGCCTGCGTGGTGGGCGATGGCGAGGCGGAAACCGGCCCGATGGCGACCAGCTGGCATTCGAATAAATTCCTTAACCCGGTGCATGACGGTGCCGTGTTGCCCATTCTGCATTTGAACGGCTACAAGATCGCCGGACCCACCGTGCTGGCGCGCATTTCCCACGAGGAACTTGAGATGCTGTTCCGCGGCTACGGTTACACGCCGTATTTCGTCGAGGGTGACGACCCCGAGAAGATGCACCAGTTAATGGCCGCCACACTTGATACGGTGGTCAGCGAGATTCAGTCCATTCAACGTGACGCGCGCACCAATGGCTTCAGCGAGCGTCCGCGCTGGCCGATGATCATTCTGCGCTCACCGAAGGGCTGGACCGGCCCCGAATCGGTCGATGGCAAACCGATCGAAGGAACCTTTCGCGCGCACCAGGTGCCGGTGACCAATTTCGTTAAAGAGCCGAAGCACCTGAAAATTCTCGAGCGGTGGATGAAGAGTTACCGGCCGGAAGAATTATTCGATGATCACGGCAGACTTATGTCGGAACTGGCCGAACTGGCCCCTAAAGGCGAGCGGCGCATGGGCGCAAACCCGCATGCCAACGGCGGAATGCTGCTGCGCGATCTGCGCTTGCCGGATTTTCGCGACTATGCGGTCAAGGTACCCAAGCCCGGCGAGATCAAAGCCGAAGCGACGCGCGCGCAAGGTGAATTGATGCGCGATGTGATGAAGCTCAACGCCGAGGCACGCAACTTCCGTATCTTCAGCCCGGATGAAACCGCATCGAACCGCTGGAGTGCGCTGTTCGAAGTGACGAACCGCTGCTCAACAGCAGAAATTCTTCCCGGCGACGAGCATGTTGCGCCCGATGGCCGGGTGATGGAGATGTTGAGCGAACACCAGTGCGAAGGCTGGCTCGAAGGTTATCTGTTGACCGGGCGACACGGCTTTTTCTCATGTTATGAAGCATTCATCCACATCGTCGATTCGATGTTCAACCAGCATGCCAAGTGGCTCGATGTAGCGCGCGACATTCCGTGGCGACGGCCCATTGCTTCGCTGAATTATTTGCTGTCTTCGCACGTGTGGCGTCAGGATCACAATGGTTTCAGCCATCAGGACCCCGGTTTCATCGACCTGGTGGTCAACAAGAAGGCCGAAGTTATCCGCGTCTATCTGCCGCCCGACGCCAACAGCCTGTTGTGGGTGACTGACCATTGCCTGCGCAGCCACAATGACGTCAATGTCATCGTTGCGGGCAAGCAGCCGGAACTGCAATGGCTGAACATGGATGCGGCGATCCGGCACTGCACCGCCGGGCTTGGTATCTGGGAATGGGCCAGCAACGACGAAGGGGGCGATCCCGATGTGGTCATGGCCTGCTGTGGCGACGTGCCGACGCTGGAGACGTTGGCGGCAGTGAAGATGCTGCGCCAGCACTTCCCGGAACTGAAGATCCGCGTCATCAATATCGTGAATTTAATGACCCTGCAACCGCAGAGCGAGCATCCGCACGGCCTCTCCGACAAGGACTTTGACGTTCTGTTTACCAAAGACAAGCCGATCATTTTTGCCTTCCACGGCTATCCCTGGTTGATTCACCGTCTGACCTATCGCCGCACCAATCACGCGCAGTTGCACGTGCGCGGCTACAAGGAAAACGGCACGACAACTACCCCTTTCGACATGGCGGTGCTGAACGATCTCGACCGTTTTCATCTGGCTGGCGATGTCATCGATCGGGTGCCGAGCCTGGGCTCACGCGCCGCCTATGCCAAACAGTTCCTGCGCGACAAGCTGCTCGATCATAAGGCTTATATCGAGAAATACGGCGAAGATATGCCGGAAATCCTTAATTGGAAATGGGAAGGATAATTCGATGATAGTTTTGCGATTAATTGAGATGGTTTTTCAGGAAAAGGGAGCGCGACAGGAATATATCCCGAATTGGCAGGATAATGCGTCCCCACAGTCGGTATCAACACATACTGAATGCAAGTCGCTTCATACATCACCTTATAAGAGAGTGCAACATGAACGATATCAACATGCAGGCCTGCATAGATGCGTGTAATCACTGTCACGAAACCTGCCTACATACCGCAATGAATCATTGTCTCGTAGTAGGCGGCAAACACGTAGAAGCCAATCATTTTCGCCTCATGATCAACTGCGCCGAAATCTGTCAAACATCGATCAATTTCATGTTAAGTGGCTCGATTCTTCATCAGAAGGTTTGTGCAGTCTGTGCAGAGATCTGCGATGCCTGTGCCAAGAGCTGCGAGCAGATCGGTGACATGGAAGATTGCGTCAAGACCTGCCGCGAATGCGCGGATAGCTGCCGCAAAATGGCTGTGACCAAGCCTTATTAGACTGAATTGAGGTGAGGAACGAAATTCAACGATAACTAACCTCGTTTCGAAATTAATTTGGATCACAGCAGGGTGTGGGCAGGAAGATACTTTTTCTACAGCATCCAGGAGGCTGTCCGAGAATAGACTGATCTACTGCGGACGATTCTGGCTGGCTGGATTTTCCGATCCTTTTCGTTGAATTAAACGACTATTCGCCTCAAATTATCGGAAAATCCCGCTAAACCAGCCTCGCCCTCGCTACGATCGCTATTCTCGGACAGTCTCCTCGACCCATTCTAATCTTTCTTCTGTTCACTGGCGGGCTTGTCTTCTGAATCCTGCTGTTCCTTTTTAATTGGATTTTGCAGGGTATATCCCTCTTCTTTAGCCTTATAGCCGCCGTATGCCCCAGCTCCTCCCGCTGCAAGCATCCAACAGCCTGATAGCACTGGAATTACTAGAACAAGCAAACCAATAATAAGCGGTCGACTTATCTTCATCAGAACCTCCTGGAGTTAGTTTGGATGCGAAACACACGGCTAACGTATGATGCGGTCACTAAAAGCCGTAGCTAAATCGCACCGCCATCATATCTGCATACAGGTATTAGTGTCCATTGACCTTCAAATGATCTCGTCAAGATAATACTGTGCCTTCCCCCAGCTTGGAGCAGATTGTGCTTTTATCGATAGCGGAATGCAAAAATCCGTCGCGCGGCAATCAAAGGCGACAAGGCCGCTGACTGAATTAGTGCAACAGTATCTCATCAATAGCTCGTGTTTCACTGGCACGTAGCTCTCGGCTAATCCTTAGAAAGTCATTGTTACAAATTTAATAATATTATGATACAGCGAGTTAAATTGCCCCGGCTCGCTATATCACTGTACTCCCTTACTAGCAGCTTTTTTTAATATCTTTAATGTTTTCTTTGGCGTCAGCTAAGCCCGCCTTCGTCTTGCCGACATTCTTCTGGATATTACCTTCAGCTTCCATAGCTTCATTGCTCAATATTTTGCCCGCAGCTTCCTTAACCTTACCTTTGGTTTCTTCCAAACGGCCTATTACTTGATCTTTGTTCATGATTGTCTCCTGACAATTAATTTCAAGTGATGATCAGAACATGAAACCATATCTCTTACATCACTTGTTTACCATAATATATGTGTTGCACAGCATAGTCTGTGCGATAGCGAACTTACATTAAAACAAAAACTTTTCATTGCCACGCATTTTGCTTATATGTACGAAATACGGCGCGTCATCATCAGCAGGACATGGAATTATTTCAAAAATAAAGAGTTAGCCAGCCACCTCTGCAAACGTGGAAAAACCATGATTCTCAACCGTGCTGGATTGAAAGCTGCTTCTTGTGAGTGCTACCGGACGGAGAAAGAAATTAACGGAAGATTTTTGAGTAAGAAACAGAAATCAGAAATAAGCCAAACATAAAACATCGACTCAGAGTAACTAACCTATTGACAGTGAAAACCATAAGGTCACAACCATGGGCTTCCGTCAATTAAATCGCCAGGATCAATAACAGCCATTTTCTGCTCAGCTAAGGAGCCGAATCATACAGATTTGTGATCCCGTTTAACGAAGAAAACGAAATTCTACGGCCTGATGTTGATATTCGTAGATTGTGTTGATATGTGCGGAAACGAACAGATTTATATCAGAAGTAAGAGAAAAATAATTCAAAAATGGCAATCTGCTCTGATAAACAGCACTCGATTGAAACTGTGCCATCTAATCCATTGCAGCTCTTTTATAGCGTTAATGCTCAATATTACAGGAGGATAGATGAAGAAAATCAGGTTCTGTCATGGCTGGTTCTTAAGGATTCAGCCATTAACTTTTATTTTTTGCCTGGCTACCATTTTAGGATGCAACCCAGAGCATAGGGATAAAGGAAACAAACTAACTCAGCAAGAAAAAGGAAGCGATACAGACCGTTCATTACGCACGGAAATCGGTGTGGCATCCTGGTATGGATCTGGATTTCAAGGTCAAGAAACCGCTAATGGAGATAGCTTTGATCAAACCGAGATGACGGCTGCCCATCCGAGTTTGCCAATGGGAACCAGGGCAAAAGTAACCAACCTCGAAAATAATAAGGCCGTTGAAGTCAGAATTAATGACCGCGGACCCTACGTCAAGGATCGTGTCATTGATGTCTCCGGAGCTGCTGCTAAAAAACTTGATATGCAAGCGGATGGTACAGTTCACGTTAAGATTGAGACTAAACACACTGACAAGAAAGACTCATCGAACTAACTGAGATTTGATGATGTAGACCCATCCAAATTCTTAAGGATATTCCTGTAATGAAAAAAATGCATATAAGTACTGAAGGTATCGACACTTCGCTTTTGTATGCTGCTGAGCAAGATAGCACCGAGAATTCAGTCTATCTGGAATTGCAATACGCGTTGACGGAGCTAGCGGTACTCAAGCAGTCATTTGCTGCCAGTCAAGCGCAAATTGAAATACTCAGGAAAGTCAATAGCTGCCAAAAACGAAAATTGATACGGTTTGCAAGAAAACTGGTGCAAGTGCACCATCTCGGGTATTACGACGAACTGACCAACTTGCCTAATCGCCGGCTATTATTAAATCGTCTTAAACAGGCAATGGCTCAATCTGATCGGCAACACAAGCAAATTGCACTGTTGTTCATTGATGTCGACAAGTTTAAGAGTGTTAATGACAAACTTGGGCATGAGACAGGCGATAAACTTCTACAACAGCTTGCAGACCGTTTAATCAATTGTATTCGCTATGGTGATACGGCCTGTCGGTATGGTGGCGATGAGTTTGTAATTATGCTACCGGAAATTGATGGTATGGAAGATGCAGTCGCAGTAACTAAGAAAATTTGTGTCCAACTATCTATGCCTTATTTGGTGGATGGCACTGCCATCAAAGTATCCGCCAGTATCGGCACGACCGTTTATTCTGCTGATGGAAGAGATTGCCGAGAGTTGATTAAGCATGCGGATATTGCTATGTATCGTGCCAAGACACAAAAAGCCGTATGAACAAGAACTGAATTAGTGTTTTCCGGGCTCCAAATCTGAACAACCTCGTTCTGGTATATCACTGGTTTTTGCTAAACTCCCAGTAAAGCTCCCAAATTCTTTCAGCAGTCTTCGCAGCATCTTTACTGCGAGTGCGCTTCTTGGTTTCTCCAACACTTCCCCCTACATTTTCATTGATGGTTTTTTTTAGTGGATCGTATATTTTCAATTCTTCCTCGATCAAACCCCATTCGAAGCGCAGTGTATGCGGGAAGTCATTTTTATTAAGTGATTTAAGTATGTCATGCGCAGAAATGAGACGATTTCGAACATCGTTCGGATGTGTTGCCAAACATTTAATTGCGTTGGTGAGTTTTTCAACTGTGTATTCATACTGACTCATGACGTATAGCTCCTATACATTAAGGATAGTCTTTGACCGGGTCTATTTGATCATGTCACTTACCATTTAAATTCCTCTTTCGAATTAATACCTGGATTTTAAATATCTATTTAATATTAACATCAAATTCATCTTTTCGACGCTCAGTACACATGCGACAATCGTACAGCTCCTTCCCGTACTTCCGGTAGTACATAAACCGGGAACGGGTTCAATCGTTCAGTTGAGATATAATCAGGATAAGCTCGATCCACGCAAAGTTTAATCGAGTAGTCGGCATTACTGCTTTACGATGTATAATAAAATCTAACCTATTGATGTTATGAATTTATATACCAATCCCAATTGGAGGGCCAGTCATGCTTGAAGACCATTGCAACCCTAAATATAACAATCTCATCAATGCGCTGCCATCAGACGAATACGAGCGAATTGTTCCTCATCTGGAATTAATCGAAATGCCTTTGGGCAGCGTTCTTTATGAATCAGGCGAGAAATTACATCATGTTCATTTTCCCATGGATTGCATAATATCGTTGCTGTATGTGATGGAGAATGGCTCGTCAGCAGAGATTGCTGTGGTCGGCTTTGAAGGGGCTGTCGGCCTCGCTCTCTTCATGGGCGGCCAGACCATGCCGAATCGGGCTGTAATACAGAGCGCAGGGTATTCCTACCGAATTCGATCAAGTCTATTCATGCAGGAATTTGACCGACACGGTGCGATGCTTCATCTGATGCTGAAATATACTCAGGCACTCATTACTCAAATGGCACAAACGGCAGTTTACAATCGGCATCACTCGGTAGATCAACAACTCTGCCGCTGGCTGTTGCTAAGCCTGGATCGACTGCCTTCAAAAGAACTGATCATGACGCAGGAGTTGATCGCCAATATGCTGGGTGTACGCCGTGAGGGCGTCACCGAAGCTGCTGGAAGATTGCGACAGGCCGGATTAATTGAATACAGCCGGGGGCATGTCACCGTGCTGGATCGAGAGGGACTGGAAGCACGAGTCTGCGAATGTTACCAAGTGGTTAAAAGCGAATTTGATCGCCTGTTACCAGTTACCACACGGCCGGAAATATCGACAACCCGTGTTTCAATGGCACGCCACCCAAAAACTCGCTGAGCAAACAAATATTTTATTCCTCAGAGGATTGAGAAACGCCAAGCAGGCAATCAGAATGTCATAATACTGTGATCCATTGATATACGAACGTTTCGTAGCTCCTCATGCTCCGCAGCAGAACTATTTTCCTATTAGTGATTGCATAGTTTTATGCGATTTAACCTAAAAACCTCAGTTGAATGAGGTTTAAAGTGCGTTGATTTTTATTTTTGGCAAGGCGCAATTCGTTGTAACGCAGAAGAAATTAAGAAGCGGCGTGCTATAAATACCATAGTGTGACTCACCATTCGTATGAACGGGTATTGTTCAGGTTATTCTATTTATTCATAACGTTAGTTATTGCGGATAACAATCAACTGAGGTTTTTAGGTTTAACCCAATTGACCACTGATATTTACTCAATGACAGTCCAATGTGCGGTTACGTACAGACCGGCATGAGCATTAGGAGGATTATTGCAAATCTAGGCCCAATTCCGGGAAATGCCAGGCGCTTAGCATCCGATTTAATGACAAGGAGTTTTATCATGATTCAAGTTAAGAAAGCCTCAATAATAGCTGTAGTTATCAGCACCGTTTTTTTATTAGCTGCCGGCACATCCGCCATGGCTGAATACTCTCAAACACAGAATAAAATCGACGACAAAGATGTTTCAAGCAAACAGTCACAACCCGATACGGATTCCAAGAAGAAAAACAATAAAGATAAAAGTGATGAAAGCGCAAAAAGCTCTGATAAAAAAACTGACAGCAATACAAAAAAATCTGCCGAAGCAGACAAAAAAACCCCATCGGGAACAGAGCGGAAAGGAAACTATTAATTAGCTTTTGAAGTGAATTCCAATAACCGAACAAGTGTTGGACGCAACTTCATGAAGATAAACCTCGGAATAATTTATTCCGAGGTTTTTTGGTATAAATATTAAAAAACAAGGAGTAAGAACATGATTAGCTGGGCAGTTATATTTCTCATTATCGCTATTATTGCCGGTATTCTGGGTTTTTCCGGCATTGCCGGTACGGCAACCCAAATAGCCTGGATTGCTTTTGTAGTCGGCATCATTATGGCCATCTTTTTCTTTTTAACGGGAAGAGGATCGCCTCCATCCTGAAGTAGACACTCAGGTTTCGTTGTTCAATTATTTTTCGTTGAAAAATGACATCAAACTTTACAAGAAGAATTTAACTTCTTCATCAGATCAAAAAGAGGACTTATGAAAATATTAACCTTAATGATTGCTTTAATCGCCGCTATTCAATTATCTGCTTGCAACACCTTGAGTGGCGTGGGAAAGGATGTTCAGAAAGGTGGCGAAGCAATTGAGAAATCGGCAAACTAATCAAACGGAAAAATTCATTCCTGTGGGGCTATGATACGGTCTTGCGATGTAAGAATCTCTGCACCATAAAGTTGCCCCCGATCAATATCAGCCAGCATTCCAATCGGCTCTTCCCGGAGCCTGACTTCCCGGCGAAGTTTTATGATCATCTATTCATCTCTCATCCTATTGTTTGTATGCGTCCAGTGCTATAAGCACCATAGTTTGACTCACCATCCGGATGGAACCGGCATCACTCTAATTGTTTCATATATTCATATCGTTAGTCATCGCGGGTAACGGTCAACTGAGGTTTCTAGGTTTACTAGGTTTAAGGCTCAATCCTTGTTTGTTCCTATACCAGAGGTGAATTTAGGAAATTTGAAGAAAAATGAGGTTTAGCTTTGTATTATTGTTCCCATGGATTGATTATGGACACTCCAGCGGCAACAAAAGGGGTGACGTCTCGCGTTGTGCTATAGTAAATCCATGAACGCTGGCGATTGCTGCGATCTGTCCATCTGCGACTGAAATTGATTGACCGCCCACCAAGTTTGGCACGTCCGATCAAAGGTGCGTATGCTATAGCGGCTTGCTGGTCGAATGGCAGGATACGTGGACCAAAAAGCTTTATTAGTAGCTCTTTCAATGCAATACTCAATTCCTGTTTATGTTTACCATCCGGCAGGATTTCAATTCCGACCAACAGTTCGGAGAAACTCGTTGCTGTCAGATAAAGTGTTTCAGCCAACTATCGGTCAAGCCAGGCAGTTACTGCCGGATTGCTGTTCGGTTTCATTGGTTCGGAAATGACATTTTTGTATTCAGAATGATGATTCGGACACAGCGGGCTCTGTCGGCGTTTTGTCACGGATATAGCGTCGAGGTTATTAATTCCTCCACAAGCTGCTGCCCAAAGGCTGCGAATTCTGAGCCGATTTTGACTCGCGCTTCAGGGCGTACAGCTTCTTCCAGGATTTTCCGGTTCTCAGCTTCTGTGCTGCGTCCATGTTGAGCTGCCCGTAGCTTGAGTGCGCGATGTACTTCTTCAGGTAAATTTCGAACTGTAACAACAGACATTTGATATCATTCCTCTCTTTTGAACTCAAGTTTAGACATTCAGCACCAAAACACTGACTACTAAGACAGAAAGAAAGTA
>CAZXBP010000076.1:0-12831 GCA_964639015.1 uncultured Nitrosomonas sp.
CAAAATTGAGAAAATCCGCGCTCGTTCTCCCACTCGGCTCGCTACGATTGCTTAAGTTCGAAAAACTCTTTGTTATTGATAACACTAAAGAATTATGGAATACTGATCGTTTTGTGTTCACTATGGTGTATGTTTCTGGCCTCGCTTATGCTTTTAGCTGATAAATCTTTCAGAGATCATGGATTATGTATTCTTTAAAACCACAAGTACAATTTAGGGCGAATCAGAAGAAGTACAACAGCAGGCGCTCGTGCTTGACTCTGTGCGGATTGATTGCTGCTGTGAATATCATTTTTCTGACTGGATGCGCCACAATCGAAGCACCTGTCGAGGAATTGCCGTCCAATAACGATACAGTATTATTATTACGCATTGAGGATCAGCAGCGTGTAATAGATGAACAGCAACAAAATATAAAAGAACTTGAACTGCAGTTGACAAAAAAAAATGCGGAAATCAGACAAAGAGGTATTCGTGAAAAAGAACAGGATGAGGTCATAGAGGCAACAGGTCAGGAAATAACACGAACCCAGATCAAGCTGCATCGGCTGGCGACAAGATCAAGTTCTGCTTCCTTGATCGCGGAAGCAGAGGTCGCTATGGATGCTGTGAATCGGCAATCTGACCGTCCATTTGATGAGCAGCTGAAGACACAGGCGCAACAGTTGCTGGATGCCGCGGGGTTATCTTTTTCGCAAGATGATTATGCTGCTGCGACACAGTATGCATCGCAATCGATTGATTTCATTAACATGATAATTTCCGCCAATCGGGAAATCACAAGCCGGCCCACAGTGGTCTTTAGCTTGCCGATCAGACTGCAAACAACCGCAAATGTTAATTTACGTCAGATTCCAGGGACACAGGCTGCTGTCAAAACAGTATTGAAAAAGGGTGCCTTCCTGACAGCAACCGCTTATCAGGGAAATTGGCTGAGAGTTCAAACAGAAAACAACGCGCAGGGATGGATATCCAATAAACTGATAAAAGTACTAACAACGGATAATGCATTTTAGATATCTGAGCCGATAACCCGTGCCTGATTGCGGCCGGCTTTTTTAGCTTCGTATAATGCATTGTCTGCGCGTGTTATAAGATCAGTGGGCGTTGCATCCTTAAGTTCAGATTGTGCGATACCAATACTCAATGTGACATTGATTGGTTTGTTGACGACACTGCAAAATATCTCGAATACTTGAGTACGAATCCGTTCTGCGGTAATTGTGGCTTCTTTTGCGGTTGTTTCGGTTAAAACGATAATAAACTCGTCACCACCATATCGTGCAGCAAAATCAATTGATCGAATGGATTGTGTTAGCGTTCTGGAGACAGTTGTCAGTATTTCGTCGCCGGCAATATGGCCCAGGCTGTCGTTGAGTTCCTTGAAGTAGTCGATATCAATCATAAGAATGGCAAAAGGCCGTTTGTTACGATGCGATCTGGAGAGCTCATCACTGATAATTTGATTCAGTTTACTGCGATTGTAGAGTCCGGTAAGACTGTCAGTTACGCACAGTCTTTCAAGCAACTGATTCTTAAGTTTCAGTTCTTCGTTTGCAGTAAGAATTTCCGCCTGACTCCGGCGCAGCTTTTCCGTCATCTGATTGAACATTTGTGCGAGCTTTCCTAGCTCATCTTTACGAGTAACCGAAGCTAAAGGGACATCAAGGTTTCCTTTAACAATCTGGTTTGTTGCGTCAATCAGACCCTGCAGAGGCGTTGTAATTGATCGCCCCAGAAAAATTGCAATTGCTGCCACGATGAAGATAGATGTGCAAACCAGGATTACAAAAAAATTACGTTGCGCTATTCTTGCAGCATAGACTTCTTCATATTTTCTTCCTGCAATAATGGTAGCCGGAAGTACATTGATTTTTTGCGCAAGACCAATTACATGTTTATGTGAGAAATCCTGAAAATGCTGTAATTCTCCAGGGTTGTTCACCAAAGATTGATAAGTATCAGAACTCAGTCGTGCTGTCGGATCAATGGTTCCATGACTGGTCAATAAAAGCTGGCCGCGGGTATCCACCATAAGGATTTCTCCACGTGAAGATTTGACCGGATCCTCCAGTCTTGGTCTGATCGATTGTAAATCATAGGTTAACACCAGTTGCCCCAAAATATAATTGTCATAAGACAGGATGGGCAAAGCGATGCTGATAGTTACCGTATCAAACTGTTCGTTTGTCAGTGGCGGCAGAATGAAAATTTGTTGCGATGCGTCAAGGCTGATCGACTTATCCAGTAATGATTTGTCCAGAAACGATTGATCTGAGCTGCTTGCAATAATCTCCTGCTGTGTATCAATCACCGTTAGTTCCAGAAACTTATCGAGCCTTGCATGAACCAGGCGCAAATAGCTGTTAAGCATATCGTGTGACTGTGTTTTTTTGTCAAGTTGCTGATTGGCGGCGTTAGACAGCGCTTCAATCATGATTCTGGAGGTTGTTAGTGGAGTTGCTTCTTGAATGTTTCGATTGATCCAGGAGGCCAGTTCACCACTGGCGTGATTGGCAAGGGTACGTAATTCCCGCGTAAGATTTTCCCTGATCGCGCTGTCATTCTGTTGAAATGAGAGCAGTCCCAGTATAAGAGAAGGTATCAGTGTTGCTAGTAGCGCAAACACGAAAATTTTACTTTTGATACTTTTCAATGAAATTACCTTACTTGGGAGAAAAATCAAATCAATATATAGCTTAACCTGGTAATTCCAATGCAGGGAAAACAAGGGCAAATACCCTTTTATTTGCCTAATTGACTTATCGGCCAATCAGGCGGTTTGTAATGTTTCCGGTTGTCGATCCGGATAGTTACCCATTTGATAACCTTGCCAGAGCCTGTTTGCAATAAATGTTGCGATTGCATTGGCGTGCTGCTCCAGGGCTGTATTTCCCAATTCGCGCGTGGTTTGTTTGAAGAGCGCCAGCCAACGAAGAAACAGCTCGGCGGACAAATCCGGCAAAGCGATATGCTTGGGCATTGGCGCTCCACGGAAACGGCTTGTGCCGCGCAGCTGTGCTGACCAGAAATTAATCATTTGAATGAAATGCGCATCCCAGTCGATCACATGTGCTTCAAAAATGGGACCAAGAGAAGGATCTTTTCTGGCTTTTGCATAAAATTCGTGCACGAGCTTTGAGATTTCATCTTCAGTATATAAGTCTGGATCAGGTGCGGGAAAAAGTGATTGATTCATAATAGTTGAAATAAAAAATCGAATAAAAATAGGTTGCTTACGCACGAAACCTGTGCTTCAGTAATAACTGAGATTAATTATACGCGTAATAAGTTTCCAAATCGGTATACACTAAAAAATAAATGATTTGTGGCAAATATTGCTAATCCGCTCGCGATATACGCGTAATGCTGAGATACAAAGAATTCATAATTGTATTATTTTCAGGAATATATTTCAGGCGCCGTGATTCATTGATTCATGCTTGTTAAATGGACCAGATAACCGAGGAGCTGGTGTATGAAAAATCTGTATGGCAAAGCGTTATTGGATGATGCGTCATGCACAAAGTCAACCGCTTTTACCCGCGAAGAACGACAGAAATATGGCCTGCGCGGGTTATTGCCTTACGATGTGGCCAGTATCAGTAAACAGCAGGAGCGTGCGCTTGAAAACATGCGCGGCAAGACGAATGATATTGAAAAATATATTTTTCTAAACGCACTGCTGGAGCGCAATCAGCGGCTATTCTACCGTATCATGATCGACCATATGGAAGAGGTCATGCCGCTGGTTTATACCCCTACAGTTGGAGAAGCGTGCAAAGCGTTTGCACATATTTTCAGAAGGCCGCAGGGATTCTATATTACGCCGGAGGACCGGGGAGATATCGCGGCCATTCTGGGGAACTGGCCGGAAAAGGACATTCGCGTTATTGTTGTGACCGACGGCGAGCGCATTTTAGGACTGGGCGATCTGGGGGCAAACGGAATGGGCATATCGATAGGCAAGGCTGCTTTATATGTCGCTTGCGCTGGTATTCGTCCTGAATATTGCATGCCGGTAATGCTTGATGTCGGCACGAATAACTTAGCCTTGCGGGAAGATCCGCTTTATCTGGGTTATCCTCATGCGCGCTTGAAAGGCGAGGCCTACAGTACGCTGGTAGATGAGTTTATTCGGGCTGTTCGTGCGCGTTTTCCTCGGGCGCTTATTCAATTTGAAGATTTCCTGACACCTAATGCATTCAGGTTTCTGGATCAATACGGTCCGAGCGTGCGTTGTTTCAACGATGATATACAAGGCACCGCGGCAGTAACTCTGGCGGGCGTCTATACCGCATCGCGTATTACAAAAAAGAAATTTTCAGATATGCGCGTTATGTTTCTCGGCACAGGATCTGCTGCGAGCGGTACTGCTGAGTTGATGGTTATGGCCTATTGTAACGCGGGGCTGAGCGTGGCGCAGGCGCGGGAACGCATCTGGTTTGTTGGTCGGAAGGGTCTGGTTGTATCGACAAATGAAGTGATCAAGCCACGCATTCAGTCTTTCGCGCATGTTCACCCGCCTTGTGGTTTTGTGGAAGCCATTGAAGCGGTAAAACCTGATGTGCTGATTGGTGCAACGGGTGTGGCAAACACATTTACCGAAGCAGTGATCCGAAAAATGGCCGAAGTGAATGAACGTCCGGTAATCATTGCGTTGTCCAATCCGACATCGCATACTGAATGTACAGCCGAAGAAGCTTACCTCTGGAGTGATGGGCGGGCTATATATGCAAGTGGCAGTCCTTTTAAACCCGTGCGTTATAAAACCCATTATTTTCAACCGGCGCAAGGTAATAATGCCTATATTTTTCCAGGTGTCGGGCTTGGTGTTTATGCCAGTTCGGCGCGGTTGATTACACAGAGTATGTTTTTGTCGGCGGCAAAGGTGTTATCGGAACTGGTGACCGATGCCGAAATCAGCAGGGGGGCCGTTTATCCATCCTTGCAACGTGTCAGAACGGTCTCAAAAGCTATTGCGGTATCCGTCTGTGAAGTTGCCGTGCGGGAAAATCTGGTTGAAGAAAAGTTGCCTGATCAACTGGAAGATTACATTCAATCGCTGATGTACGATCCGGTTTACTGAAATAACTGCCTGGACTCTAATGTGCTGCTGCATGTCCCCGTGAGTTGGAAAGGTCGGTGTTCATATATCGGCAGATTCGGAATTCACGCATCGAATAAATTCGCAACGCCGTCCAAACCGACATGCGTGATGGCGTAGGTGGCTTTTTCCTGTACTATGGGCTTGGCGTGAAACGCAATACTGACACCGGCTATCGCCATCATGTCGAGATCATTGGCGCCGTCGCCTATGGCAATGACCTGATCGTGCTGAATATTGAGCGCTTCGCATACTTTTTTGATTGCTTCGGCTTTACTTTCCCGGCCAAGAATCTTTCCTGCCAATTTTCCGGTAAGCTTGTTATCTTTTATTTCGAGTGTGTTTGCAACAGCATAGTCGAGATTCAGTCTTGTCTTAATGCGATCGGTAAAAAAAGAGAAACCGCCTGAAATAACCATTGTTTTTATACCGGCGTTGCGTGCTTTCCCAAGTAAGATTTCAGCGCCAGGACTGAGCCGGACGCGTTCGTCATAGACTTTCTGCAGTGCGTCAGCATGCAAACCTGCCAGCAGAGCCGTGCGTTGCGTAATACTTTCTTCAAAACTGATCTCGCCGCGCATGGTTTGCAGGGTTATTTCCGAAACCTGCGGCTTGATCTGATGCATGTCCGCTATTTCATCAATGGTCTCAATCGCAAGCAGCGTTGAATCCATATCCATGGCAATCAGTTTGAAATCGGAAAATCGCTTGCGAGCATCCACAAAAGCGTAATCCAGATTCGCTTCGGCGCAATACTCTGCGACACCTGTTTGCAGTTGAATATTTTTAAGCCTGAAAGCTTCTCCTGTAATTCTATCAATTTGATCAGCAACAGCCAGTTTTGCAAGCGCGCGTAAATCGCTGTTTTCGATTTCAGTACCTTGAATGATGAGGTGCATCAATTATCTTTCTCATGATTTACAATAATAAGGCTGATTTTATCAGTTTAATGAATTAAGTTCAGGGTTGATTCCATTCAACGATGCAATTGCGGCCTGCTTTCTTCGCCGTGAGGAGCGCTGCGTCGGCGGCTTTGATTAAATCAATGGGTTTTTCAAAACAGGGCTTGTCATTTAAGCAGGATGCGATGCCGAATGAAGCTGTGACGCTGATTTCGATGCCGTCATCGGTTTTAAGCGAATGTGCCGTGATGGCATTTTTTAGGCGGTGTGTAATGCTTCTGGCGGCATCGAGTGGCGTTCCCGGCAGAATCAAGGCAAACTCTTCGCCGCCGTAACGGCAAAAAAAATCTTCCTCTCGAATCTGCTTAACAATGATACCGGAAAACGAAGTCAGAATTTCATCCCCGGCGACATGTCCATATGTGTCGTTGATTTTCTTAAAGTGATCGATATCGATCATTACAATCGAGAGCGGGAAGCGGTGCTGCGAAGAAAGATGAAATTCGCGTTGTATTGTTTCGTCGAAAAATTTTCTGTTCATTGCGCCGGTTAATCCGTCATGTTGCGTTTTTTCTTCGAGCTCCTTGACTTTGGTTACCGTTTGTAACGCCAGTAATTCTTTCGCCTCGTCCAGAATTCCGGCAATTTCAGCAGGTGTGTAAAAAGTGATTTCAAACAAATCTTCAATAGAATCGAGCGCCTCGATCATCGAATTAAAAACTTCCAGTAGTGTATTTGCATCAATATCGAGCCAGGCGCGAGCTGAACGAATCAGATTGATTAAATTTTCAGGCCTGCCCGGTGTTAAAAAATATTCTGCCAGATAGCGTGAAACAGCAGCGCAGGAATACAGATTGGGCGCCGAAGCCATTTGGGGCTCAGGCTGGCAGTGGCTGACTATGCACGTTAGAGCGATGTGATCCGGTATATGCCATTGTTTCAGAAGCGCATAACCTACTTCATCATGACCTGAGCTCAATGTCAGTCGCTCATTTACTAATAAAGTATCGTGATCATTTGAGGATGTATAAATGGGTGCGTATTCATCCGGGATGATCGCCATATAAGCAAGAATGCCGATATCCTGTAATAATCCCGCCAGAAATAAATCATCAAGAAATCGCAGACCCAGTTTTTCACCCAATGCGCGGCAAGCCAGCGCTGATGCGATTGCCCGTCGCCAGAACTGCGTGTTGTCGATTACTCCGTTTCCTTTTATCGGATTTTTAATGAATGCATTTGCCAATGAAAACGAAAGTGCGATAACGATAATTGTATGCGTACCCAGAATACTGATTGCCTGCCGGATATTTGAAGCCGAACGGCGGCTTTTGTAGAGCGGTGAATTGGCCATTTTCAGTATTTTTGCCGAAAGTGCTGGATCAAGCATGATGTATTTGCACACTTCGTCGAGATTGATATCCGGATCGTTGGCCAGTTCTATGACTTTAATCGCAATCGCGGGTAACGTTGGAAGGGTTTTGCAGTGACGCAGTTGATTAGCTAGATGCTCATTCATAAATTGACCTGACTTTCATGCAAACCGGGCTTGTTTCTAAAGTTTGGTTGGTGATTTTTCTTGGATTACACAAAAATTATAAGCTTAATTGACAATAATACTGTCAGCATAATCTTACAGTATTATTGTCATTATAATTGGTCATTTTTTTTGCATACAATGCTATAGTATTCAGCTGATATGAATCTTGATGCAAAGCAAGTCAATTTGTGTTTCTGTGAGAACGCAATAATAATCGTTGGCAAGGATAAAGGAGCGAGTTGTGGAATTTGGAATTAAAGTAACATCCCCGGATAAACAGCGTGGGTCATGTATCGTAGTCGGCGTTTTTGAGTCAAAGAAAATGACTGACGCCGCGAAAGAACTGGATAATCTGTCCGGAGGATATATCAAAGACATCATCAGCCAGGGTGATCTCGAAGGCAAAGCCAATACCACTTTGCTGTTGCACAAGGTTCCGAATGTTCAAAGCAAACGTGTATTGCTCATCGGGCTGGGGAAAGAGCAGGAGTTCAAGGACAGTGTCTTTGTCGGCGCCGTACAAACGGTGTTCCGTACATTGCACAGTACCGGTATTGCTGATTGTGCATTATTTCTGGCTGATCTTCCGTTAGAGAGCCGGGATATTGCCTGGAAAGTGACGCAAATTGCAAAACTGGCTGTTGAGAGCAATTATCGCTTCGATCAACTTAAAAGCAAGCCGGAAGAGACCAGGAAGTCTTTGCGCAAAATAACGATCTGCATCAGCAGTGCCGAAGATTTGACGGCGGGCGAAACAGCGCTCAATCAAGGCGCAGCCATCGCGCATGGAATGAGCCTGACCAAAGATCTTGGCAATCTGGCACCTAATATCTGTACGCCGAACTATCTGGCTGAGCAGGCTAAGGAGCTGGCCAAGACTTATAAACTCAAGGCGACCATACTCGACAAGAGAGAGATGGAAAAACAGAAAATGGGCGCTTTGCTGGCCGTGGCGCGCGGCAGTCATCAACCACCCAAATTGATTGCTCTGGAATATCAGGGGGCCGGCAAGAAGGACAAACCGGTAGTGCTGGTCGGTAAGGGCGTTACTTTCGATACGGGCGGCATCTCATTAAAACCTGCCGCTGAAATGGACGAGATGAAATACGATATGAGTGGCGCAGCAAGCGTATTGGGGACGATAAAGGCCATCGCTGAAATGAATCTGCCGGTCAATGTGGTGGCGATCATTCCGGCAACGGAAAACATGCCCGGCGGCAGTGCAACCAAACCCGGAGATGTGGTTACCAGCATGTCCGGACAGACGATCGAGGTACTCAATACCGATGCGGAAGGCCGCTTGATACTGTGTGACGCGCTGACTTACGCGGAGCGCTATGATCCGGAGATTGTCATTGATATTGCCACGCTGACGGGCGCCTGCGTGATTGCACTGGGTAATATCGCAACGGGTTTAATGAGTAACGATGACGCGTTGGCGCAGGAAGTGATCAAAGCTGGCGAGCAGGCGGCGGATCGAGTCTGGCAACTACCGTTGTGGGATGACTATCAGGAGTTGCTGAAAAGCAATTTCGCGGATATGGCGAATATCGGCGGTCGCGCGGGCGGTACGATTACAGCAGCGTGTTTTCTGTCGCGGTTTACCAAAAAATTCCGCTGGGCGCATCTTGATATTGCCGGAACGGCATGGAAATCCGGCAAGGAGAAGGGTTCAACCGGCAGACCCGTGCCTTTATTGACACAGTTTTTGATCAACCGGGCCGCGGCGGTTAAAGCGTGAAGCATACAGCCTGAGACAGGCTGAAGGAATGCTGCTGCTGAAGAGGCGCGATGACTGAGATCGTTTTTTATTCAGGTGCCGCGGACAAATTGAACGTGGTATGCCGGCTTTGTGCCAAAGCGCTGGCCCAGAATGCGCGGATTATGATTTATTCCACCGATACAGCGATGCTCGAGAAAATTGACAGGCAACTCTGGGCCCATCAACAGACCAGCTTCCTCCCGCATTGTGCAATAGATGAGGATGAGCAACTGGTCAAATCAACACCGATTATTCTGAGCAATCGGATTGCGGCAATGCAGGGCTGTAGCATACTGATCAATCTGGATGTGCAATGTCCACAGATGATTGAGCAGTTTGACCGGATAATTGAAATTGCAGGCGCATCGCCCGAGGATAAGCTGGCAGCCCGCAATCGTTATCGTTTTTATAAACAGACAGGATATGCGCTGCATCATCATGATTTGACAGCGCACTGACCTTTTATGCACAGTCCCGGCAAGTCTGAACTGGAGATCGAGAATGAAAAGATTCTCGAGAAGTTTAATTTCCTGATCGAAAAGTATCATCAGCCTGATAGTGTCGTAAACGAGATGCAGGAATTGATTGATGCTGACAATATTCCTGTGCTGACTGAAGTTGTCAGATTGCGATCAAAAGCGTTGCAGCCGGAATTTGGCGAATTGTCGCCGTTGCGCTTGTTACTTGACGCCGCATTGCATGACGCGCATGTCGATCTGAATTACGCAGACCGCCAGGCTTTGGTGCAGGCGCTGGAGAACCGTATCCTGGTGCAGGAAAAAGATACTTCGGGAGAAAGCACAACGTCTTAGCCCGTACGTCCAATACCTTCAAATCATAAAGCATGGTTTGCAATCCGCGTCATCCCTTATAATGGCAAACTTTTGTCTTTACATCCTTACAATCAAATAACTCATCTTTCACATGGAACTTGCGAAAAGCTTTGATCCGAAGCAAATAGAAAACCGCTGGTATCCGGTCTGGGAAACAGCCGGCTATTTCAAACCTGAAAATGCAAACGCGGCTGATACTGCAAAGGCTTATTGCATCATGCTGCCGCCGCCGAATGTCACCGGCACGCTGCATATGGGACATGCTTTTCAGCATACGCTGATGGACGCGCTGACGCGTTATCATCGTATGCAGGGTGACAATACGCTGTGGCAGCCGGGTACCGATCATGCCGGCATCGCGACACAAATTGTCGTCGAGCGTCAGCTTGATCAGCAGAATATTGATCGCCGCGAGCTTGGGCGTGAAGCATTTCTTGAGCGTGTGTGGCAATGGAAAGAAGAATCGGGTTCAACCATTACCCGTCAGATGCGGCGCATGGGCGCATCGTGTGACTGGACGCGCGAGCGTTTCACGATGGACGCGGAATTGTCTCGCGCAGTGACGGAAGTGTTTGTGCGGCTTTATCGTGATGGACTGATTTATCGTGGCAAGCGGCTGGTGAATTGGGATCCCGTATTGCAGACCGCGGTTTCCGATCTGGAAGTGATTGCCACGGAGGAAAACGGCTCGTTATGGCATATCCGCTATCCGCTGGAACTTGACGATGGCGGAATTTCCACGGACGAAGCGGTGGTCGTCGCCACGACGCGGCCGGAAACCATGCTCGGTGATGTCGCCGTTGCTGTGCATCCGGAGGATGAACGCTACAAACATCTGATCGGATGCCATGTACGCCTGCCATTGTGCGAGCGCAGTATTCCGGTGATTGCGGACAGTTACGTGGATCCGGAATTCGGCACGGGGTGCGTCAAAATTACGCCGGCGCATGATTTTAATGACTATCAGATGGGACAGCGACACCATCTGGTACCCATCAATATTTTCACGCTGGATGGCAAAATCAATGACCTTGCGCCGACAGCATATCAGGGCATGGATCGCTTTGACGCCCGAAAAAAAATTGTTGCCGATCTTGAAGCACAGGGTTATCTGGTTGAAACAAAGCCCCATAAACTGATGGCGCCACGCGGTGATCGCACCAATACCATTATCGAGCCGATGCTGACCGACCAGTGGTATGTGTCCATGGGCGATATGGCGAAGCGCGGTCTTGAGGCAGTGGCCGGCGGCCAGGTCAGATTCACGCCGGAAAACTGGACGCATGTTTACAATCAGTGGTTGGAGAATATTCAGGACTGGTGTATTTCGCGGCAGTTGTGGTGGGGGCACCGCATTCCGGCCTGGTACGATGAAGATGGCAATATTACGGTCGCGCATAGTTTCGAGGAAGCACAACGGCTTTCAGGAAAAACCGGTCTGCGCCAGGATGAAGATGTGCTCGACACCTGGTTTTCTTCAGCGTTGTGGCCTTTCTCGACACTGGGCTGGCCGGATGAGACAGCCGAGCTGAAAACGTTTCTGCCGACGTCGGTGCTGATTACCGGTTTCGATATTATTTTCTTCTGGGTCGCGCGCATGGTGATGATGTCTCTGCATTTCACCGGCAAGGTGCCATTCCGCGAAGTGTATATCACCGGCCTGATCCGCGACGCGGAAGGCCAGAAAATGAGCAAATCCAAAGGTAATGTGCTCGATCCGCTGGACTTGATCGACGGCATAACGCTAGATGAACTGATCGCCAAACGCACCACAGGGCTCATGAATCCAAAACAGGCCGAGTCTATCGAAAAAACGACCCGCAAACATTTCCCGAATGGCATACCGGCTTTTGGCACGGATGCGCTGCGCTTTACTTTCGCCAGCCTGGCGTCGCACGGGCGTGATATCAAGTTTGATTTGCAACGCTGTGAAGGCTACCGCAATTTCTGTAACAAATTGTGGAATGCGACGCGCTATGTGTTGATGAACTGCGAAGGACAGGATGTCGGATTGAATGACGGCGTGCCATGTACTTACTCGGAGACCGATTACTGGATGATCAGCCGGTTGCAGCAGGCGGAAGGCGCCGTTGCGCAGGCTTTCACGAATTATCGTTTTGATCTGGCGGCACGGGAAATTTATGAACTGGTCTGGGACGAATATTGCGACTGGTACGTTGAACTGGCCAAGGTACAGCTCAACAGCCCGGAAGAATCCATACAGCGCGCGACACGCCGGACGCTTGTCCGTGTGCTTGAAGCGATGCTGCGGCTGGCGCACCCGATCATTCCGTTCATTACCGAGGAACTCTGGCACAAAGTTGCGCCACTGGCCGGAAAGTCCGGCGACAGTATCATGTGTCAGGTGTATCCGGTCGCGGATGAGGCAAAGATAAATCCACGGGCGATAGAGCAGATCCGCCTGCTTAAGGAAATGGTGAATGCCTGTCGGACGCTGCGTGGTGAAATGAATTTGTCGCCCGCGCAGAAAGTGCCGCTGCTGGCCGCGGGCGATCAACGCATACTGACCGGTTTTTCACCTTACTTGCAGTCTCTGGTCAAGCTCTCCGGGATTGAGATTTTCGCGGATGGGCTGCCTGATGCGGATGCGCCGGTAGCCATCGTGGATGATTTCAGGCTGATGCTGCGCGTCGAGATCGATGTCGCGGCGGAACGGGAACGGTTAA
>CAZXBP010000077.1:0-12660 GCA_964639015.1 uncultured Nitrosomonas sp.
CGTTATTACAACGAATTGTAACGCAGCAAAAATTAACAAGCGGCGCGCTATAAACACCATAATTTGACTCACCATCCGGATGAACCAGCATTGCTCGAATTGCTTCATGTATTCCTATCGTTAGTCATCTCGGATAACGGTCAACTAAGGTTTTTAGGTTGAATTTAATTTCCACATTAAACCAGTAAGTTGCGGAAGGCTGTGTCGCGATTAGCGAGTGAGAATACCCTGTTTTTCCGGGAAACATCAAAAAGGATGTACAAACAAAGAGATATTACAGAAATGTAATCACTGACACTATCCAGCGATTCAGGATGAATACCATTTCCAGCACCGCATCAAGTCGAAGGATGAATTCTTTCTGGCCTGCATAGCGGATTCACATTAACAAATGGTATTTGTGATCAGATAGTTATATTGCGTTTATCCTTGACTTAGCAAACGATCATATACATTCATATAATTTTCAATCATTGCTGACATGGAGAAACGTGCTTCAATTTTATTTCGGGCATACTTGCCGTGTTCTTCCAATAATTCCGGCCGGACATAATACTTCAAGATCGCTTCCTTCAACGCAGCCACATCACCCGGTTCAACCAAAGCGCCTGATTGAGTTTCATCGATCAGTTCAACATTTCCTCCTACTCGCGTTGCCACGACCGGCAAACCACAAGACATGGCTTCCAGAATAGTATTTGAAATCCCTTCCCCCAGCGAAGGAAGTACAAATAAGTCCATTTTCTGCATGAAGTCAGGAACATCAGACCGCTCGCCAGGCATCCAGATAAGCTTTTCGAATCCGGATCTGCTGGCCATTTCCAGACATCTTTGACGTGAACTTCCGTCACCGACGATGACAAGCCGCAGGCTTTTTCTGGCATCCGGCATTGTCTCAAGCAGACAAATAAACGCTCGAACCAGGGTCGGGTAATCCTTGACCGCTTCCATCCTTCCCACACTGCCAATTACAAATACATTATTGGCAAAAAACCCTTCGGGACTACGCTCAATTACCGGTGGTGATGTCATTACAAACCGATCACTATCGACGCCATTATAAATCTGAGCAATCCGCTCCGGTGAAACCTTTAGCTGATTTATCAGCCACATTTGCAAATCTTTACTGACTGTTATAAATCGACCAACAAAAGGATAAATCGCGCTGCGCAGCAGATTATATTTGAAACTTTCCCCTTTCAGATCGGATATATCCCGACCATGTTCGCCATGAACACGCCTCTTGATTCCAGCTGCGGCGGCTATGGGCTGTGCCTCCAGCGCTGCCAGATTACGAGTATGCACGATGTCCGGTTTTAATTGCCGAAGCAATTTAAAGAGCTTGAAATATAGTTGCAGATCATATCCTTCGCGCTTATGCAAAGCGAAAACATTGACATCGTCTCTTGCAATTCTTCTACGGAAATCCGTATACCCTTCCAAACAAATAATAGCATGCTGATAGCGTCCATCAGGCATGCCATTAATCAGATTCACTAAGCCATTTTCCAATCCGCCCACGCCCAGGCGATGAATAATATGTGCAATTAATGGCGGTTTCATCATAATGTTCAGATCGGGAAAGCCTACACTTTATTGTTATCAGAATCTTTAATCCTGAATGACTAAAAATTCCTGGTAGATTATGTCTCGTTGTTGCCAAATTCCGTCAAACTGCTCGAGATGTCGGACTGCGTATCTGTGAGAAATTGTTCCAATACAGACTCTGCTTCATCGGGATTATCATTGTAGGATGCTGCAATTATTATTTCAGCTCCCCATTCTTTACCCTTCAGCAATTTATTCTTGGCCAGAATTAATTTTGCAATATACGGACTCGTTGTCTCTTCACTTTCACCCAACATATACCAGCGCCAAACCAGCAAATTGGTCGTAAGTGATTTTAACTGGGTCTGACGTACTTCGATAATCCTGGAACTTATCTTAACAGATGCTTTTGAATCATTGATAATTCGCCAGTCCAGATCCATTTCAGGAACTAAAATATTTCCAAAACTGATCAATTCATCACCTTGTCTTTGTACCGGATAATAAGTGATGAATAAATCCACATGGTTCTTTTCTTTATTGACATAGTGCCGAGAGAATTTTTCAGGATTTCCCACATAAACCGGCTCCCAATTTGAAACCGGTTGCTCGCTGGACTGCCATTTGTATTCCGGCAACATCAAATCAAATGAAGCATGCTTATTCCACTCTGAATCACTATCGAGATAGGCTGCATAAGTCGGCCAGATCAAGCCAACGATAATGACAGCAAATGAAGCAAAAACAGTAGCTCTAATTGTTGCAGTCGTCCCATTGCCGGTCATATCTGACCCTATCTGTCCAGGATAACCAGCTTTCTCATCCTCTACATCTTCACGCCAGAAGGCGCCTATCCAGAATAACAACAGCATAACGAGACCAAAAAAAATCCAGCCATAAATAAGGTGGTCCACACCAACCGCCATCGTCATATCGCTGAGATGCCCGGTGATTACGATCAAATACGCACGGACAGCATTTGCAAGAATAGGTATGATGATCGAAAGCGCGATGAAAATTATCCGCCTGTTCAAGCTGCGGTATGTCAGATAGGCATACAGTGTCCCCAGCGTAACAGAGGCGATTAAATAGCGCAAACCGCTGCAGGCTTCCACTACGGACCAGTTACCCGTTGGGAGTGAAAAGTAAGTGCCTTCACGATAAACAGGAATGCCACTTAGTTGCAATGCCCAGACAGTAAAATCAGCTGTGAAATTGATCAATGGCGGAATCAGTATATCGCCAAATGGTACAGCAAAAAACAGATATGTCAGCGGAAATACCATGGCGAGCATGACTCTGTATCCCAGAATAACCGCAACAGTCACCGGTAGCATAGCTACCAGAGCATATTGTGTAACAACCTGCACACTCGCCAATTCGGCCACTAACCATAAAAAACCGAGTACACATAAACCTATCAATGCCGTGGGACTGGGTTGTTGTTTCAACATACCAAGACTGTGACGCTTGACCCAGATCATATAAATCACGAATGGTAAAATAAGAAAACCGTGCGCATAGGTTTCCGATCTGTGCCAGATTGCGATCATTGACCATGTTGTCTCGTAATAAATTAACAGCATCACGGACATCACCAGTACCGTTAAAAGAACGGCTATAGTGGCAGGATTTTTGCCGACACTCTCTGAAGAAATTGAGCTATTCATGCTTTTATCGCCTTGTTATGTGGTGGACATAAACAATTGATCAAAACGCGCGAGACTGGAAGGCCAGGTGTAGTCAGATAAAATACGTGCTCTTGCCGCATTCATCTCCGCACCATCATTTTCAGAGATCAAGCTTATAATTTTACTTGAGAATGTTTTTTCATCAGCGGCTACATATAATTCCTCGCCATCTGTTGCCTGTATTCCCTCCATTGCCTGGGGAGATAACACAACGCTTTTTCCCATGGCCATTGCTTCAAGTACTTTATTTTGTATACCACGTGCAATCCGCAAAGGCGCGATCGCGATAGATGCATGCTTCAAATACGGTCTTATGTCCTTAACTTTACCAGTAACGGTTATTCCGGGTATCTTTGTCAACGCGAGTACTCTGGCAGTTGGATTACTGCCGACAATATAGAACTTGATATCAGCAAACTGCGAACGCACAGCCGGAAAAACCTTTTGTGCAAACCATTCAACAGCATCAATATTAGCCCAATAATCCATGGCGCCAGTGAATACGAGAATACGGTCATCAGTTGCATATGGATTTGGAAATTGATGTATCGGTGAAAAATAATCGGTATCCACACCGTTATTAAAGTAATCCACTTTGTCAGCAACTTCCGGAATCATCATTTTAAAAAGTGCTGCTTCTTTCATGGAAACAAATGTCGATTTATCAAATTCCTGCGCCACATCTTTTTCATAATTACGCAACAACTCCGACTCACGTTTATAAATCCAGCTTAGCGGCCATGGTTTTGTCTGAGCATACTGCTTCCATTTATCAGAATCGATATCAACAAAATCTATAACACGCTGCGCAGAATGTACATGCCAGACGTATTGCGTCATTGCCGCTGAAAACGTGACAATTTTTGTTATATGCTTTATCTTGAGTAAATCATCTACCCACTGCTTTAATTGTTTATCCCAATAAAATGGCAGTGTCAACGGACTTCCTGTAACAAACCCAGAAAGACAACGCAGACGCGCAATTCTTGGATCCAGCTTAATCAGACAGACCTCATCGCACCACTCTCTAATATTTTCAGCGTACCGCCAGTCTTCCTCGGTATCCACAAACGTACCAAGGTGGACACGAAAGTGCTGACTGAGATATTTGAGCAGATGATACGAACGAATCTTGTCTCCCTTGTTGGGCGGATACGGTATTCTATGCGTCAAATAAAGAAGATCTTCCATACACAGCACTCTCTAACCCAGGTTCTTGACAATATGCGGACCGATCAAATTGGCGACACTCAAAGGTATTTTCTGCCAGGCTTTAATGAAAAGCTGATATTTTGGATTTGCCGGATTGTGATTCGGTATCGTCGATGAATTAATCAATTGGTATTCATAATGCAGTGGTAGCGCTTCGAACCCCCAGTTTATCTTGAAACTGTACGAACCCGAATTTTGCTTGCTGCGTCCAAAATCAAAAATCTTATAGCCTTTTTCGCAACAGCTTCGCATGAGTTCCCAGTACATAAAATCATTGGCGGCATATTGCCTGGCTTCTTCTGTACCCCCGCCATAATAAGGCAAAACTTCATCTCGAAAATAAAAGCTCATCACGCTGCTGATCGTTTTGCCGTCTTTTACAATCGTCAAAAGTTCGCAATCTTCACCAAATGTATCCTTGAGCAAACGAAAATATTTTTTCGCAAAAACCGGCGTGCCCAGGCGATGCACGCTGTTTGAGTAAGCATAAAAAAAACGATCTATATTCTGATCGATCTCACTGGCAAGTCCGCACTTAATTCCTTTCCGAACCATCGCACGTTGCTTTCGTGGTATGGCCAGCATGTTGCTTTCGACATCCGGATCAATTTCTTTACGGAAAGTCACATAAAGATCCTTACGTGGCCAATCAGCGTGAACGCTATGGACATTACGAAATTCGAGATAATCGACTTTCAACTGCTCGGCAAGTTTTTGTGCCGCCAGCTCAAGTTGCTCACGGGCAAGATTGTTTTCTGCCACTACACCACCATAAACACAAAATGGCAACGCACTGAGCGAATGTCCGAAAAGTAGGCTTTTAACTTCTGCAAGTGGCAATATCCCTTGCAGTTCTCCATTTTTTTCCGCATATAAAAACCAGGTTCTGTGGCCAAAAGCTTTTTCAATAACTGTTTTCCAGCCGGATCGATGGAAAAATGTAGCGTCTGGATGATTCATTACGAACTGGTCCCAGCGTGCTGCGTCTTCCAATTGCATTTCTTGAATAATCACAGACATTGCCGCATTTACCTCAGAATTGTGAATCTGTTTAGTTATCTTCGTCTATCAGCTAAGCTTGGTTCGGGAGAAAAATCCTATCGACTCTGCCCCATTTAAAATCACTCGTCAGGGCATCCAATCTTTTTTCCATACGGCGCAAATTAAGATAATGACGAAAACGGGTTTTAAAACCAATGCCGCTTTGGCGGGGTTGGTCAGCGTCAATTTCCCAAGGATGAAAATAAAATATGACTGCTTTTGATTCGCATCGATTTATTCGGTTGATGAACCATTTTGAAAGAACATACGGCCAAAAGCGAAAAAAACCTCCGCCCGCTGCCGGGAAATTCCGGCCCCACAATCGTACAGTTGTTACCGGAATCTCCAACACGCCAGCATCGCCTCTTGGGTAGTATGCAAAACGCGGTGAATCCGGCATACCATAATGGTCATGCCGAACAGGATAAATACTTGAACTATAGCGATATCCCGCTTCTGCCAAGCTATCCAATGCCCATAAATTTTGACTATTGATTGAAAAGCTGGGTGCGCGATAACCTATAACCTTCTGACCGCTGACATCCTCAAGCAAGGCTTTGCTGCGCACGATATCTTCTCTGAATTCAGCTGGACTGAGATCGGTAACCCGCTTGTGACCCCATCCATGACTGGCAAGTTCATGACCACTACCAACCATGCGTTTTATCATTAACGGATATCGTTCGGCGATCCACCCCAAGGTAAAAAAGGTTGCTTTTATTTGCTTCTGATCAAGCAAATCAAGAATTTTCTCCATACTGAATTCTATCCGGCAAGGAATGCTGTCCCATAACGCTCTCGGAATATACGGCTCAAAAGCCGAAACCTGAAAATAATCTTCCACATCGATCGTCATCGCGTTAGTAACAATGTTTGAATTTTTATTCATCAGCACAATCAATTATCTTTTATTGAGATCATCCTTCATGCTTCCAAAGGATAAATTCTGTTTCAATAAATCAAGTACAAACAGAACAGATCTTTCCATTCTACTTAATCGGTTTTCCATTCTCTCCAGATCACTCTTGTCGAGCTGAGTTTTCATCAGATCCGTTGTTGAATTTATCGTTGCATCAGACGCAAGCTTGGAAGCATTGAATTCCTGACGAAAATCATTAATGACATCGTCGACTTCTTTCTCGCCAAAATGGTGCAGCTCTTCCAGACACCCCATCATGAGCATCCGGTCGCAAAATAAATTAATTTTTCGCGGCACGCCGCCAGAATATTGATGAATTAATTCGTAAGCGCCATCATCGATAGCCGGATCGTCATGCCAGCCCACAGTTTTCAGTCGATGTTCAATATATGCCTTTGTTTCCAGCTCATCCAACGGTCCCAAATGATAAGCCGCAATCACTCTCTGTCTTAGTTGCTGCATATTCTGATCCAGCAGAATTTTCCTGAATTCGGGTTGACCCAGTAGAAATGTTTGCAATAACGGTGCATCATTTGTCTGAAAATTAGACAGCATTCTCAGTTCTTCCAATGTCGGCTGAGATAAGTTCTGAGCTTCATCTACTAACAACAAGACACGTTTATCCTGCTGATAACAACTTCGCATAAACCGCTCAAGTTCAAGCAAAATTGCGGCCTTTGACAATTCGGCATAAGGCAGGCCAAAAGCAGCTGCTACCAATTTCAAAATATCATTTGAATCGACATGTGTACTCACGATCTGAGCAGCCACTATTTTCTTGGATTCAAGACTGCGAAACAGATTGCGCGCCAATGTTGTTTTCCCGGCACCTACTTCACCAGTTAGGACAATAAACCCTTCGCCTTGAGCAAGCCCGTATTCCAGATAAGCCATTGCTCTTCTGTGACCCTTACTGCCATAATAAAACGTAGGGTCAGGTCTTAATTGAAACGGTTTGGCGCTAAAGCCATAGAACGATTCGTACATGCACTCAATCCATTAAAAATTCTTAGTTACAGAAACGGTTACGACATTTGCAGATTGGTTGAGATTTCCGCTGCCCGCCTGTAAATCCGAAAGCCGGTCAATACGTCGATATTCCAGTGAACCACGTAAATCGTCGTCAAAATTCCTGTTCAGGCCGGTGGAAAAAATCAAATTGTCATTAGCACCGTTTGAACCGGCAAAATCGAATCTCAGATAGCTGAACGTTGTGATTAAATTGGTACGGGGCGAAAACTTATAGTTCCATGCAACATTACCGCCCATCTGCTTGGTATTGTTCAAGAGAAAAAGATTACTCAAGCCGATCAAATCAGCGTCAATATCTGCGGAACTATAGGGAGTTCTCGAAAGCGTGAACAGATTCAATGATATGTCATTCCTTGAACCATTCAGAGCAATAGTGGCATTAAAACGCTTTTGCAAAAACACGCGGTTTGTCAGGAAGTTATTCAAACCTAACAAATCCTGTAAACCTAAGCCGCCCAATAAATTCAGATCGAGCGCACCAAAAGTACTAAATGCACCGGCCTGCTGATTAAATGTCGTGATATCTTCCGCATACAAAACACGCAAATTCAATAATCTTTTGCTGTAGCTTATTTCGCCAAAATAGGTGTCGCCAAAAAATCTTTGTCCAGCACTAAACTGTACGTTTGTACGTCGATTAGGAGACCATATAAAACCAGCTGTCCATGTCGGCAGACTCGTCCGTCCGCGAATGGATACAAAACTGTTTCTTTCATAACCGCCTGAGGATGTAAGACTAAACCTCCGGGTCAAGTGATAGCGAACATTTGCTATGGAGCGCTCGAATTCAATATCGCGATCTACCCCATCCAAATGGATCATTTGGTTATTGTAGCTTAGTCCCCATCCCAATTTGGTAAACGAACTACCACTATTTAAACCAAATTGAAAACTGTCTCTCTGACTGTCACGAAAACCAAATACCCCGCCTTTTACTATGCTTCTGGTATAGCGAATTTCTGACGAAGCAAAATCCTGAAATCGATAACGAAGGTATGGACTTGCAGAATAGACCTGAATGGTAGCGCGATTGCCCGTAAAAATATTACTATCAGTCTGAGCACCTAATAAGCCAATATTCTGCTGATTAATCAGCGCATTACCCTCAATAAAAAAAAGATCCCGTATGATTTCGGCATTACCATCGGCATTCAACATATGCCGGATTGTTGTCAGATTATTATTTCTGGCAAAAATCAAATTATTCATTACATATTGGGCATTCAGTGTATAGCGCTGCCCTGTTCCGTTAATGTTGACGCCCGGGTTTATTTGTGTTATCAGATCGGCATTTTTAGCGCCCACGCCTCCCCCGCCAAACCCGCCACCCAAGCCAAATCCGCCACCAACGCCCGTTCCTCCTCCTATCAAGCCTAATCTGACATTATCAGTAAAAGTCTCGCTGACGTTTAATAAAGGACTGATCTTGATTTCCGCAGCAGCATGAGAAATGGAGAATAGTATTAAAAAAAAGATCGATATGGCACAAAATAAATGGCGCGTCCACTGACTGCTTTGCTGCTTAAGACAGTTCATGAATAATAATAACCGTAATATTTATTATCCGAGAAAGTTCTGTCCTTGTTATAAATCAGGCTGATATCAGAACTTGCGCCAAATTGATTTATTACATGCTTAAGCGTTTGCTGAGCCGTGCGTTCTGCTTCAACGACCAGGACGATTTGCCCCATGCGCTCAGCCAGAACACGCGCCTCACTGGTTAACAAAACAGGGGGAGAATCAAAAATCACAATTCTATCGTTATAGCGCTGCGCCAGTTCATCAAGCAGCATCAGCATCGCTTGACTCGCCAGCAACTCCGTTGCATGGGGATGCGCGGCGCCTACCGAAATCAAGCTCAATTTTTCAATACTGGTTTTTATGAGCACGTCAGCAACGTCAACCGAGTCCTCGATCAAAATATCCATCAAGCCTATTTTGTTCTCAAAACCGAGAATATTTGGAATCGTTGGCCTACCGACATCTGCGTCAATCAATAAAACACGATGATCCATCTCAGATGCAATACTCATCGCCAAATTAACCGCGCAGAAACTTTTACCCTCGCCCGCCAATGCGCTCGTAATCATTATTAAATTATTGTTTCTCTTAGAGAATGCCTTGGTCAATAGCGGCCTTTTAATAATTCTGAATTGTTCCGCAATCTGCGTTTTACCCTGATCGGGTGTCACAATGCCTAATTGATTAAGTCTTTTTAGGTCAATTGGAACATAATTTCTAGGTTCAATATTAATGCTTTCTGGAAGATTACCAACCAAGCTGTCCCGCTTATTTGGCATAACATCGCTTTCTTTAGGTAGGGTATTTATTACATCAACAGCTGAACGCCGTTTTTTTTCGACCCCAACCTGATCAGTTTTTTTACTGCCTGCTGCCTTTTCAAGCTTAGAAATTGCTTTTTCAATAATACTCATGTCAATCCTTAAAGATTAGAATCAATCATTGAATCCATATGAACAATTCTGTTCTCAAAAAGGCAGCGTATCAACTATCACACTCAATTTTCTGAAATATAACAATAAACCCACGTACATTACCCCAAGACACAATATAAAAGTGCTGAATATAAACAGCCTCTGCATCCTTTGTTTTCTTTGCTGATCAGTCCATACCATGGGCACAGCTCCAAGAACAGGAAGCCCGGTGGCTTCGCGCAAATTACTCTGACTGTAAAATGCCGGTCTGATTTGGCTGAGTATAAAGGCAACCCCTATCCCTGCTCCCAGTGCAGCCATAAACACAACCGTAAACAACAACTCACGATTGGGTCCTGCAGGCACCTCCGGAACCTGAGGTGGATCAATAATTCTGAAAGACATTAGTCCTGACGCGGAAGTCAGTTCTCCGGACATACGCGCTGAAGCCCGGCGCTCCAGCAACTGTTCATAATTCGCCTTGTTAACAGTATAATCACGATTGAGTTGAGTAAATTCCGCTTCAACACGTGGTATCGCTTCGCTTAGCGATTTTAAGCGCTCATATCGAGCGGTATACTCTTCAACACGGGCAGCCATCGAGGCGACAACGGCTTCGGCATCTGCCAGGGCAACATTGAGTTGCTGCAACATTGGACTGTAATTTTTGCCCGGATCTCTGGTTGTCGAGGAAAAATTACGTTTGGCTTCTTCTTTTTTCTGTTCCTCAAGCTGAGCGATCAACCGTTTTGTAGCAATAACATCCGGGTGCTTCTCAGTATAGTTCATACGCAAAGAATCCAGACTTTCATTCAAATTACGTATTCTCGCATCAATCTCCGGATTAACTATAGACTCTTCTTCGACAGAAAAAGGTGATAATACAAATACGGGCTCATCGCCGCTAATCTGTTTTTTTATCGCGTCGCGACCTTTTTCCGCTTCCTTCAACGCCAATTGAGCTCTTCTCATATGCTCTTCCGCCTCGAGCAACTGGGTATAGTAGTCACCACTTTGTCCTGGCAACAATCCCAGGTTCTTTCTCTTGAATTCTGTCAAGGCATTTTCGGCTGCAATCAGCTTTTGCTCATAAGCAGCCACCTGCTGATCAATGAATCGAAGCGCAGATGATGAGTCACCTCTTTTACTATCGAGGCCCTCCTCAACAAAAATAGTTAATAGCGACTGAACGACATCCCGAGCCAAAACCGGATCATCATGATTGTAAGTGATTGTAAAAATATTATCCCCAACTGTGGCACCCAATTTGATATCTTTCATCAATTCCGTGATCAGCAGATCTCGTTCCTTTTCATCGACAACCTGTATATCCAAATCCACCATGCGGACAACTCTTTCCACATTTGGGCGACTGATCAACGTACGCCCCATGATTGAAACCTGTTGCTGCACATCCGGCGAAACAGCCATTCCCGCCATAAGCGGCCTTATGATGTTCTGGGTATCAACGTAGATTCTGGCCGAGGCTTCGTAATCATCCGGTAATTTAAGCACGAACAACCATCCGGCAATTGCGACCAGCCATGCCACAATAACGGCCACCAGTCGATATTTCCACGTTCCTTTTAGGTAAACGTAAAACTGAGCAATTAACTCATCCATATAGCTTTCTCGCTATTAAATTCAAAAATGAATCTCGTATCATGGAAATATTTTTTTTAGCAATCTCTGATCTATTTAAAAATATAACTATCATTATTTCTTCGATCAATAAACATATCAGGTGTCAAATAAAACAATACTGCCTAACTACAGATCTAAATGAACGGAAATCAGAAGAAGCTTTCCGGTATCACCAATATGTCGCCCTGTTTCATTGGCACATTGGCGGAAATATCCCCGTCTCTGATCAAATCATTTAAGCGAACACGGAATTGTCGCTGCTCGCCGCCAATGACGCGAATAATACTGGCGCGATTACCCGAGGCAAAATCAGTTATGCCGCCGACAGCAATCAAGACATCCATCAACGTCATATTTTCACGATAGGGCAGCGCCTGGGGCCGGGTTGCTTCTCCAACCACTCTGATTTGTTCGCTATAAGGACCGACGAACTCTGTAACGACAACTGTAACTACAGGCTCCTGAATATACTTGGATAATGTTTCTTCAATATCACGTGCAAGCTGTGTGGCTGTTTTTCCACTGGCGGGCAAGTCTTCTACCAAAGGCGTAGTTATCTTTCCATCAGGTCTGACCGGAACGGCCATGGATATTTCGGGATTACGCCATACGATAATGTTGATATTATCTCCCGGCCCGATTAAATAGTCCCATAAAGCGACTTTCTTCTCATCATCAGTCAAAAGCGGATAACTGGTACAACCATTTAACAATAGGACAGCAGCACTTATAAAAATAAACTGCTTTATATTAGTTATATTCATCAAAAATGTTTTCACAAAAACTCCCTTTTCAACATTTCAGTCAGGCAAAATCAAAACAGCTTTTTCATAACGACATATTATCAGATATTAATACAGGAACTTATTTTGATAGATTCGAAAAAGCCAACAAAAACCATTTAATTGTATAGAGCGTAAGATGTTTACAACACATGCCGGCTTCGAACAATAACCACACAGCAGTAATCGCTTTTGATTTTTTGCATCACCTATAAAACCTCCTCAGCGCGCCGATCCGTTACAAAAATTTTTACAATTTCTGTTCAATCTAACGGTCATTGCAGTTAGCTGCCCACCCCATACATATAATGAAACATCCTTTTAGCCTAAAAACCTCAGTTGAATGGGATTTAGAG
>CAZXBP010000078.1:0-12652 GCA_964639015.1 uncultured Nitrosomonas sp.
TTTTATACAGCTTAGATAACTGAATTATAAAAGATTTAACAGGAATTGCCTCTTTTTTTCATGCAATATTCGGGTTAGCAGAGACGATTTATGATTTTGACGGAAAAATCCTAAATCCCAATGGTACCCCATGGAATATTCCCGATATTGATGATGTCATGGGTGATCCACGCTGGCTGTCTGCACTTCTTGAAGAATGTAACGGTGAACCGTGTCGTGATACATGTAAGATTGAACGCCTTCGCATTCTCGATCTTTATTTTCGGATCAAGCATCCCAATATTCAACGTCATTTCGGACGATAAATTCTCAATTCAAAACCCGCAGTTTATAGGCTGCGGGATTTTTCTTTACCGATTCACACGTTATATTGCATCGTCTTTGATAAATCTCACAAACGGGCAATTGGGGCCGAAGCGTGTTTTTTGTCCGTCAATGCCGATATAGGTGCAGCGTTCCTTGATCGGGTTTGAGGCATAACCGCGATAGGTATATTCCCAGAGCACATGCGGGGTGCCGTAGGTTTCGATAGCCCACCATAACACCAGTACCGGCGCGAGCAACAACAAGGCCCGAACAGTATGAATCAGCGCAAAGGGCAGATTGCTCCAATCGCGTTTGTGCCGGATGCGGCGGTAATACACGACTTGCGGGGTGCGTTTTATCAGTCCGAAACAGGTGCTCCACCATGCCAATGACGGATAACGCAGCTTGATGCGGGTTTTGCTGACAAACGGTTTGTTGCCGTAAAGCGTATTGATGCCTGCCCATTTGTTCCACGGTTTGACCGCATCGTAGCCGACCGTTTCCGCCAGTATTGGATATTTACCGCGCAATTGGATGATGGCGTGTTTCGTTCGCATAATTTCATCCGGGGTCATTAACGGGCGCGGCATTTCGCCCAGACTATCCTGCGCCAAATCCCGATAATCATGGCCCATGTGGTAATGCTCGTTCACCTGCGTTGCACTGCCGAGGCTTTTGGAGAGCATTTCAGCAACCCGATAAGACTGCACTTTCAGCCAGATTTTGCATTCGCACTGGTCGAGCAGAATATCCAAATCCTGTTTTGAGTAGGTCTTTTCAAACGCAGAGAAGGATTGCAGCACCGTGATTGCCCGGCACTGGTATCCTGCCAGAATGGTGAGTTTTTCAACCAGCCCGTCCACGCGGAAATTGGCCGTTTCGTCGAGCATCAGAATAACTTCCCGGCGGCTGTCACTGCTCAAAAGTTCTTTCAGCATGCACCAGACGATCAGGCCCAGCCAAGGTGCCAGCACGTCCATGCGTGTCGGATCGACCAGAATATAAATCTTGCAAGGCTCTTTACCTTTCAATTCACTGAAATTAAAATCGCTGGTACTGGTGCTTTCGGCCAGCAGGCCGCTTGCCCCATAAATATCGAGCACTTGTTCCGCACCTTCGCAAAAGGATTGCCAGTGCGTTGAATCCTTCTCTTCCAAGGTGCGCAGCAGGCTTTGTGCTCTCGATGCCAGTTCGCCACTCAATGCATCGGAACATGTGGCAATACGCAGCGCGTCTTCCAGTTCCAGATTATTCTGAATCAATGCTACAACCATCGTAAGATTGACTTCCTTTTCAGAGATCACCACCAGATAGATGATGGCAAAGACCATTACTTTGCGTGAACCTTTGGGGAAATAGGAATTTTCACCCTCCACCTTGGGTTCGGGCAAAAATTGCTTTGCTATATCTTTAGCCTCGAAGATAACATCGCTATGGCGTCCGCTTTTCCATGCGTCGATAATCAAGCTTAAAGGGTTGAAGCGATGCGCTTTGCCGTGTGTACTATTTTTAAGCCCCGCCGGATCGAGGCGGTAGATTTTGTTTTTTTGAACGCTGCGGCAGGCACCGCTGGTCACATCCCAGAGTTCACCCTTGATATCGGTGATCAGCATTGAGCTGTAATAATTCAGGATGTTGGGGATGACCAGATTTCTGGTTTTACCGCTGCGCGTTGGAGCGTAGACCATGCAATGACCTTCACCGTCCAGAAAGAGCGGCCTGCCGTCACCGGCCCATACACCCAGAAACAATCCGGTGACTTTGTGTAGGCCATAGGCGATGATATCTTTTACGATGGCCCACCGCGCCGTGCCGTGCCGGTTGCTGGCTGTTTTGGCGCGGCGGCGCTTAAGCCAGTTATAGACCGGGTTCGGCAAGTGCCTGACAACCGACCATGCGGCATAGGCCGCGATAAATGCGCAAAACATCCTTGCCGCCGCCATGTCGCTGTCGGTCGGTTCAATGATCGACGCGGCATAACCGAATATAATCGCGACAAGCAACAATTTAAAAATCGACGGTTCTTCTCTGTGCGCCATATAACACCCCCATAAAAAAAGCCTGCTCCGATGATAGAGCAGGCTTTTGCTGATGCCGGGCGGGTTTGGTAATAACCGGGTACAGAGATCAGTTCATACAAAAAACTATTGGCACTGAAGAAATAAGATTTGGAACCTTACATTGAAGCCTGCAATTGGCACACCTTGATATTGATGCAACAATTGCTGGATAATTTGGCCGCAGTGCGGCAACAGCGGCCTTCGAATGTTGGGGGCTGCTGTCGGATCACATTGTCGATAAACTAAATCCGCATTGTTATCCGTGGTTATATGTCAATGTGGATAGTTGAACTTAGAAAATAAAAGTGCGCGCATTGCTACCAATGTCGTAGTTCAGCCTAAAAATAGGAAAATAATACTTTGCCTTGGCCTGTGAGTAGTTAGATACACCGCGACCATATCTTTCGCTGTAGAATTAGCTAAGTAGGACTTGAATTCGTTTCCATTCTTCATCAGGTATTGAATTTTTCCATATATCTGAGAGCAGGTTTTTGAGTTTTTGGTTTTTATTAACCTCTTCCTCAATCCATTTTATAACAACGTTGGAGTGCTGAGCTAATAATGACTCAATTGGACCAGCAGCTAAATTTGCTAAAATAAATTCATCATCCGTTTGATTAATTATTTCAAGTATTGTTTCCCAACAGGCATCAGGCGACAACAGAATAATTTTCCAGAATCTAAAAACTGCCCATTCATACTTTTTAGCTTCAAGAGATTCTTTATCTTCAATTTTTTGATAAGCAATCCAATCCTTAGCTAAGTTAACTTTAGTATGCTTCACATTTCACCTCATTCCTAAAGGCTTGTCAGGAGTAGATTTTGTAGCCCAGCTCCACGCATCTCTTTGGTAATTTTTACAGCCAGCATTTTCGGAGTTTTTCAGTGTTTCCCTGAGAGATGCTTGAACCTGTCTAAATTGTTGCTGATGCCCAGCCCAAGAATGCTTTCCTGTGGGCCTTTTATTGTACAAATCACCTGTAGTTGTATCTTCTAACAATTGATAGTATCGCCTCTTAGCCTCATTAAGCAAATAATTAATTTGCTCGTACCATAATGCGCACCCGTTATCATCACATTCAAAACCAAATGCTTCAGGATCAGTTTTACAAGTTGGGTTATCAGGAATGAATACACCGGCTATACCTGCTAGTGCACCTCCTTTAGTGCATTTCCCGGCGGTAGTCTTGACGATATCCCACCAAGGAATTTCAGGTGTTGATGACGGTGGTGGTAGACGAGGAACATTATCATTGGCTGGTGGGCGTGGTTGTACTGACGGCGGAGTTGGACCAGCTGGTGTTGGACTCGGTTGCGCTTGACGACCCTCAGGATCAACGAACAACACGGGATTTGCATTGACGTAGACATAAGTGTTGAGGCCGCCATCGAGGCCGATGGGATCGGAGGTGATATAGCGTCCGGTTTGCGGGTCGTAATAGCGGTTCCAGTTATAGTGCAAGCCGGATTCGGCGTCGTAATATTGCCCGGCAAAACGTAAATTTACAGTTGTGCTGCCAGTTGGTGTGCCGTTGCCAAAGGCATCGGATTGCCAGTTCCAAACTTGGATTGCGTTACTGTCTGTCGCAACACGTGGTGTACCGAGGTGATCGGTGTGCAGATAGGCGATATTTTCACCGGTATCAATCTGCGCCAGCGGTTCACCGTTCAGATAGGTATATTCGCGGATCAGATTTCCATTGGCATCATATTCGCCGTAAAGCTGACCGCCCAGTCCATAGACATAGTGGATTGTGGAGCCGTTGACCGTTTTTTCGGTACGCTGATTATTGGCGTTGTAGATATATGATCCGGCTATCGCTCCCGAAATACTGGCATCCTGCACGCGTCCGGCTGCATCAGTGGTATAGCCGCGTTGATAATCCGTGATAATATTCCCGGCGGCATCATAAGTGACAGGCGTGGCATTAATGGCACTAAGCCTGCTGCTGTCAGGCGGGTAAATATAGCTGGCACTGCTGCCGTTCTTGCTTCCGGTTAGGCGATTACCAATCGCGTCATAGCTGAAATCAAATATTCCCGCATTGCTGTTTTCACGCAGCAACCGATACAACGGATCGTAACCGTAACTTGTTGTTCCTTTTGCGGTGATATTACCCGCCGCATCGTAGCTGTAATTGTCATTGATCAGGCTACCGATATGCCGGGACGTGAGTTGATAGGCGGTGTTATATGTGTTGGTCAGCGTAATGCCATTCCCGTAGGTCAATCCTTCGATCCCGCCGAACGGCAGATAGGTAATTGCATCGGCCAGAATTGTACCTGCACCGCCAATATCGGCATTGACACTGTTGACCTGACCATTCCCATCAAGGCCATAAGTGATGGTTCGTCCGCTTGGCAGGGTAATGCCGGTCACATTGCCGGAAAGATCATAGGCGTAGGACGTTGTGAAGCTCAAGGCACCGCGCGTTTCAATCACCTGTACCAGACGACCAAGGGCGTCATAGCTATATTGGGTTATCCCGCTTGCATCCCTGATCTGGCATAAACGGCCAACCGAATAACCGCACCCCGATCCATTGTCGTAAACCAGCACCACATTCAATGACGGATCGGACGGATAAACAATATTGGTTAGACGGTTTAAGGCATCGTAACTGTAGCGGGTAACGACGCCTCGTGCATCTACACGCGTTACGATGTTGCCCGCCTCATCAACGGTATTAACGCTTTCCCCGGTATCGGGACTAATTTCTCTGACAAGATCGCCGAAGGCGTTATAAACGTAGTCGGTTGTATTATGACGCGGGTCTCTGACCTGTGTCAGTTGATCGCGATCATCAATCGTATTTACGGTATGTCCACCCAAGGCATCCATGGTTCGGATTAGACGATCAAGCGCGTCGTAAGAAAATCTGGTGATATTGGCGTTACCATCCGTGATGTTCAATACGTTGCCATTCACATCGTAGGTATAGCTTGTCTCGTCACCTTTATCGTCAATTCCTCTGATCACGCGCGAGAGTTCGTCAAAGACCTGATTGTATTGATAGCGCACAACACCGGCACTGTCTTTGTAGACCTCGCGCAAGCGGTTGTCCGCATTATCCAGCGTGTAAAGTATCTCGCTGTCGCTGTTTTCAATCCTGACCAAACGTCCCGCGTCATCATAGGTATAGCTTAAAAATGTACCGCTCGGCGCAATAGTTTTAACCAGTTGCCCTTTGTCGTCATAGACATTGTTTGTTGCGGCTTGGATCGCAGTATTGCTCCCCTGAACGGCCTGTACCAGACGCCCCTGAGCGTCATAGATCATTTTTGTCTCGACATCGTTGCTGTCTTTGATAAGCGTGGGGCGACCGGTCGCATCAAACTGAAGCATTTCTGTTTCGTGGCCGAGCGCATTGGTTATTCTGGTCAGGTTTAACTGGCTATCATATTCAAACGTTGTAATGTCGTTGACATCGGTACGCGGCCCGTCAATGCTCGCCAGACGGCCAAGAATAACGTTGCCGAAGGCATCCACACTGTTCGGGTGATATGAATATGTGGTTGAGCGGGTTTCACCGGTATTGGTGTCGGTGACGGATTCAGAAATTGTGCGTCCTTCGGAATCATATTGGTAATTTGTAACCTTACCTGTTTCAACGATTGTCTCCGGCAGACGGTACACAGGATCATAGTAATAGCTCGTCGTGCGTTGCGAATTTGAACCTGCCGCCTCGGTCATGGAGATGACAAGACCACGTTCATCACGGATATAGCTTGTCAGATTGCCGAGCCAGTCCGTTTTATATTTGAGAAAACCGCGTTCGTCATAAATATTGGCTTTATTTGCTGCTGCGCAATGGGTGGATTGATGGCCTTTGACCTTAACAACCTTGCGAACGCCAAGAATATTTTCAAAATGATAGGTCGTCCGCTTACCAAGCGGGTTTGTAGTCGTAACGCTATCGTCTGCGTTATAGGTAACCGTAAAGTTATTGACCCCGCCCGCATGCTCAGAAGATATGGCACGCCCCTGATCGTCGTAACGATATGTCGCGTAACGTACACCGTTTTCATCGGTAATGCCGGTCAGAGCATTGATGAAATTCCTATCTTCATAGTGATATGTCCGGGTTTTGGTATCCGGTTTCGTAACGCTGGTGAGATTGTTGTTCAAACCGTAGCTGTAGGAATACACGCCGTCCGGTGTTGACATGCTTATGATGGGTTTGTCGGAGCCGTTATAGCTGAAATCAAGCGAACGACCGCTTTCATCGTTGACGCTCGACAGCCTGTTAAGTGCGTCATAAGTCAGGTTTAGGGATTCACCACCCCGGAATTCGATGCGTATTAACCTGCCGTCCGTATTGTAATATTCCCGTGTATCGCTTGGCGTGGTGTATAAATAGCCGGTGGGAATAGACTCAAGCGTTGCGGTCAGATCATTATCTTCAGCTATGGGTTTCCAATTCCCGCTGCCGTCATCTTCGAAGGTATGAACCAGACCCGCTTCATTGGTGACTGTGGCTCTATTGCCGGTGACGATAATAAAGCGGTCATAATTATGCCGCCAACGTTGTCCGACACTGTTCGCATACCAGTCCGCATCGCTGCGATAGTATCGCTTGAATGACAAGACACCACTTAAATAGTCTGATTCTGTCTGATGTTTAAAGCCGAGCGAAAAATTAATGGGATTGCCGGTAGAGGTTTCACAACCATTGGGAGTTTTTTGCGGTTTCGGCCCGGAACACCCCGGAAACTTTCCCGAGGCACTGTAGCACTTAAATCCTTCAGGCAGTTCCCAGCTAAAATCGGCCTTTATCTCTCCATCGTGAATTTTAAAATTGGCGGCAATACCGCTTGGAAACTGATACAACTCGGTTCCTGTACTTCCCAAGGCACGGGTAAATAGCCCAATACTTAAAGTTTCATATTTCCCAAACATCCGAATGTGACCGGTTCTACAAATTTTTCCGACAGAGGCATGGTTGATATGAGAATTTCCAGAATCATTTTTATCAAAAAATATTCTCCCCGCCCTTGTTTCGCTTTCATATGAATTCAGGAAGCCGACAACATTCAAATGCGATCTGTTTTCACCGGCCAGCATTGTTCCGCCGCCGTCAATATTTGATTTCAGTTCACTACAATACTTAAACGGAATATTAGTTACATCGGAAATGTTTCCGCTTGGATTTTCAACCAGAACAAGGTCTGCAAGGGTAGAGCGCACGCCACCTTTAGCATGTTCGCTAAAGAATCGATATACCGAAGCGGAAACACTAAACTCGGAAATAGAGGCTGTTGCACTATGCCGGGAAATAATCGGTACATCGCCGTAATTGAAATAAGGGGTGGTCGTAGAAACGGATGTTTGCCCTGACTGATATATCTCACCAGTTAAGGATTCACCGGAAGAAATTTTGGTTTGAACCAAGTCGCAGTTGGTTCTAAATATCCGCGAGTCAGCATAAATATATGCACCAAACTTGATATTGAAGCCCGGACGGGATAAATCGCCCTGATGCGGATTAGTCGAGGTACAGTCGGCTTGCACAGTCTGTGCTGACGACAAAAAAAACACTGTCATCAGAAAAATGAAAACAAACAGTTTGTTTTTCATTGTTTTGAATTTGTAGGATTGAAAAAAGAGCGGTTAGCCTTGAATATACCCTGCAAATTATTTTATGGGAACCTCTTGTTGGACTATCAACATTCAATTTGGCGTTACGCTCACTCGACACTGTAGCTGCTTTCCCGCACATTCCGTTTTCTGATACGCCCAGAATTGACGCTCGATTGTTTTAGGCTTGCTTTCTTCACTGTTAGATAGGAGGCAAAGCATGAAGCAAGCAGCAATCAATGATACGGTGCGCGGGTTGTTTGAGCGGGTGCCGGAGACGGCGGAGCATTTCCGCAAGTTGGCGGTGATCGCGGATCAAAAGACGGCGGAGAAGGACGCGAAGGATTACGCTGCCGCGCTGTACAACCTCACCCACGGCGAAGAAATCACCCGCCTCAAATCAGAAATCCCCGATAACGAGCAACGCAGCAAGCAGCTTAAAAAAGAAATCGCCGCCCAGGAACAACTGGTCGCCAAGACCGAGCGCATGATCCGGGTGGCCGATATCCTCAAACGCAAAATCCCGGACAAGCACGACCGGGATATACGCAAATGGCTGGATATATTGCTGGGCGTGGTGTGCCTGATTGCCGCCCTCATCGTTCTGGGCATGGGTGCATCCAATGTCTTTAGCATCATCATGGCTTCGGGCACGCCGATCTTTCTGGAACAGCCGCAACTGGCGTGGATGCTTTCGGGTCTGATGCCGCTCGGCGCGTTTGCGCTGGAATTCTTCAAACGGCATTTGCATTCGGATCACGCCAAAAAAACCTACACCATGACCGTCTTTGCGCTCTCGGCCCTGTTGCTGGTGAGCTGGGTGGTGTTGTTCGCGCTGGTGTTCGGTTCGGCGGGGGACGATACGCTGGATTTTGACAAGCTGCTCAAACCCACCGGCGAGGACTATCTCGGTAAAAGTTTTACGGTGGTGCAATTGCTGGCCGAGCTGTTTGTCGGTGCGTCGCTGTTTACCTCTGCCGGGGATTTGTTCGCCAAACATTCACCGACCCGGCTGGTGGAAAACCCCGATTATGCCGAGGCCGCGCAGCTTCTGGAAAAGATGAAGAAAGATTATGCGCCCGTCGCTGACATCATCGCCCAGAAAAAAGCACGGCTGGACAGACTGGAACAGGGATTGACGCTGTATTTGAGCGAGCAGATGACGGCATTTACCCGTCTACGCGCCCGGCTGATGGATTAACCCCGCCTACACTTGACGTTCCATTTTTACAGGAGGATCGAAATGAACAGAAAATACTTGATTATGCTTGGTGTTTGCCTTGCGTTGCTGTTAAGCGATGCGGTCTATGCCAGACACTATGTGATCGCGCTGTCCCCGATGCAGGGCCGTGAGGCGTTGCAAAACCAAAGCGCAGCCACGTTGCGGTTTTTAATGCAACGGCTTCAACCCGGTGAATCGGCACTGGTTGTTGACGGGCTGCACCTTAAAACCGTTGCGCATTTTACGGTGAAGGATAAAGCCGTCTACAACAATCCCAAGGCTAAAATGCAACTGAACAAAAAGGCGATTGCGGCCTTACGTCAGTTTTCCGAGCGTCCCGTCAATATGGCCGAGCACGGCGTTGCCGGTATGATGCAGGTGCCGCAATTATTGCAGTTTCTCGGCAATAATTACGGGCCGTTCAGGGAGACAACCGACATCATCATTTTAGGCAGTCCGCTTTATGTGGATATCCGCAACCCGGACTGGGGGATGACTAAGAATCGCTATTACGCTGATGGCCATTTTAACGCGCCGCCGCAAAGCTCTCCATTTTCGTTACAGGGACGTGACGGGTTGCTTAATAACACGCGTATCCACTGGGCTTATTTAGATGATAGCTGGATTTCGCGCAATAGCTACCGGGAGAGGGTCACGCGTATGTGGACGTTGTTGATGGAAGGCTACGGTTCGCAACTGGCGACGTTTACCGGTGATTTTTCCACCGTATGGAGACGTGCCGCTACCGGCGCGGAAGCACCGCCGCATGGCTATAAGCTGAACAGCACGGCCAAGTTGGAAACCATTCAGCTTTTTGAGCAAGCTGAAGATACGCGGCGCGTATCCATCTATGACCGTCAATTAACCGACGTGCCACCGACAAAACAGGTGTTACGCCAAGCGCAGAATGTTGAAATCGGGATAAGCTGGAACTGCGAGCACTGCGATCTTGATCTGTATGTACGTCCGCATCGCGGGGCGGAGGTGCTGTATTTCGGGCACCGTCAGACGCCGCTCGGCTATTACCACAAGGATTTTACCCATTCGCCGCAAACCGACGGCGGGTATGAGACGGTGACGTTTACGGCCACTGTTGATTTGCAGGATGTCCTGATTGCGGTGAACTGGTATGACGGTGAATCATCCGAAGGTGTGCAAGGCGAAATCCGCCTTGCCATCAGCGATCAAACCTACGGCCTGCCGTTTGTCTTGACCGGTACATCCGGCAGCGGCACGAAAGGGAAAGACAAAACCCTCGCAGACGGCAAACCCGCCAATGCCAACTGGCTCATCATCAACCCGAAGGATATCGTCGGGTTGTAACGGCTTTTAGCCATTCAAGCGTTCATCAATCCTGCCCCGTTTTCGGGGCAGTTGTGTTTCAGGATATTGGAACATACACCGGTATTTTGAGTAGCAGTAAATAGGAATATTGTCTTGTAATTCAGCAATAGATTTGCTATAGCTTTTCTATCAACACCACCAATGCGTTTTTTAACGCACATTTCAAAATGCAAACAAATCACTGATTTGCTTTGCCCGCCGCCCAGTTATCGCGGTGCATGTCTGTAGACTCCCAATCATCTCAAGATTTAAAGGCGCATAGGAACCTTTAGCGTTCGTGTGCGGAAAGGAATTGCCATGTCCATCAATATTGAAAAATACCGCAAACATCTTGCGCCCCTTAAGCTGGGGAAAGAACGGGAGGACGATATCATCCGCTTTGTCTATGCCGTAATGGATGAATTCGTATCAGCCGAGTTCGGCAAACATCCCGTGCAACAGGCGATTGCAGAAAAGAAACGAAAATCTTTGTAAAGACAGAGGGCTGTGATAGATTCAAACAATCACAACAGTACGCAACATGCATTTCAGGATGCCGCCAATCGGTGGGATCGGCAGGAGGATTCACATATGATACAACAGGCTGTTATTTATTGCCGCGTTTCCAGTCCGAAGCAAGTGACCGAAGGACACGGACTTGCCAGCCAGGAAACACGCTGCCGGGAATATGCCAAACATAAAGGCTATGAGGTTATCGACGTATTCCGCGATGAAGGGCTGTCCGGCAAGCTGATGGATCGTCCGAACATGAAAGCGATGCTGTCCTACATTAAGAAACGCAAGGCCGATAAGCCGATTGTCATTATCGACGATATCAGCCGTCTGGCACGGGATATCGAAACGCATATCCATCTGCGTACCGCGATTAATGATGCGGGCGGCAAGCTGGAAAGTCCGTCGATTGAATTCGGCGATGATTCCGACAGCCGCTTGGTCGAACATTTATTAGCCTCTGTTGCCGCGCACCAACGCGAGAAAAACGCCGAGCAGGTGCAAAACCGTATGCGGGCGCGGATGATGAATGGTTATAACGTGTTTAATGCGCCCATCGGTTATCGTTACGACAAAGTGAGCAAGCACGGTAAATTACTCGTGCCCGATCAGCCCTGCGCGTCAGTGATTACTGAGGCTTTGGAAAGCTTTGCGTCCGGGCATTTTGAAACGCAAGGTGAAGTGAAACGGTTCTTTGAGAATTCACCGTACTTTCCGAAAAATAAAAGAGGCGAAGTGCATCTGCAACGGGTTAAGGATATTCTTACCCATGTTCTTTATGCCGGATATCTGGATAAGCCTGAATGGGGCATTCATCTGGTTAAGGGGCATCATGAGCCACTGATTAGTTTCGAAACGTTTCAGAAAATACAGCAACGCCTGAACGGGCAGGCCAAGGCACCGGTGCGTAAAGATATTAACGAAGATTTTCCGTTACGCGGGTTTGTGGCGTGTGTGTCCTGCGGTACGCCGATGACATCCTGCTGGTCGCGCGGTGTCGGCGGGCTTTATGCCTATTATTTGTGTCACGGCAAGAATGAAGACGGGACGCGGTGCGATCTGTATGGAAAATCCATTCGCCGTGAACAGGTGGAAGGTGATTTTGAAAAGCTGCTCGGTGACATGAAACCGTCGAAGGAATTATTTTTTCTGGCGGCGGATATTTTTACCGATTTGTGGAATGCAAAACGCGAAACGGCAAAACAGGAAGCCGAACATATCCGCCGGGATATCGTTATGATTGAACGCAAGACGGAGCAGTTTTTTGATCGGATCACGGAGACGGACAGTGAAACCCTGATCACGGCTTACGAGAAAAAAATCCGAAAGCTGGAAGAGGAAAAGATCATACTGGATGAGAAAATCGCCAAATGTGGCCGTCCGCTGCATTCGTTTGACGAAACCTATCGAACTGCGTTTACGTTTCTCTCAAACCCTCAGAAACTCTGGGTTTCCGACAGGTTGGAACATAAAAGAGCCGTTCTAAAACTGGCTTTTAGCGAACCATTGCAATACTGCAAAAAACGGGGTTATCGAACTCCCCAAAAGTCGCTTCCATTCACGCTTTTGGAGGAAAATGGTATGGGGAAGTATGATATGGTGCTGTTGAGAGGAGTCGAACCTCCGACCTACTGATTACGAATCAGTTGC
>CAZXBP010000079.1:0-12556 GCA_964639015.1 uncultured Nitrosomonas sp.
CTCTCATGCAATATTCGGGTTAGCGTTCCCCTCGTGAATGTTGCAACATCTGCGGAACGCGAGTGGCTGCATGAGTACAGGCGTTGCATTATACAAGCGAGCCATCGCGCCACGAAACGAATTGCGGCCATCGAACGACTTGCCATTCAGTCAAACGAGTTTTCATACATGGCGTATGACTTTCTGTATGACAAATCGTCGCGTTTGTTGGCGATCGGGTACAACGTGGATGAACTGCGGCGGGATACAAGTTACTACGACTTGCTGGCTTCGGAAGCGAGATTGATCAACTTTGTCGCGATTGCGCAGGGACAAATCCCGCAGGAGAGCTGGTTTGCCTTGGGGCGCTTGCTCACGACCGCCGGCGGCGAACCCGTCCTTTTATCGTGGAGCGGATCGATGTTCGAGTATCTGATGCCACTTCTGGTAATGCCGACTTTTGAGCATACACTGCTTGACCAGACGTATAAGGCGGCGGTGGCAAGGCAGATCGAGTATGGACGACAGCGAGGCATACCATGGGGTATGTCGGAATCTGGCTATAACCTGGTTGATGTCCATCTCAACTATCAGTACCGGGCATTTGGTGTGCCTGGTCTGGGACTTAAACGCGGACTGGCCGAAGATCTGGTCGTCGCCCCCTATGCAACCGTTCTGGCGCTGATGGTAGCACCCGAGGCGGCGTATCTGAACTTGCAGCAACTTGCTGAACAAGGACTGGAAGGCAAATTCGGTTTTTATGAAGCCATCGACTATACCCCATCACGTCAACGTCGTGGCGAATCGAGCACGGTCGTGCGATCTTATATGTCGCACCACCAAGGGATGAGTCTGCTTTCTCTGACCTACTTGTTACTGGATCGCCCGATGCAAAAACGCTTTGAGTCGGAACCACTATTGCAGGCAACTTTGCTACTGCTCCAGGAGCGGATTCCTCGAACGGCGACATTCTTTCCACGTATCACCCAGTTTCCCGACATTCAACCAACTTCTCGTGACGCACAAGCACCGATTCGCGTTTTCAACAGCGCTAATACCCAAACACCAGAAATACAATTGTTGTCCAACGGACACTATCATGTAATGATTACCAACGCTGGCGGTGGCTATAGTCGCTGGAAAGATCTCGCTGTCACACGTTGGCGCGAAGATACGACATGCGACAATTGGGGGTCATTCTGTTATCTGCGCGATGAAAGCAGCGGGGAAATCTGGTCGGCCGCGTTTCAGCCGACACTGAAGCAACCGAAGCATTATGAGGTAATTTTCTCTGAGGGGCGCGCTGAATTTCGTCGTCGTGATTCGATAGACGACGGTGATTTTGAAACCTATACCGAGATCGTGGTATCACCGGAAGACGATATCGAGCTGCGTCGTATACGCATCACTAACCGCACCAATGCTCGCCGCACCATCACGGTGACAAGTTACCTGGAAGTCGTGCTTGCCGTGCCGGCCGCAGATGCATTGCATCCAGCTTTCAGCAATCTGTTCGTACAGACCGAAATCGACGAAAAGCGCCAAGCGATACTTTGCACGCGCCGACCGCGCTCGGCAACCGAGCAAACATCCTGGATGTTTCACATGATGACAGCACATGGGGAGGCTATCGAATCGATCTCTTACGAGACAGACCGGATGCAATTCATTGGTCGCGGCCATACTGTCGCCAACCCGCAAGCTTTGAGCGGCAAATCATCAGGCATGCTTTCGGGCAGCCAGGGTTCGGTGCTGGATCCTATTGTCGCGATTCGCCTTGCCATTACGCTCGACCCGGAACAAACGATCACCCTGGACATGGTTAACGGCATGGGAGAGACCCGTGATGGCGCGTTAAATCTAGTCGAAAAATATCAGGATCGACGGCTCGCAGATCGTGTCTTTGATGTCGCCTGGACACATGCCCAAGTGGTTTTGCGCCAACTCAATGCGAGCGAGGCCGACGCGCAACTTTACGGACGTCTGGCCAATTCTGTTCTCTATGCCAGCAGCTGGCTGCGCGCTGATGCCAGCATCCTGATGCAGAATCGTCGCGGGCAATCCGCTTTGTGGAGTTACGCCATTTCAGGCGATTTACCCATCGTATTGCTGCAGATCAGCGATGCAGTGAATATCGAATTAGTACGCCAACTGGTGCAGGCTCATGCTTACTGGCGTTTAAAAGGACTGGCGGTGGATCTGGTGATCTGGAACGAAGATCGTGCCGGTTACCGGCAATTGCTGCAAGACCAGATTGTCGGTTTAATTGCGGCGGGTACCGAAGCGCATGTCATTGATCGGCCGGGCGGTATTTTCGTACGACGTACGGAGCAGATATCGAACGAAGACCGTATTCTATTCCAATCGGTCGCGCGCGCGATCATTACCGATAGCCGAGGAACGCTGGCGGAGCAAATCAATCGTCGCAGCCTGAAAGAGATACGAATGGCGAGCTTCCGGCCGAGCCGAAACCACCGCGCTGATTCTCCGGACAGCAACCCATTGCCGCAGCGCGATCTCATTCTGCACAACGGACTGGGCGGATTCACGCGGGACGGGCGTGAATACGTCATTACCACCACAGCCGCGCAAGTAACACCCGCGCCATGGGTGAATGTATTGGCGAATCCGCATTTTGGTACAGTCATTTCCGAGAGCGGCCAGGCCTATACCTGGAGCGAAAACGCACACGAGTTTCGTCTCACGCCCTGGCACAACGACCCGGTGTCCGATGTGAGCGGAGAAGCTTTTTATCTGCGCGACGAGGAGAGCGGTCATTTCTGGTCACCTGCACCCCTGCCCTGTCGCGGCGCGAATGCGTATGTGAGTCGGCACGGATTCGGCTACAGCGTGTTCGAACATACCGAAGGCGGCATCGTCTCGGAACTGTGGGTGTACGTGGCTGTGGATGCTGCGGTCAAATTCTCGGTGTTGAAAGTGCGTAACGCATCAGGACGACCGCGGCGACTCTCCGCGACCGGCTACGTGGAGTGGGTATTGGGCGATTTGCGGCCGAAATCGATCATGCACGTAACCACCGAAGTGGATTCCGGCAGCGGTGCGTTGTTCGCACACAACCCTTACAACACGGAATTCATTGGCCGGATTGCTTTCTTCGATGTAGATGAGGTCAATCGCTCGATTACCTGCGACCGCGCCGAATTCATTGGACGTAACGGTTCGCTCAAAGACCCGGCAGCAATGGCGCGCACACGGCTTTCAGGCAAGGTAGGAGCGGCATTGGATCCTTGCGCCGCGATTCAGGTAAGTTTTGACTTGGCCGACGGGCAAGAACGCGAGATTATCTTTCGCCTGGGCCAGGCCGGCAGGCGTGGGGCTGAGGATGCACGTAATCTGGTACGCCGTTTTCGTGGATCGGCCGCAGCACACACCGCACTCGAAGCGGTGTGGCAATACTGGAATCACACTCTCGGCGCCGTCCAGATAGAAACTCCAGACCCGTCTCTCAACGTGCTGGCCAATGGCTGGCTCGTCTACCAGACACTTGCCTGTCGTCTGTGGGCACGCAGCGGTTACTATCAATCAGGCGGCGCGTTCGGTTTCCGCGACCAGTTGCAGGATGTAATGGCGCTGATCCATGCCGAACCGCAATGCGTGCGCGGGCAATTGCTACTGTGCGCGGCACATCAGTTTGTGGAAGGCGATGTACAGCATTGGTGGCACCCACCGTCGAGCCGTGGCGTGCGCACCCGCTGTTCCGACGATTATCTCTGGTTGCCGCTGGCGGTATGTCGCTATGTGCTGAGTACCGGCGATACCGGCGTGCTGGATGAATCCATCCCTTTCCTCGAAGGCCGCCCGGTCGGCCCCGAGGACGACTCGTATTACGATTTGCCAGGCCACTCCACCGAGTCAGCCAGCCTGTATCAACACTGCGTACGCGCTATCCGGCACGGCCTGACGTTTGGTGAGCATGGCCTGCCGCTGATCGGCTCCGGAGACTGGAACGACGGCATGAACCTGGTGGGCATACATGGCAAAGGCGAAAGTGTCTGGCTCGGCTTCTTCCTGTATGAAGTACTGTCACGCTTCGCTGAGCTGGCGCAACGACAGGGCGACGTGTCGTTTGCCGAGCAGTGTCGACACGAGGCCGAGCAACTGCGCCAGCGTATCGAGCAAAATGCCTGGGACGGCGCATGGTACCGCCGTGCCTATTTCGACGACGGCACTCCGCTGGGATCGGTGGCGAACACCGAATGCCAGATTGACTCGATCTCACAAAGCTGGTCAGTACTCTCCGGCGCGGGAGATCCTGATCGTTCACGTAAAGGCATGGACGCCGTTTATGCACGACTGGTGCGGCACGATCACGCGTTGCTCCAGCTCCTGGATCCGCCCTTCGACCTATCGAATCTGGATCCAGGTTATATTAAAGGTTATGTTCCCGGTGTGCGCGAGAACGGCGGACAATACACTCACGCTGCTATTTGGACTGCTATGGCGTTCGCAGCCTTGGGTGACGGCCAGCGTGCGTGGGAGATACTGACCATGATCAATCCGGCAAATCATGGAAAATCGGCGACGGATGTGGCGATTTACAAAGTCGAGCCTTATGTCGTTGCGGCTGATGTCTATGCGGTCACGCCGCACGCCGGTCGCGGGGGGTGGAGCTGGTATACGGGTTCTGCCGGCTGGATGTACCGGTTGATTGTCGAATCTCTGCTCGGCTTGCGGCTGGATGTGGACAAGCTCTGTTTTGATCCCTGTCTGCCCGCCTCGTGGCAAGCGTTCAAACTGCATTACCGGTATCGGGAAACAGTCTACCACATCGCTGTGTCGCGAACAGATACCGGCGATGTCGTTCAGCGCGGCGTAATTCGCGTCACGCTGGATGGTGTCGAACAAACTGACAAAATTGTTCCGCTGATTAATGATCGCCGGGATCACATGGTCGAGGTAAACATCGCGATTCCGCCTCTCAACCACATCAGTGACGCGACAGATAAACACGAACATGATTCTAGCGCCAGCCACGAAGCATTCTTCAAACATCTCAAATAACACTTTCTAAGGTTTGTATTATGCACAACCGTGATCAGCAAGCTATCACCAAAGCGATTTTTCCAGTCGCCGGACTGGGAACACGATTTTTACCGGCTACCAAAGCTTCACCAAAAGAAATGCTGGTAGTCGTTGATAAGCCACTTATTCAATACGCAGTTGAAGAAGCTTATGCTGCCGGCATACGTGAAATGATTTTTGTGACGGGCCGCAATAAGCGCGCCATTGAAGACCATTTCGATACGGCTTATGAACTGGAAGCTGAACTGGCAGCCCATGGTAAGGACAATCTAATTACCATCGTTAACGCGATTAAACCTGATGACATGGAATGTGTATACATTCGCCAATCCAGAGCACTCGGCCTGGGCCATGCCGTGCTGTGCGCCGAACGCCTGGTTCGTGGTGAGCCTTTTGCGGTGTTGTTGGCCGATGACCTGATGGTGGGCGATCCACCCATCATGCAGCAAATGACCGACCTTTTCGATCAACATCAGTGCAGCATTCTAGCGGTACAGGAAGTACCGCAGGATCAGACCGGTCGTTATGGTATCGTGCAAGGAAAGGCATTGTCGTCAGATCTTATCAAGATTACCGGTTTAGTTGAAAAACCTCACCCTAGCGTTGCCCCCAGTAATCTGGCAGTCGCTGGACGCTATATCCTGACCACCGCGGTGTTTGAACATATCCGCGCGCAACCTTGCGGCGCAGGAGGCGAGATTCAACTCACAGATGGCATCGCAGCCCTGCTTGATTCAGAGCAAGTGCTGGCTTATCGCTATCATGGCAAACGGTATGATTGCGGCAGCAGGCTGGGCTTGTTGCAGGCCAGCGTGGATATTGCGTCCACACACCCGGAACTGGGCAGCGAGTTCTCCATCTGGCTGAATGCGCGACAAGGTGTTTAACCTAAAAACCTCAATTTATCGTTACCCGCAATAACTAACAGTATGAATAAATAGAACAACCTGAACAATATCCGTTTGGTATTTATAGCACGCCGCTTTTTAATTCCGGTTGTGTTTCAATTCGTTGTAATAACACGTTATTACGCGTCATCGCGCCTTGCCGGAAATAAAAATCCATACATTCTGAATCCCATTCAACTGAGGTTTTTAGGTTCAAGCACTTGAAAAGATTAGTATCAAGAAACTGTGTCACCAGATGCGAACCCGGAAAACCAACACCGTCAGTAACCGGAATCATGACAGAACGCCTGCTGGCAACCGAGCTGCCAAATCCTGCAAATGGTGATATTGAGGCCTCAGACCTTCAGAGGTTATCTTTTCGATGTGCGCAAGCGTAGCGCGATTCAAAGAACAAGGAAATTCTCCAGCAAGTCGAATAAGATGACCGGTATAGGCGTCGATTTCTGTGCGAGCGTGTTTAACGTGAATATCCGGAGCCATTGAGCAGTAGGTTCCCCTTAACGATGGACGGAAAAACATCGCCATCAATGTCGGCAAACAGGGCGTGCATAGAATCAATGACACCGTATCGGGATGAAACGGTCCGATACGCGCAAGCGGGATTTTGGCTTGTCGGAGAATTGCGTAATTTTCAAGCAACAAGGCAAAGAAAAGCTTCTTTGCCAGTCGGTCAGTCAATAACGCCCCGTTATCCACCCCAGCCATCGCCGCCAACGGCGAGATGGCGGCATTGTACATCAGCTTGGTTGCCTTATAAGGCCGGATATCTGAGACAAGTTCGACGGAGAATAATTTAGATTTTCCCAGTGCAATTGCCAGTGATATCATTTCAGCGCGCTCATCAGCAGTAATCGAACGGCGCGCTCCAATATGCAGACTACCCGGTCGAGTGATTCTGATTACAGGACGATCGCGTTCGCATTCCGACACGAAAGAAGCAATGCCTTCGCACGCATGGTCGCGCCGCTCCAGCTCCGGATCAAAGCCATTCTGAATCGGGACCAAGAAAACATCAGCCGTCAAACGGGAAAGTACTGCTGGATTATCATAAGTTTTGGTACAAAGCAGAACAAAGCCTTCATTCGGCGGCATCCAGTCAGCAAAAGCCGTGATGGGTATCTGATGCGTTCCCAATCCAACCACCGATATGCCTTTCTTTCTACTTTCTGCGATTTTACCGGGATGGGTGTCAACCAGAACTACGGAATAACCGCAATGCACCAAACTCCATCCAAGCGCTGCGCCAATACCGCCTATGCCCAGGATATGAATTGGTGTGTTGCGTAATTCGAACATTTATCCTAAAAACCTCAATTGAATGGGATTTAAAGTGCGTTGATTTTTATTTTTGGCAAGGCACAATGCGGCGTAATAACGCATTATTTCAAAGAATTGTAATGCAGCTAGAATTAAAAAGCGGCGCGCTATAAACACCATAATAGTTTGACTCACCATCCGGATGAGCCGGCATTGCTCGAATTGTTTCATGTATTCCTATCGTTAGTCATCTCGGATAACGGTCAACTGAGGTTTTAGGTTTGTAGTTCCGTAAAATTGATTAAACCAAATAACCTGCGTGGATTCGTCAGAACGAACCCAAACCAAAGAAACATAGGCAAATTCAATCACCCGCTACAATACAATTAATGTTTACTACTTATACCAAGATGGCTAATTGTAAAAACCCCAATGCACACCGTATGTGCGGTAGCGTACATACTGACCAGATTCTACGGCGTCTTCGACCGGGAATCAGGGGAGTGATACACCAATACGCGCATCAGAGGGAGGGTTATCAATATCAGTAAAGCAGGACGATAAGCGGAATCAATCCCGTTTTTTTAGTTAGTGATATCAGTCAGCGCAACTCGCAGCACCGGAGGTTCATCTACTATCACTTTTTGCAGGCAGTCGAGATGGCCACAAAATTGTGACCCATCGGCACGCATCATCTTCAGGCGAATTTTTTGCGGCTCAAAATGATCATTCCTCATCATAGTCATGAACTGACGATGCCAATGATCCCTATCAGCATGGGCGATAAATGTCGCGAAGCGATGATTGATCAGTTTTGCACGATCAGCACCGAACAATGCCGCCCCAGTCAGGTTGATTGCACTAATCATGCCAGCCCGGTTAATGGTGATATAGCTGACCGGAGCAAATTCATAGAAATCCACAAAGCGATCTCGCGCTTCTTCCATTTCGACATGAATCCTTCGCAATTCTTCATTTTGCGTCTCCAGCTCAATTTTATGCACCAGAAGTTCGTGCAACAACTCTTCAGTAACATTGAGCGTATTCCCGCCTGCTGAGATGATACCGCCCGCCAGTTTCTCGGCCTCTGCTCTCAACAGCTGGCGCCGCTTAATGCCATGCCATCTTTTATTCATACCTTAATCTCTTTTATATATAGGAAGCTGATCATCGACATCTTCGGTCATCAGCAGGATTAACGATAATTCACTGGATTTTCCGATGATGCGGCGTGCATTCAAGCGTATCCTGTGGTGCCCGATAACAGGAAAATCATGCTCCACTATAAACCCATCAAAGGCTTGGTCACGTGGCAAAATAATTTCCAGTAGCTCCCGTAAGACCGGGATATTCCATTGACCGTTACCCAAATCGTAAATCTTTCGCTCGATTGTATCGGCAGCGGTCACCTGAAAATACTGGAAAAAAGCACGATTTGCCGAAATAACCTTTAAATCGCCATCCATGACTAGTAGTGGCTTATCAACAGTATCGACAACGCTCTCAGCAAGATCACGCGTCAATTGCATATCAGTCTCTGCTTTGATGCGCTTGTTGATATCGGTGAAAGTCAGCACAACGCCATCTATCACGTTATCCAAAGTACGGTAGGGTTGAATACGCACGAGATACCAGATCCCGCTATCGGTTTGCACTTCCTGTTCAAACGGCATCAGTGTTTCGAGCACAATGCGCGCCTGGATCAATAGTTCTTCACCGGCAATACTGGATTTAATATCACTCAAAGGCCGACCCACATCCGTAGACACAAGCCGGTATATCGCGGCGGCATCACGCGTAAATCGTCGAATAATCAGACTCTCGTCAAGGAATACAGTACCAATATGTGTATTATCGAGCAAATTCTTCATGTCATTCTGCATGCCGGCCAGTTGCTCAATCTTGGATTGCAGTTCAGAGTTGACGGTGATCAGTTCTTCATTAACCGATTGCAGTTCCTCTTTGGAAGTTTCCAGTTCTTCATTGGTTGACTGTAGTTCCTCATTGGTCGACTGCATTTCTTCATTCGCCGACTTGAGTTCTTCGTTGGAGGCCTGCTGTTCCTCCAGGGTGGCTCGGTAGTTTTCTTTTAGGTATGCAAGTTCACGCTCTAATTCTTCGATGCGTCCCAGCTCTGCCGGTTTAGCATCCTGACTGGACCGCGACTTGACGTTGTTTGGACTGACAACCTCCTGAAAACTAATCAACAGAAAGCCCTGATTGCTATCATAGCTAAGCGGTCGGACACTGAGCTCAATCGTTGTGAAACCACCATTCGATTTGATCTGTACTTCCTTGCCCAGGATTGGTGTGCCTTCAGTGGCTGCTGCGCGAATGGCCGCACGCAGCTCCAGTTCCAATTGCTCGCGGGCCATTTCAACGACATTAAGGCTGGCCTGCCCTGGCGCCGGACGCAAATATTTACCGGTCTCACCATAAACATAGAAGATATCACCTTTGAGATCAGTCACTACCGAAGCAGGTGCAAAACACTGCAGCAGTACTCGGCGGGTAAGTTCGGCAAAATTGGTTTCCTTCGGTTTGATCACGACTTCCTCGGGTGATTTTTCACCTACTCCAGCAGTCCAGGTTAAAACTTTCGTCATCACTGCGCGAGAAGCGGCAACAGAATGGATAGTCCGGTAGAATTTCCATTTACGGTTGACTGGAGAGAACAGATCGGTATGGTTGCCAATGCTTTCCGACGGCGAAAGAAACAGAATTCCGCCGGGTCTGAGCGCGTAATGAAAGGTTGGGATTAACTGGTTTTGTAATTCTGACCCCAGATAAATCAGCAGATTGCGGCAACTGAGCAGATCAAGTTTGATGAAAGGAGGATCTTTAAGTACATTCTGAATCGCGAATACCACCATTTCGCGGATTTCCTTCTTTATCCGATAGCCACCGGCATCTTCTTTGGTAAAGAATCGACGCAATCGCTCCGGAGTAACATTCTGAGTGATATTGGATGAATAAATACCTGCACGAGCGATAGCGATAGTCTCATCATCCAGATCCGTACCGTAGATTTGCACTCTGAATTCGCGACGACTCTTTTCCATCCATTCTCTCAGCAATATCGCGATAGAGTAGGCTTCCTCACCGGTCGCGCAGCCTGCAACCCACGCGCGAAATGTGGAATGTTCCAATTTGTCTTTGCATAACTCCGGCAGAATCGCTTCCCGCAGCACGACAAACGCATCCGCATCACGAAAAAAACTGGTGACATTGATCAGCAATTCCTGGAATAAGGCAGTTGATTCGACAGGATTTTCTTTCAGAAATCGGGCATACACATTCATATCTACTATCGCATGATGCAACATGCGACGCTCGATTCGACGGATGATAGTGTTTTCTTTGTAGAGCGAAAAGTCGTGGCCGGTTTTAGTGCGCAATTGCATCAGGATGTGACTCATTCCGCTGGCTCTTTTAGGATCATTGGGCGCTTGATCATGATCACTCAATTGACGGGCACCCAATTGCAGCGCTGCCGGCATTTTGTCGACCGGCAGCACTTTCGTGGCACAGCCTGCCTGAATGGCGCTGGATGGCATACCGTTATATTTGGCAGTCGTTGGCTCCTGCACCAATGTCACGCCGCCCGCACCGAGGATAGCGCATAACCCCCGCGTACCGTCAGATCCGGTACCGGACAGAATGATTCCAATAGCATTTTCACGCTGGTCTTCAGCCAATGATTGCAGAAAGGAATCAATGGGCAAGCGCTGTCCGCGTGGCTCATTAGGCACGCTCAATTGCAATTTTCTGTGGAAGATTGCCATGTCACGATTGGGTGGAATGACATAAACGTGATTGGATTCAACTAATATTTCATCTGCGGCCTCGGCCACCGGCATGACAGTGGCGCGTTGCAGGATTTCAGTGAGCAGGCTGACATGACTGGGATCGAGATGCTGCACCAATACGAAAGCCATACCACTGTTGGCTGGAACATGGCGAAAAAATTCTTCTAAAGCTTCTAAACCACCTGCTGAAGCTCCAATACCCACAATAGAAAAAGTGTCCGTTGTTTCAGAGGTCACGGAAGCGGCTCTGAACCAGAAGGTGGCGGATACTTATCTCGGGGAACTGGTATGCTTTCAAAAGAGTTCTTTTATAGGATTTTCAGCGATGTACTGCATTATATCCTTCATGTTCTGGGTTTTCACATGCCCCGCTCCAAAATCCATAAGCTATATCACAAGTACCAGTTTTCAAACTGATTCAATTGGATGGTAATTCGATAGTTTATGGGAATCTGCATCGACTTATCTAGCAGCTGAGCAGCCGCTATGTCGCTATATAGTGGGTAGTGGGGGCTATGATTAACGGCGCATGAAGTTCGCACCAGCCTGATAACAATATTGATTGGCGGGAATCGCAGATTGATGTTCTCATAACTTACGATCCTCTTCGATCATTAAACCTAAAAACCTCGGTTGATCGCTATCCGCAATAACTAACGGCATGAATAAATAGAACAACCTGAACAATACCCGCTCATCCAAATGGTGAGTCACACTATGGTATTTACAGCACGCCGCTTTTTAATTCCGGCTGTGTTGCAATTCGTTGTAATAACGCGTTATTACGCCTCATTGCGCCTTGCCGGAAATAAAAATCAACGCACTCTAAATCCCATTCAACCGAGGTCTTTAGGTTAAACTTTATCCTTCAATTTGGCAGCAGTATCCTTAACAGCGCTACTGAGTGCACCCCAGGCATTATCTACTCCGTCCTTAAGGTGCTCCCACGCATCCTCACCCGTTTCAGCGAGTGCCTTCAGCTTGGTTTTCGTAGCATCAACCTTTTGTTGAAGTTCTTCAATTTGCTGATCGTATTTGATGCGAGTGTCGGCTGCGCATCCCTTTGCGATGGCTCTCAATTCCGCCAATTTGGCTTGTGCCAGCTCCACTTCAGCTTCTACCTTTTGTTTATAGGCTTCTTTTGTACTCATAACATATCTCCCGTATTAATCAATTCAAGATTGATTCTTAGACTTCATGATAAACCAGACCAGAAATAGCAATATTGCGGCTCCGGCTATGGCGGTAACTATTGAACCGACGAGTCCCAGTAGACCAAACAAGAGACCACCCGCAATAGCACCGACAATACCAATGATCATGTTACCCAGGAGGCCCTGGCCTCCTTCCTTCATCAATATCCCGGCCAGCCAGCCCAACACCGCGCCAATTGCGATAAAAATTAATAACCCTGTGTAATCCATTTGATGATTCTCCGTTGATTTATCAGCAATTGTTTTCTTCAACGCCAGCATCAGATATTCCGGCATTCCTATTAAACCTCTTCATTTAACCTAAAAACCTCAGTTGACCGTTATCCGCGATGACTAACGGTATGAA
>CAZXBP010000080.1:0-4526 GCA_964639015.1 uncultured Nitrosomonas sp.
AACATCGATAATAAAAGCCACATAAACAAATCCCGCCCAGGTCGCTAGTAGAGTAAGAAGCAGGGCGTAGTCGAACTATTTTCCTGCTTCTCCTCTCCGAACCGTACGTGCACCTTTCAGCGCATACGGCTCTCCATTACTGGCTGCCTGAAACAAACCCTGATCCACGTGGCCTGCTTTGATAAATCGCCATAACAGCGAAAGGAAGCGCGTATCCCGAATACGTTTTCGTACACATTTCATCAGTAACTTATGATGTACTGTATCAAAGTAGCTGACCAGATCGCCTTCGATCACCCAGCGACCCGATGTTTCAGTACTATCTTGCAACTGAAACTTCACTGTGCGTATTGCATGATGCACACTGCGTTCAGGCCGGAAACCATAGGATAAGCGATGAAAGTCGCTTTCCCAGATTTGGTTCCATTGCCATCAGCATTGCACGTTGCACAATCCGATCCCGTAGGGTCGGAATACCCAGCGGTCTTTGTTTGCCGTTAGCTTTCGGAATTATAGACGTGCCTTGCTGGTTGCGGCTGATAATTGCCCGCCAGTAATTCGCTTGGCCTGTATTTCGCGAAACAACACCGTGGCCGGAATCCAGTCCGGCTTGGCCGCATCAATACGCGCTTTAAGATAAGCCTTGAAGGGATCAAGTTTTGATAATCGATCAGTATGTTTACTGTAACTTGGTGTCATGGCAATATTGCGCAGATATTTACGTACACTATTGCGTGATATCTGCAATGCCTTGGCAATAAGCTCGAATGCTCTTGCCTTGTCGATATAACACATGGATTTCCACTAATAGCTCCTGAGTTAGCATTATAAATTTACACCGCCTTATTCTATTAATCATCGGCGGCAATTTTGCCTCAGGTGGGTCAATTTAACATTGCCGGTGACACTCAAGAAATAGAGTTTCCTGTAAACACGGGGCGATTCACTCGTAACCCCAGCGTCAAGCACCGGTATTACTACCGCTATGTTGCAAATGAAAAAAAAACGCCTGCTTGAGGCAGGCGTCGATCCGGAAGAACTTCGTTTACTGTGCCGGACGGTTCAGCAGGTGTTTTGACTGGCACGCAGGAAAACGTTTAACCATTCACAGAAAAAATCAGCGAGAAAGTCAAGCTTTTTTTTATTCTTTTACGACTAAACTGCCGATAATTTATATTATGTAATATTATAAAAAAACCTTCAAAATGCTTTGCGCTTTTTTCGGTATTCTTCGAGGCGTTTCTCAGCGTGTCTGTTTCGCGGGTTATATGGAAGCAACAAAATTATTTCCACTTAAAAATCAATTTGTGTGAAAGAATTCCATTAAACTTAAAGCTTATCTTTTTAAAATGCCAAGTAGGTTTTGAATCTCCATGAATAAAAGGCAATTCTAGGAAAGAAATCCAATTGAAATTTTCAGGTAATGGATCTTCAATTAAAGATAAAAAAAAGATCAAATCATAGAAATAATAAATACCACCTACTATTACAAGATCGCTTTCAGATATGATAGGTGTGAATCCAACTTCAGATTTAAATTCTAATTGATCACCAACCTTTGAAACTAAATATAAGCCAGATTTTCCGCGAAAAACATCTTTTCCAAAACTAACACGAACATAATGTTCTGAAGGAACGCCAATAACTTTGTTTTTGTTTCCTAAATGAAAACCACTCTCGCGGCATAGGTTAATTAGTGTTTTAAGAAACCATCTTTCTAATAATAATCCATTAATAGTAAATACTCTTACTTTAAATTTAGCTGGTTCAATTAGTTGTCGAGCATTACAAAGTTTCACGCACTTTTGTAACGTCGCAAACGCAGATCCAGCAGATGAATCCAATGGACTTAACAAACTATTATGGTTAGAACATAAAATCTTGGATGTGCAATTCGCGATACCTATTTTTTTAGTTTCACCTTTGCACCAAGGAAACCCAGAAACACTAATTTCTTTTTTATCAGAAAACAAAGACGCAGAAAATAGATGCTCCCGACTAAGTTTCCCTGAACAATCACCAAGTATAGAAGCCCAACATGTATTTAGTGGGACATTTTCGACATATGTATTACCTATTGACAGTATTTTATGTTCTTTAAGGTGATCATGCATATAGCTTTTAAACAAATCGAAACCATAAAATAAACAATAGCTTATAGAATAGTGCACCCTGTTCTAAACTTAATCTGTTTGGCAGTGTGAAGTATAGAACGGTGGAAGTTAACGGTTTTAACTTCCATCAGCGGGAATACCCGTAACGCCGACCTAGCGCCCCCCTTAGCACCTTCCCGCGCAATTGCGCGGGAGGTATATCCGCTAGGGAACCCTGTAATATCGGCTACTGGCCAGAGCAAAAAATCTTACTGAATGTTACAAGTGTAACTAGAAGGATGATGCTCGCTCGCTGAATTCCAACGATGTTGAGAGATACGGCGGCGGTAATTCGGTTTGGTTTTGGTCGGCAATTTTTTTCAAGGTTTGTAGTGCGTCAATGATCAGGTTACGAGCCGTTTCAAAGTCTTCTTCATATACGCTTATGTTGGGAAATTCAGCTACCCTACCAACGTATAAGATTTCATCGTCGATTTCTTCTTTCCGGATCGTGATGGTATAAGCTTCAGGGTCAAATTTCATTTTAGGTGCTCCTTGATTGCTTTTTCATGCTGCTTTACGAATTTGTATAGCTTTTTAATATACGGGCGTTTTACCGCTTCACCTCTGTTATGACCGCAATTATAGTTAGGATATTCAATTAAAGATACGGCCGGGTGTCTGGCGATTTTATGACCTGCGTTTCCGCAATTGTCTATTTGAAATCCGAGCGCTTCCAATACGTTTGTAAATTCTTTACATGATGTATTGCCACTGGTGGTTAGCGCTTCAAGTTTTTTGAGCAGTTTTTGAAATTCAGGCATTTTATATCGTTACATTGACGAGTATAGAGCCATGTTCGATGTTGGTCAGATCTATATTTTCTGAAGTATTCGCTGAAAATCTTATTTCATGAAGATTTTTGCTTTTTTTATTTTCATTTCTATGTTTTAAAACATAGAATTCCATAGTATGTTCTGATTTTCCATCATCGATCAGCAGTCAATCGCATCAATGCTTCCCGGTATTTTTCCATTGTCTGGCGGATGACGTTTTCAGGCAACGCGGGTGCGGGTGGTTTTTTGTTCCAGTTCTGTGTTTCCAGCCAGTCGCGGACAAATTGCTTGTCGTAGCTTGGCGGGCTTACGCCGGTGCGGTATTGGTCGACCGGCCAGAAACGCGACGAATCGGGCGTCAACACTTCGTCGATCAGATACAGCGCTCCGGCGGCATCGAGTCCGAATTCGAACTTGGTATCGGCGATGATGATACCGCGCCGCGCGGCATAGTCAGCTGCTTCGGTATAGAGCCGCACCGCTTTTTCGCTGACTTTCTCCGTAAGTTCTCTGCCGATCTGTTGCTCGACTTCCGCCAGCGCGATGTTTTCGTCGTGCAAGCCGGCTTGCGCTTTGGTTGACGGGGTAAAAATTGCGCCGCCGGGTATTTTTTCCGCCTGTTGCAATCCCGCAGGCAATCGAATACCGCAGATTGTGCCGGTTGCCTGATAGTCTTTCCAGCCGGAACCGACGATATAACCGCGCACGATCGCTTCAATGGGCAGCGGTTTGAGCCGCCGGATGACAAACGCGCGATCCGCGACCTGGTCACGCTCATGCGCCGCGACGACGGATTCGGGTGCGATGCCGGTCAAATGGTTGGGAATGATATGCGCCAGTTTCGCAAACCAGAACGCCGACAGCGCGGTCAGTAACTTACCTTTTCCCGGAATCGGATCCGGCAGTATCACATCGAATGCCGACAGACGGTCGGTCTGAACAATCAGCAATTTGTCGTCATCCACGGCATAAATATCGCGCACTTTGCCGCGATGCAAGAAAGGCAGACTCTGAATATGGGTTTCGAATAAAGCCGTTTCCAAGTGGATATCCTTTTTGTCAGGTTGTTAACGATTTGCGGATGCGCAGCGCGTTTGCCAGTGCTTTTTCAGCGGTTTCATCCATTACCGTGAAATGGCCCATTTTGCGCCCGATTCGGGCTTCCTTTTTGCCGTACAAATGCAGTTTGGCCGAGGGCTGACCGAGTATTCGCGTCCAGTCCGGCGCTTTCTCGCGCCAGATGTCGCCAAGCAGATTGACCATGACACAGGGCTGATGCAAGGCAACATTTCCCAATGGCAGGTTGCACAATGTGCGCACCTGCTGCTCAAATTGCGAGGTGACGCAGGCATCGATCGAAAAATGCCCGCTGTTATGCGGGCGTGGCGCGATTTCATTGATCAGCAATTGATCATCCTGCACAACGAAAAACTCAACACACAGAACGCCCTGGTAATTCAACGCATCGGCCAGCTTTCTCGCCATCGCGTCGGCGCGCCGGGCAAGCGCCATGTCGATGCGCGCCGGAACTATACTGACATCGAGAATGCCGTTGACATGCTGATTTTCGATCGCCGGAAAACTTTCCATGTTGCCA
>CAZXBP010000080.1:4536-12532 GCA_964639015.1 uncultured Nitrosomonas sp.
ATACGCATCGCGCGCCAGCACGATCGACAGTTCGAAGGTTAATGACAGTTTTTTTTCCAGCACGCAAGGTACTGTTCCAAGTTCATCGAATGCAATCCTCAGCCCGGACTGATCGTCAACCTGCCGCTGGCCTTTGCCATCGTAACCGAACTGACTGACTTTCAGAATTCCCGGAAACAAATCCTGTTGTACATGAGCGATCTGGTCGATTCGATCAATGACTGCAAACGGTGCGACAGATAAACCATTGTTTCGCAGATATTGTTTTTCAGCGATTCTGTTCTGCGCAATGGCGACGCTTTGCGCGTCCGGGCTGACCGGACAGGTTTCCGCAAGCAGTGCCAGTGTTTCGGCGGGTATATTTTCAAACTCGGTGGTAATCGCGGCGCATTGTTCACGCATTTGCGCTAACGCGACCGGATCGGCGTAATCCGCATGAATGAACTGATCCGCTATCCGGCCTGCGGGACTATCCAGATCAGGATCAAGCACGGCCACCTGATAACCCATCTGATGCGCGGCAATTGTGAACATGCGGCCAAGCTGCCCGCCACCCAGCACACCCAGCATCGCACCGGGTTGAATGACTGTTATCGGATTTTTGCGCACTGGAGAGAAATGGTTTACCAAAAATGATTTAACCTAACAACAAGCGGCGTGCTGTAAACACCATAGTTTGACTCACCATCCGGATGAACCGGCATTGCTCGAATTGTTTCATGTTTTATTCATATCGTTAGTCATCTCGGATAACGGCTAACTGAAGTTTTTAGGTTTAATCGGGCAACCGCATCGCGGCGACATTCTCAGCCTGTTGTTCACGAAACGCTTCGAGCCGTTGCCCGAGCTGTTTATCTTCATTGCCGAGCATGGCAACAGCAAAAAGCGCAGCATTAGCCGCCCCTGCCTCTCCGATCGCGAAAGTGGCTACCGGTACGCCTTTGGGCATTTGCACAATCGACAACAGGGAATCCAGTCCTTTCAAATACCGCGAATTAACCGGAACACCCAGCACCGGAACGGTTGTTTTCGCCGCGATCATGCCGGGAAGATGCGCGGCGCCGCCCGCTCCGGCAATAATGCACTTTATACCGCGCGTCGCGGCGTTTTCCGCGAATTCAAACATGATATCGGGCGTGCGATGCGCCGAAACGACACGCGCTTCGCACGGAATTTCAAAATCTTTCAATACGGAAATCGCGTGCTGCATAACGTCCCAGTCACTGTTGCTGCCCATGACGACGCTTACCAGTGGATTATTCATAAAATGGCGATACAAAAATATTTAAAAAATCAGTCATTGAAACAATCATTGCAAGCCGGACAGCTTGTATACAAGCTGCATGAGCAGAATACCCGCAACGGTTAAAATGCTGCCTGACAGGTTGTTAAGCTGCGTTCCTGCAACTTGCCTGTTTATAATATCTGGCTCAAAGGATATAATTTTAAACCATAACCGTAAATAAAAGCGCATCACGATGAATTTTCAACGCGGCAGATCCAAAGAAGAACCCGAAATCAACCTGGTACCGATGATTGATGTTCTGCTGGTCATCCTGATTTTTCTGGTCGTATCGACAACCTATTCGAAATTTGCCGAGCTTGAAATTACACTGCCCGAAGCTACTGCGCAGGAAGTCGACAAAACGATGGAAAAACCACGGGCGATTGATATCGCTGTTACTGCAATGGGCGAGTATACGATCAATCAGATACCGGTTACATCAGTCAGCATAGAGCATCTGCGCGATGCATTGCGCTCCGCCGCTCAGGATCGGCAGGATCCGCTGGTTATTATCAGCGCCGATGCCAAAGCCACGCATCAGTCCGTCATCACGGTAATGGAGGCCGCACGGCTTGCGGGGTACAATAAGATAACATTCACCACGGAAGTCAAACCCTGAAATTGAAATTTCAACATAAGGATAGGGATAAAAGTCCTTAACCAATAAATATCATGAAAAACTTCGTCGCCCATTTATTCAACTTTTTCAGAAAGGAGACTCACATGTCACTTAATCTCGATAATTTTTCCAGCACCGCCCTGTCAGGCTCACAATTTGTCCTGGCCCCTCTCCCCTACGCGGACAATGCACTGGAACCGGTGATCTCTGCAAATACGCTGAGCTTTCATTACGGCAAGCATCACAAGACCTATGTTGACAATCTTAACAATCTTGTCGCCGGTACCGATCTGGCAGGCCAGTCGCTCGAACAGATTATCCGCGCGGTTGCCGGAAAAGCCGATAAAGCGGGTATTTTCAATAATGCCGCGCAAGTCTGGAATCATATGTTCTACTGGCACAGCCTCAGTCCGAACGGCGGTGGCGAACCTCCGGCGGATTTAAAGCAGAAAATCGAACAATCCTTCGGCAGCCTCGATGCCTGCAAAAAAGAATTCGCCAATGCCGCGATGACGCAATTCGGCAGTGGCTGGGCGTGGCTGGTGCAGGATGGCGATAAAATCGCCGTTGCCAAGACCGGCAACGCCGAGTCGCCCATTACGCAGAATGTGCGTCCACTACTGACGATTGACGTCTGGGAACATGCCTATTATCTGGATTATCAGAATCGCCGGGTGGATTATGTGAACACCATTCTCGACAAGCTGATCAACTGGGAATTTGCCCGGGCAAATCTTCGATAATCCATTGCAAACGGGTCTTTATGGCTGAAATAACCATCGCCCTGTCAAAAGGACGAATTTTCGATGATACCGCGCCACTGCTTGAAGCCGCCGGTATTATCGCCAAAGACAATCCGGAATCTTCGCGCAAACTGATTCTTGATACAAACCGCGACAGTGTGCGCCTGGTGATTGTGCGCGCATCCGACGTGCCCACCTATGTTCAATACGGCGCGGCTGATCTGGGCATTGCGGGCAAGGATGTTTTGCTGGAACACGGCGGCAACGGCCTTTATCAGCCACTGGACCTGAACATCGCACGTTGCCGCATGATGGTCGCCGTTCCTGAAGAATTTGATTATGACTCGGCAGTACGCCAGGGTGCACGATTGCGGGTCGCGACCAAGTACCTGCAAACCACGCGGGAACACTTCGCGGATAAAGGCGTGCATGTCGATCTGATCAAACTGTATGGCTCCATGGAGCTTGCGCCGCTGGTCGGGCTTGCCGATGCCATTGTCGATCTGGTTTCAACCGGCAGTACGCTGAAAGCCAACCATCTGCGCGCAGTAGAGGAAATCATGCCGATTTCTTCCAGACTGATTGTCAATCAGGCTGCCTTAAAACTGAAACGCAACGCCATCCAGCCCATTCTGGATGCGTTTGCGCGGGCAGTCAAAAATTAACTGCTGATTGAAACCTTATTGCTCCACTTATTCCGGATTTCATTCCTATGGTTCAGATAAAAAGACTCGATTCCAGCGAACAAAGCTTCGATCAATCCCTGCAACGATTACTGGCATTTGAAAATGCCATGGATGAATCGGTTGACGCCACGGCAGCGCAGATACTCGCTGCAATTAAAACGCGCGGCGACGCAGCGCTGATTGAATACACCAATCGTTTTGATCACATGAATACCCGCTCCGTAAAGGAACTTGAATTGACGCAGGCAAGTCTGCAACAGTCACTCGATGCTTTGCCGGTTGAGCAACGCCGGGCGCTTGAACAGGCAGCAGCGCGGATAAGAAGCTATCATGAAAAACAGATCAGCGTATCGTGGCAATACCGGGAATCCGACGACACCCTGCTTGGCCAGAAGATCACGCCGCTTGATCGTGTCGGGCTTTATGTGCCGGGCGGTAAGGCATCCTATCCGTCTTCGGTGCTGATGAATGCGATTCCGGCCAAAGTAGCCGGCGTCGAAGAGCTCATCATGGTCGTTCCGACGCCGCACGGTGAGAAAAATGATCTGGTGCTGGCGGCAGCTGCAATCAGTCGGGTTGACCGCGTGTTTACCATCGGCGGCGCACAGGCTGTCGGCGCACTGGCCTACGGCACTGAATCCGTTCCACAAGTCGATAAAATCGTCGGTCCGGGCAATGCTTACGTTGCCGCCGCCAAACGGCGCGTTTTTGGCATCGTCGGGATTGATATGGTCGCCGGTCCTTCCGAAATACTGATCATATGCGACGGCAAAACCAATCCGGACTGGATTGCTATGGATCTGTTTTCACAGGCCGAGCATGACGAGCTGGCGCAATCGATTTTATTGTCACCGGATGCCGGCTTTCTGGATGCTGTGGCGAGAAGCATTGATCAATTGATTGCAGGCATGCCGCGCCAGGATGTTATTCGTGTTTCACTGGAAAACCGCGGCGCATTGATTCGGGTGCGCGATCTGGATGAAGCCTGTGCAATTGCAAACAGAATTTCTCCGGAGCATCTCGAGCTCTCCGTTGATCATCCGGAAGGCTGGGTGAATAAAATCAGACACGCCGGCGCCATCTTCATGGGCAGGCATACCTGCGAAGCACTCGGCGATTATTGTGCAGGCCCCAATCATGTGCTGCCGACATCGCGAACCGCGCGTTTTTCTTCACCGCTTGGTGTTTATGATTTTCAGAAACGCAGCAGCCTGATACAGGTTTCCGAGCAAGGCGCCGCCACATTGGGGTCAATCGCGGCTATTCTGGCGCACGGCGAAGGACTGTCCGCGCATGCGAAATCGGCGGAATATCGCTTTAAGGCATAGGACTATTTCCAACATTTCAGCCTGTAGTTCGAGATGCACTATGCTGCATATCACTTCCCGCGAGCACCCTGTCGTCAAGCAGCTGGCCAGACTGCAGAAATCCGCCCGCTTCCGTAAGCAGGAAAAGCTCGCCGTACTCGACGGCATCCATCTGATCCAATGCTATCTCTCTGCCGGTAATTTTCCGTCAATTCTGGTCGTCAGTGAAACCGGCCAGCAACATGTTGAAATTGCCGCATTACTGGAAAATTGCAGCGCGCAGAATAAAACACAGCTCATTCGAATGACCGATCGCGTATTTCAGAAAATTTCACCCGTGCAAACGCCCACCGGAATACTCGCATGTATTGCCATACCGAACACCACATGTTCGGGCGAATCTGTTAATCAAAAATTTTGTGTTTTACTCGAAAGCATTCAGGATCCCGGCAATCTTGGTGCCATTCTGCGTTCATCTGCCGGTGCGGGTGCAGATCATATTTATTTATCCGCGGATTGTACCGATGCCTGGTCGCCTAAAACACTGCGTGCCGCTATGGGCGCGCACTTTTTTCTGAAAATCCATACGGACTGCAACCTTACCGAGACTGCCGCCCAATTCCAGGGTCAGGTGATTGGTACGTCACCCGCAGCCGCAAAGCATCTTTACCAATTTGATTTCACAGTACCGACCGCATTTGTTTTCGGTAACGAAGGCGCCGGATTGTCAACAGGGATGCAGCAGGCCGTTACGGACATGGCTTCAATACCGATGCCCGGCAGAATTGAATCCCTGAATGCAGCCACCGCGGCTTCGATCTGTCTGTATGAAAAAGTCCGCCAGGATATGCTGGGAATTGAACCTGAAAACCTCAGTTGACCATTATCCGGACTGACTAACGATATGAATAAATGAAACAATTCGAGTAATTCCGGTTCATCCGGATAGTGAGTCAAACGATGGTGTTTATAGCACGCCGCTTGTTAATTTTTGCTGCGTTACAATTCGTTGTAATAACGCGTTATTACACCGCATTGTGCCTTGCCGGAAATAAAAATCAACGCACTTTAAACCCCATTCAACTGAAGTTTTAAGTTTGAACAAATTACCGGAAATCCGATTGGAACTAAAAAACAGAGCAGTGTATGATTGACGGTTTTTGATCAAACAATTTTGGAGGAAAAATGAGGTTTTCTACTTTATCCGTGATGCTATTGATAGCCTGTCTGTCTGTTTATCCACTCCATGTTTCAGCGCAGCAGCATGAAATCTTACACCTTGCTGCAAATGGCACATTACCGAATGATGAGGGTATTGTCCTGGAAGTGCTTGACACCACCGGCTACACCTACATGGAACTGCAAAACGGTGACAGACGTTTTTGGATTGCGGCGCCGACGACACAGGTCAAACCGGGCGATCACGTTCGATTCGTGCAGAGCATGTCGATGGAAAACTTTACCAGTAAAACATTAAACCGGACATTCAGACGGGTTATCTTTGTATCAACTACCATGATTAAGAAATAGTTTCAGGGATATCTTTTATTCTATTTCTTCCGTACCAATAAATAATCTGTTTTTCAGTCGTTTGATATTGTCCCGGCACTGTGCCGCCTGCTCGAACTCCAGATTCCTGGCCGCATTCAGCATTTGTTTTTCCAGGCGCTGAATTTCCTTGCTGATCTGGCGTTCATTCATGGCATCATAACTCGCCTGTGTTTCACCGACCTTGAGTTTTCTTTGCGCGGAATCCGGACTGTAGACGCCATCAATCAGATCCTTGATTCGCTTATGCACACCCCGCGGCGTGATTTGATTCTGCTGATTAAAGGCCAATTGCTTTTCACGGCGGCGATTGGTCTCATCAATCGCGGCGCGCATCGAACGGGTTATCCGGTCGGCATATAAAATAGCCTTTCCGTTGATATGACGGGCCGCCCTGCCGATGGTCTGGATTAGGGAACGTTCAGAGCGCAGAAAACCTTCCTTGTCCGCGTCCAGTATGGCAACCAGAGAAACTTCCGGAATATCGAGCCCTTCACGCAACAGGTTGATGCCGACCAGAGCATCAAACTGTCCAAGCCGCAGGTCGCGAATGATTTCGACGCGCTCAACCGTATCGATATCTGAATGTAGGTAACGTACCCGTATCTGATGATCGGTGAAATAATCGGTCAAGTCTTCCGCCATGCGTTTGGTTAACGTAGTTACCAGCACGCGTTCATTGCATGCAGCGCGCAGATTGACTTCCGACATCAGGTCATCTACCTGCGTCGTAACCGGGCGCACTTCAATAGCCGGATCGACAAGTCCGGTTGGCCGCACCACTTGTTCAACGGTTTTGCCGCTGTGTTGTCGCTCATAGTCAGCAGGCGTGGCGGAAACGAAAATGGTTTGCGGCATCATCCGTTCAAATTCCTCGAATTTCAACGGACGGTTATCCAGGGCTGAAGGCAGGCGGAATCCGTACTGTACGAGATTTTCCTTACGTGAGCGATCGCCGCGGAACATGCCGCCGATCTGTGGTACGGTAACATGACTTTCGTCGATAAACATCAATGCATTTTTTGGCAGATAATCAATCAAGGTAGGCGGTGGTTCGCCCGGATTTTTGCCGGAAAGATGGCGGGAATAATTCTCAATGCCTTTGCAGAAACCGAGTTCATTCAGCATTTCCAGATCAAAACGGGTTCGCTGCTCAAGGCGCTGCGCTTCCACCAGATGGTGGTTGCTGTAATAATATTCCAGCCGTTCGCGTAATTCGGCTTTTATCGATTCGATTGCTCGCAGCGTCGTGCTTCTCGGAGTCACATAATGACTGGATGGATACACGGTATAGCGCGATAGTTTCTGCAATACGCGACCGGTCAAAGGATCGAATAGCGACAGGTCATCCACTTCATCATCGAACAGCGATATGCGGATCGCGGCTTCAGAACTTTCCGCAGGAAAAACATCAATCACATCACCTCTGACGCGAAACATTCCACGCATGAATTCAATTTCATTGCGCTCGTACTGCATTTCAGTCAATCGTTTAATGATGTCGCGCTGGGTACATTTTTCATGCATTCGCAAATGAAGAATCATGCCGTGATAATCGACCGGGTCACCGATACCGTAAATACAGGAAACGGATGCGACAATGATCGTATCTTCCCGTTCAAGCATGGATTTGGTCGCCGACAGGCGCATTTGTTCAATATGCGCATTAATGCTGGAGTCTTTTTCGATGTATAGATCGCGAGAAGGCACGTAGGCTTCAGGCTGATAATAGTCATAATAGGATACAAAGTATTCGATCGCGTTTTCCGGAAAAAACTCACGCATTTCAGCATACAGTTGCGCGGCGA
>CAZXBP010000081.1:0-12399 GCA_964639015.1 uncultured Nitrosomonas sp.
ATTTACCCAGGAATCAGCGCCGTACAGCGATACGGCTATATGATGGCCTGGTTGCTGCGGGTTATACGGGTGCTTATGGCATTATACCTGATAATGCAATTACTCGTGCATCGGGCACTCTCGGCAAACCTAGCGTAGATGATGTTTTTGTCACTGCTGCAAATGATATTCGAGGATTAAATGCCAGACAAATCGCCCAGCGCTTAACAATTCCTGAAAGTCCGACGGGGTTTAGAGTAATTGAATTTCCAACTCCGAAATCAGGTATTGCTTCACCAGTTTATAGAACAGATCCAGGGTTCGTTGGTGGTGGCCGGACAGCGGACGGAGCACGAGAGTTCATAATACCTAACGGTTCAATTCCTACTGATTCAAGTACGAAAGTGATACGATGAATAGAAAACCGAACATTAAGGAAAGTGCCTTAGTTGGGAATTGGATAGAAAAGGACGGTTCTGTTGTACAAGATTCTGTCTGTGAACAAATACAGTGGCTAACCGATTTCTATTTTAAACAGATTGCTGTTGATGGGAATAACTGGTCTGCCTTGTATAAAAACCCGGACGATGGAAGTTACTGGGAATTGACCTACCCAAAAAGTCATATGCATGGCGGAGGACCTCCAACATTACAACGCATATCCAAAGATGAGGCTTATTATCGGTACAGTTTGAAAAGCAATCAATGATTATCTGATCCAGGCGAAGATGCCCCTGCCGTAGGTGTTATTAAAGGAGGCGGAATCGAAGTTGTTGTTCCCGCAAATGAAGTACAAATGCGCACATTTAATTACGGAAGCTTTCAATAATGCCTTACGATCACTATGAAGAAGTAGAAGAACTGATTTCAATGCTTGAAAATACCTCTTTACAGCATTATAGGAAAGCGTTGCAGAATGCCATGGATGAGGGTGCAACAGGTACTGAAATATTCATGACTTTGCGTTGGAATATTGAAAGGTTATTAGCAGAATCATCAGTGGATCACGCAACTGGAGCTAAAGCAAAAAAATTGCTAAGTGAGCTGGATAATGCGCTTAGGTAGTGGTGGTGGCAATGCCTTGCGCTTCGTTCAAATAAAACAATCGTTTCGTTAACTATACGCCAGCAGGAACGCCTCCAGCTTTAAGATCTCTCCCACCAGGAGTCCAGTCTCAGGGATTGAGAACATTTGAAGTCATGAAACCGTTTAAGGTTGAAGCTGGCCGTGTTGCACCTGCTTCTGGCCAAACAGTTCTCGGAACACAGATTTCGATCTGGTAATAGCCAGCTTGGCGAGCTGTTAGAACACGAAGGTACCAGGTCTTGCAATACGACAAACAATCCTTTCGAAAATGGCATAAGAACTTTCACCCGGAATACCGCCAAGCGATTGGTGCAATGGTAATCAGAACAGTAATCCTAAAAACCTCAGTTGATCGTTATCCGCAATCACTAATGGTATGAATAAATTGAACAACCTGAACTATACCCGTTCACCCAAATGGTGAGTCACGCTATGGTATTTATTGCACGCCGCTTTTTAATTCCGGTTATGTTGCAATTCTTTGTAATAACGCGTTATTACGCCTCATCGCGCCTTGCCGGAAATAAAAATCAACGTACCCTGAATCCCATTCAACCGAGGTTTTTAGGTTCAAGCCTTTACAGCTGTCATAACCGAGCCTCATGTTTCATCACTTCTTCGATATTAACGTTCACTTCTGATTCACCAGAAAACACAGTACCGAATTTATTATTTTCCATGTTTTCTAGATTCAGCTTATACACGTTCAAGGAAAGCGGAAAATATTTCACTTCAGATACCAACTCCACCGCATTATCCATAAAGAATTTCACAAAGTCGCGTATTTCAGGTTTTGTTGTCGAGCGTGCATTTACATAAATAAATACCGGACGAGATAATGGTTGATAGCTTCCGTCTTTTACAGTTTCTGCCGATGGAATAACTCCGCCATTGCCGCCATCTACCGCGACAGCATTAACGCGTCTGCTGTTTTCAATATAGTAGGCAAATCCGAAGAAACCTAATGCATACATATCGCTGGCCACACCCTGCACCAGAACATTGTCATCCTCTGACGCTGTAAAATCCCCCCTGCTGGATTTTGCCCGGCCTACAATGGCTTCGGTAAAATATTCGAAAGTTCCGGAATCCGCCCCCGGCCCAAACAATTTAACCCGCTCGTTCGGCCATGCAGGATTTACCTGGTTCCAAGTATTAATTTTACCTTGCGCAGCAGGTTCCCAGAACTGCCTGAGTTCATCGACAGTCATGGTTCTACTCCATGTGTTTCGTGGATTCACTACCACCGTCAATGCATCAATTGCTATCGGCATTTCGACGTATTGCACGCCGGTTTTCCTGCAGGCATCCATCTCCAGTTCAGTAATTGGACGAGAGGCATTGACGATATCCAGTTCGCCCCGGCAGAATTTTTTGAACCCGCCGCCGGTACCGGAAATACCCACGGTGACACGTATCGCACCACGTCTTGCAATTTGAAAATCTTCCGCGACGGCTTCGGTAATCGGATAAACAGTACTTGAGCCATCTATTCTGACGATCGGACTGGAATACGCCAGATTAAAAAAAAACATACACGAACCTGCAACAATACCGATTCCGGTTAATTTCTTACTCAGTAATTTCAGCATCTCTACTCATTCTCCAAAGATTGGATTTTAGGGTATTTCTTAAAACCCACACCGCGTTACAATACATCGTTATTCACAAAAACATTTCCTCCAGCATATCAATCACATGCGGCGTCAATATTGTTTGCTTTCGCCTCGTCTTGTTTAAAACCGTGAATTTTTAAAGGTGCCCTTTAATCAATGGGTGCATTGTATGACAGAATTATTACATTTTAATGACAAATGATTTTACATATACCGAACACGCTTAATCCGGTGTACTGCACGTTTTCTGCACAGCATCAGCTATCTGCTTTGCCCAAAAATTCACTTTCTGATCGGACTCTCCTTCAACCATAACTCGAATCAAAGGCTCAGTGCCCGATGCACGCAGCAGCACGCGACCTTTTGCATTCAAATCCGATTCAGCCTCTCCAATCACTTTCTGAATCGAGCTGTCTTCACTGAATTTAAACGATCGATCTACTTTTACATTAATCAATCGCTGCGGGTATAACTTAATTTCTTTCAACAATCCGGAAAGCGTCTGATTATTATCGCGCAAGGCATATAAAACCTGCAGAGCTGAAATAATACCGTCTCCCGTTGTGTGCTTGTCCCGGCAAATGATATGCCCGGAGCTTTCACCACCCAGATACCAGTCATTTTCGCACAATTTCTCCATTACATAGCGATCTCCGACCTTCGCGCGTAAAAATGGAATTGATAATTGTTTCAAGCCATTTTCAATGGCCAGATTAGTCATTAATGTACCGACGACTCCGCCTTTGAGATTACCTTGTTGAAGCCGATGCTTAGCAATAATATAAACCAGCTGATCGCCATCGAATAATGTACCATGCTCATCAACCATGATTACACGATCACCATCACCATCTAGCGCTATACCCAAATCAGCCCGATGTAATTTAACTGCATCCTGCAGCGCCGAGCAATGCGTCGCACCACATTCATAATTTATATTCAGACCATTAGGCTCGGTTCCAATGGTAATAACTTCTGCCCCAAGTTCGTGAAATACATGTCCTGCAATGTGATAGGTCGCACCATGCGCGCAATCAACAACGATACGCAATCCTCTCAAATCAAGCTGATACGGAAACGTGCTCTTGCAAAACTCTACATAGCGTCCACTAGCATCCTTAATTCGCTGCACCTTTCCCAACTGGGCGGAGGACATGGTTTTAATTGGTAATTCTATCCCGGACTCGATACGCGCTTCTATTTCATCCGGCAACTTGACACCATCCTGCGAGAAAAATTTAAAGCCGTTGTCTTCAAACAAATTATGTGAAGCTGAAATGACAATACCGGCCTGTAATCTGAGTGCCCGGATCAAATAAGCTATCGCAGACGTTGGCATGGGGCCCGACAAGAGTACATCAACACCGGCTGCCGACAGCCCCGCCTCCAGAGCGGACTCCAGCATATAGCCCGATACACGCGTATCTTTTCCTATCAATACAACAGGGCGCTCACCTTTTTTAAGATGCCAATCCATGGCAGCAAAAACCTTTCCTGCAGAATAACCGAGATGTAAAATATTTTCGGGCGTGATCGGATGTTCACCTACCCGCCCCCTGATTCCATCAGTACCAAAAAGCTTTTTTCCCAATGTCCTATCCTTTAATGCAATAATTTATCCCACATCCGCATTTTGCATGGCTTGATAAACCGCCAATGCATCCCGGGTAACCTTTACATCATGCACCCGCACTATGTTCGCACCATTAATTACAGCAAGCATAGCAGCTGCTACGCTTTCGTGCACCCGCTGTTCGACCGGGTTTCCGGTAATCATTCCAAGCATTGATTTTCGTGAAATTCCGGCCAGAACGGGAACTCCAAGCCGACTAAACCGCTTCAGATCTCTTAACAGTAAAAGGTTGTGCTGCAAGGTCTTACCAAAACCAAAGCCGGGATCAATAATTATGCGATCACGCGTTATGCCGTGTGCCATTGCAGCTTGAATGCGATCGCCCAGGAAAGCCATGACTTCATCGATAATGTTAGCGTACTCCGGATTATCCTGCATACTGGGCGGCTTACCCTGCATATGCATCATACACACAGCGACTGAGTCACTTGCCGCTACCGCTTCCAGTGCCCCGGGAGCGCGCAAAGCATTTACATCATTGATCATGGCTGCGCCCGCGGTTATAGCGTATTGCATGATTTCGGGCTTGGAAGTATCAATTGAAACCGGTATGTTATCTTTAACCAATACTTCCAGTAACGATGACACACGCCTCAGTTCCTCATCAACATCAATCGATACACTGCCGGGCCGGGTTGATTCGCCGCCGATATCCAGAATATCCGCGCCTTCTTCGATAAGTTTTTCTGCGTGTTGCAAAGCGGCATCAATCGAAAAGAATTTTCCACCGTCCGAAAAGGAATCCGGAGTGATATTAATCACCCCCATGATAAGCGGCGTTTTTGAAAAAATAATCCGGGGCATTTAGATATTCGCTAATAATTCAGGCAAATGAACTTGATACTCATCGTACCTTAAAATCAGGTTTTTTATAACTCTGCACCAGCTATTGCTCAGTGGAGAAAGATTATTGTTGCCAAATTTTGATACGCGATAACTATAAAAATAAAAAGGGATACGATTATCATAATCGTATCCCGTATTAATACTTGTCAGCTTAAGTCAAAAACAACCCATACGCGCCGCCTACTCGGTTCCCTTGACTGCTTCCTGAGGCGGAATATCTGCGCCACCCTCTTTTTCTACCGGTGAAGCTTCGTCCACTGTTTTCTCGACCGTGGATTGCGGTGGTTTAGGCGGACGCGGCGGCCGTCCTTCCATAATGTCCTTGATCTGATCACTGTCAATGGTTTCCCATTCCAGCAACGCTTGCGTCATGGCTTCGATCTTGTCTTTATTTTCCTCAATCAACTTGCGTGCCAACGCATATTGTTGATCAATAATACGGCGGACTTCAGCATCAACCTTTTGCATAGTTGCTTCACTCATGTTCTTATGCGTTGTAACTGAGCGTCCCAGGAAAACTTCACCTTCATTTTCACCATAAACCATCGGACCAAGCGAATCAGTCATTCCCCACTGTGTGACCATCTGACGGGCCAGCTCGGTAGCACGCTCAAAGTCGTTTGATGCGCCTGTCGTCATCTGATTCATGAAGACTTCTTCCGCAATACGACCGCCAAACATGACTGCCAGTCTTTGCAGAATTTCTTCTTTTTCCATACTGAAACGATCCTCTGTCGGTAACTGCATTGTGACACCCAATGCGCGCCCTCTGGGAATAATCGTCACTTTATGTACAGGATCGGTTTTGGGTAAAAGATGCGCCACAACCGCATGGCCAGATTCATGATATGCGGTATTTCTGCGCTCATGCTCAGGCATCACAACCGAACGTCTTTCCGCACCCATAAAGATCTTGTCCTTGGCATTCTCGAAGTCTTCCATATCCACCAGGCGCTTATTTTTACGCGCGGCAAACAAGGCTGCTTCGTTAACCAGGTTAGCCAAATCAGCGCCTGACATCCCAGGTGTGCCGCGCGCCAGAATACCGGCTTTTACATCAGGCGCCAAAGGCACTTTGCGCATGTGCACATTAAGAATCTGTTCACGCCCACGAATATCGGGCAGTGGGACGGTTACCTGCCGATCGAAACGCCCAGGACGTAACAACGCAGGATCAAGTACATCAGGGCGGTTAGTTGCGGCTATCACAATAACACCCATCGCTCCTTCAAAACCATCCATTTCAACCAGCAACTGATTCAGTGTCTGTTCACGTTCATCATTACCGCCACCCAAGCCCGCGCCACGTTGACGCCCAACTGCATCAATCTCATCAATAAAGATAATACAAGGGGCATGCTTCTTGGCCTGTTCAAACATGTCACGAACCCTGGATGCACCGACACCGACGAACATCTCCACGAAATCAGAACCCGATATGCTGAAGAATGGAACTCCGGCTTCACCCGCAATGGCACGAGCCAACAGCGTTTTACCTGTTCCTGGACTACCGACCATCAGTACACCACGCGGAATACGTCCACCAAGTTTCTGAAATTTGGTTGGATCACGCAAAAACTCAACAAGCTCGGCCACTTCTTCTTTGGCTTCTTCACAACCCGCGACATCGTTAAATGTTACTGGATTCTGTGATTTATCCAGCATGCGCGCTTTACTTTTTCCAAAAGAAAACGCACCGCCATTTCTGCCGCCACCCTGCATTTGCCGCATAAAGAATATCCAGACCCCGATCAATAGCAACATGGGGAACCATGAAATGAAGATGCTCATTAGCATGGACGGCTCTTCTTCCGGCTTTGCTTCAACAACAACACCTGATTTCAACAAATCGCTGACCAGCCAGGGGTCAGACGGCGCATACGTCGTAAAACGCCTGCCATCCGATTTGATACCTCTCAAGGTACGACCGTCGATGACCACTTTTGCGATCCGCCCCTGATTCAATTCAGTAATAAACTGCGAGTAATCAATCGGTACCTGTGTTTGCTGACGTACACTGAATTGATTGAATACTGTCATCAAAATCAGTGCGATCACGAGCCAAATGGCCATATTTTTGATCAAATTATTCAAGATAGCTCCTCTTGGTTTGCACCTTACGATATTTAAAAATACATTATCATGAAAATAAAGAAATAAGATTCTTTCGTGTTTTTTATATTGCCGTTTTATTATTATTCTAATTCAAAATCTAATTTTTCTTTTCAAGTCCCAACAAATACACTTCATTGCTGCGATTTCTGGAAGCTTTTGGCTTACGCACCTGAACTTTTACAAATCCGCAGCGCATTTCACGTAAAAACTGATCAAATCCGCTTCCTTGAAAAACTTTGACCAGAAAATTACCGCCGTGGTTCAGCTTGCTCATCGCAAAACCGTAAGCCAGTTCTGCCAGATACATACTTCTCGCTTGATCACTGACAGCTATACCACTGGCGTTTGGTGCCATGTCGGAAATCACCAAATCGGGCGGTTGTCCACCCAGCTCCCGATCAAGTTCTATAATAGCACTTTCTTCCCGAAAATCACCTTTAATAAAAGCAACACCCGGTAAAGACTGCATTTCCAGAATATCCAACGCGACAACTTTACCTAGCGTACCTACTTTATGCAATGCTACCTGAGTCCAGCTTCCCGGCGCAGCGCCGAGATCGACAACCACCATTCCTTTTCTTAAAAGGCGATCCTGCGCATCAATTTCAAGTAATTTATATGCGGCACGCGAACGATATCCTTCTTTCTTAGCTTGTTTGACAAAGAAATCACTGACATGTTCTTTCATCCATTGGTTACTGGTTTTAGTACGCGTCATAAAGTAGAATAATATTTTTGATAAGAAAATTTTATGTCGACACTCAGCGTTACACAACGTCGCCTGCTTTCCGCACAAGGCCACACCCTCAGCCCGGTGGTTCTTATCGGTAAAGCGGGCCTTACCAATAACGTTATTGAAGAGCTGGAACGAGGACTATTATCTCACGAGCTGATCAAAGTCAAAGTTCAACTGGACGATCGCGTTATCCGGAAAGCGATTTATGAAGAAATTTGCCAAAGACTCAATGCCGAGCCCATACAGCAAATAGGGAAAATTCTGATTATTTACCGCCCGAAACCGGAAGAATCCGAAAAACCAAAATCAACCCGGCAGAGAAAACGTGAACCACGCCGCACTAAACGCAGTTATCAGACATAATTTTAGTATCTCTATTTAAGAAGAAACAGCTAAATATATTTCACACCAAGAATTTCGTACTCACGAATTCCGCCAGGAGCATGAACTTCAGCAACATCACCTGCATATTTGCCGATAAGCGCGCGCGCAATCGGCGAGTTTATGGAAATTTTTCCATGCTTGATGCTGGCCTCGTCTTCGCCAACAATCTGATACGTCACTGCTTCACCGCTTTGCATATCCTCAAGATCGACAGTCGCACCAAAGACGCAGGCGCCATCGGCATTGATAAGCGCGGGATTAATGATCTGGGCGTTTGACAGCTTGCTTTCAAGTTCGGCAATCCGCCCCTCTACAAATCCCTGTTTTTCTTTCGCTGCATCATATTCGGCATTTTCAGAAAGATCGCCGTGTGAACGTGCTTCGGCGATTGCTGCAATGACAGCTGGACGCTGAATAGTCTTCATTTCATGTAACTCTTTTCGCAACGCTTCAGCGCCTGCAACAGTTAAAGGCGTTGTACTCATTATTACTGTTTACCCTTCCTTGTGAATTGTTTTCTATTTACACACTATACTTGCATTTGTCGAAATGTACTTTTCCGCTTGTGGTGTCTATGAATGCATTTTTTGCAGGTTATACGCGCTTAGTTCCTGCATATTCGCCATGCCCACGCATGCAGCCCGCGCTCCAGCCAAAGTCGTATAGTAGGTCACACGACCCTGAAGCGCCGCAGAACGGATTGAGTACGAATCACGTATCGCGCTGCGTTTATTTTTGACCGTATTGATGATCAAACTGATCTCGCCATTTTTGATCATATCTACAATATGCGGCCGGCCTTCGGCCACTTTATTCACCGCGACAACATCCAGTCCGGCATCCGTAAGTGCTGCTGCTGTGCCGCGCGTAGCATAAAGCGTAAAACCGAGTTTCACCAGATCATGTGCAATTTCGATTGCATGAAATTTATCGGATTGACGCACGCTGATAAAGGCCTTTCCCGATCTTGGCAGACGTATATCCGATGCCAGTTGTGATTTGACAAAGGCTTCGGCGAAAGTGCTGCCGATCCCCATCACTTCACCGGTAGATTTCATCTCCGGCCCTAATATGGTATCCACACCCGGCAGTTTGATAAAAGGAAAAACGGCTTCCTTCACTGAATAAAATGACGGCGTCACTTCCTGCGTAGCACCCTGCTGCCGCAGCGACCTGCCTGTCATGCAGCGCACCGAGATCTTGGCTAATTGCAATCCTGTCGCTTTTGATACGAACGGCACTGTCCGTGACGCGCGGGGATTGACCTCAAGCACATAAACAATACCATCCTGTATGGCAAACTGCACATTCATCAGCCCCCTCACCTGCAAAGCACGCGCCATTATCGCCGTTTGCCGGCGCAACTCTTCCTGCACTTGCGGTTGCAGATTAAAAGGCGGCAGAGAACAAGCTGAATCACCGGAATGAACACCAGCCTGTTCGATATGTTCCATAATGCCGCCGATCAATACCGTTTCGCCGTCATGAATTGCGTCAATATCGATTTCCGTGGCATTGGTGAGAAAACGATCCAGCAAGACCGGAGAATCATTGGAAACTTTAACCGCTTCACGCATATAACGTTCAAGATCCCCTTGCTCGTACACAATCTCCATCGCACGACCGCCTAATACATAACTCGGACGAACCACCAGCGGATAGCCGATTTCTTCAGCCGCAGCCAGCGCAGCCTCGGGATTGCGCGCCGTCCGATTGGGCGGCTGTTTCAAGCCCAGTTCATGCAGCATTTTCTGGAATCGTTCCCGGTCTTCCGCGCAATCAATCATGTCAGGACTGGTGCCGATGATCGGCACGCCGTTCGCCTCCAGATCACGAGCCAGTTTCAGCGGCGTCTGGCCACCATACTGTACGATAACGCCTTCCGGTTTCTCGACTGCAACGATTTCCAGCACATCTTCCAGTGTCAGTGGTTCGAAATACAATCGATCTGACGTATCGTAGTCGGTCGAAACTGTTTCCGGGTTACAGTTCACCATAATGGTTTCATAACCATCCTCGCGCAATGCAAGCGCCGCATGCACACAACAATAATCGAACTCAATCCCCTGCCCGATCCGGTTGGGACCACCGCCCAGTACCATGATTTTCCTTCTGTCAGTCGGTTGAGCTTCGCATTCCTCTTCATAAGTCGAATACATATAAGCGGTACTGGTGGCAAACTCCGCCGCGCAGGTATCCACCCGTTTATACACCGGGCGCAGATTAAATCGATGGCGGTAAATGCGCACTGCTGTTTGATCGGCATTCAACAGTTTGGCCAACCTGCGGTCAGAGAATCCATTACGCTTGTATCTGCGCAGTGTCTGCTCATCCAGTGTTTCCAGTCTTTTCCTGGACAAAGCGCGTTCCTGCTTGACCAGATCTTCTATCTGCGACAAAAACCAGGGATCAATGTGTGTTAACTGACAAACTTCTTCCAGCGTCATGCCGCAACGAAATGCATCGGCAACATACCAGATCCGTTCCGCACCCGGATTGGCCAGTTCGGACTGAATTTTTTCCGGATTATCGGTTTTTTCATCCAATCCATCCACGCCTGTTTCCAGTCCGCGCAACGCTTTTTGCAGAGATTCCTGGAATGTTCTGCCGATGGCCATGACTTCACCGACAGATTTCATCTGTGTCGTTAAGCGATCGTTGGTCTGCGGGAATTTTTCGAAAGCAAACCGCGGCACTTTAGTCACAACATAGTCAATCGCAGGCTCGAATGATGCCGGAGTAACACCGCCGGTAATATCATTGCCAAGCTCATTCAGCGTATAACCCACGGCAAGTTTCGCGGCGATTTTGGCAATTGGAAAGCCCGTTGCCTTCGAAGCCAGCGCGGACGAACGCGACACGCGCGGATTCATTTCTATCACCAGCATGCGGCCATCGTCCGGATTAATGGCAAACTGCACGTTCGAACCTCCCGTTTCCACGCCGATTTCACGCAACACTGCGATCGACGCATTACGCATGATCTGATATTCCTTGTCAGTCAAGGTCTGCGCGGGTGCTACAGTAATCGAATCGCCCGTATGTATACCCATGGGATCAAGATTTTCGATGGAACAGATAATAATGCAGTTATCCTGTTTGTCGCGCACCACTTCCATTTCAAATTCTTTCCAGCCGATAACGGATTCTTCAATTAACAGCTCTTTGGTCGGCGAAGCTTCCAATCCACGTTCGCAGATTTCAATAAATTCTTCCCGGTTATAGGCAATACCGCCGCCGCTGCCGCCCATGGTAAAAGAAGGCCGAATGATTACAGGATAACCAAGCATTGCCTGAACCTGCAACGCCTCTTCCATGCTGTGCGCAACCGCGGAGTGGGCGGAATTCAAACCAATACGCGACATTGCTTTTTTGAATTTCTCGCGATCCTCGGCCATATCAATCGCTTCACGTGATGCGCCGATCAATTCGACTTGATACTTTTCCAGCACGCCGTGCTTAACCAGATCCAGCGCACAATTCAACGCAGTCTGCCCGCCCATGGTTGGCAGCAGCGCATCCGGCCGCTCAAGCTCGATGATTTTTTCCACCATCTGCCATGTAATAGGCTCGATATAAGTCGCATCCGCCATTTCCGGATCGGTCATAATCGTCGCCGGATTGGAATTCACCAGAATAACGCGATAACCTTCCTCGCGCAGCGCCTTGCAGGCCTGCACCCCGGAATAGTCGAATTCACAGGCCTGTCCAATGATGATTGGCCCTGCACCGATAATAAGAATAGACTGAATGTCGGTACGTTTAGGCATGATCAATACAGCTTGTAAGTTTGTTGTTTATTGCAGTCATTGGCCGGCATTAATTCCTGGAATGCTGCATCATGGCAATGAACCGGTCAAAAAGATAATCCGCCTCATGCGGCCCTGGGCTCGCTTCCGGATGACCCTGAAAACAGAAAGCGGGTTTATTCAGCAATTCAAACCCCTGCAGGCTGCCGTCGAAAAGCGAGACATGCGTAATACGCGCGTTTTCCGGCAACGTAT
>CAZXBP010000082.1:0-12272 GCA_964639015.1 uncultured Nitrosomonas sp.
GAAATAAAAATCAACGCACTCTAAATCCCATTCAACTGAGGTTTTTAGGTTGAATCATTTCATGACGCAAACCAACTCGTCCCAGTTTGTGGTGTAGCTGGGGCTTTTGTTGCCCTGTTTCATTTTCCACGTCTGCCTGAAACCTTCGGAGGCGAGTCTTAAAGTGCCGCTTCCCATGCGGACATTGATCTGATCGATGACATTCATCAACCGGCTTGACCGGGCATCCGCCAGGTTCGAACCAAAAAGATCAGCTTGCGGACACTCGCCTTGAACGAGCTCGGAGAGCATGACGCCGGCCTTTTGATATTGATGGCCATGCCGGTAAATCCTGCGCAATCCCCATAAGGCAGCCCCGGTCAGCCGCATGGTATTATTCGTCTGCGCCGGCAATGGAATCGCAAGCCCGTTGGCATAATACGGCGTTTTCTTATTGAACGGGCTGGTGCGGATGAAAACCTGAACAATCCGGGCATAGGACTGCTGCCGCCGCAATTTCTCCGCGGCGCGGCTGGCGTGCAGGGAAACCGACTCTTCCAGGCTTGCCAGATCGGAAACAGGCATGCCGAAGGAACGCGAGCTGATAATCTGTTTTTTGGGCGGATGGATTTCTTCCAGTTCGATACAGGGCACGCCGTTGAGTTCACAAACGATCTTCTCCATCACCACCGAAAAACAGGTTCGCATGCGCGACAGGGAAGCGGTTTTCAGATCCAGAACGGTGTTGATGCCCATGGCATGCAGTCTGGGCGCAAGCCGTCTGCCGATGCCCCATATTTCACCGGCTTCGATTTTACCGAACCAGTCCGCCTGCTGTTCAGGTGACATGCTGTTCAGATCGCAGACGCCGTTGAATTCGGGATTCTTCTTGGCCATCTGATTGGCCAGTTTGGCCAGCGTTTTGGTCGATCCCATGCCGACACATACCGGCAATCCCGTCCATTGCCGGATTCGCTGACGGATCTGCTGGCCATAGAGAAGCAGGTTTCTTGACCCGAAGCCGGTAAGATCGAGAAAGCATTCATCAATCGAGTAAATTTCCTGGTTGGGGCTGAACATCGCCAGGATCCGCATGACGCGGTTGCTCATATCGGCATACAGGGCATAATTGGATGAATACGCCACAATGTCGTGTTTTTTCGCCAGCTCTTTCAGTTGAAACCACGGCTGTCCCATTTTGACGCCCAGCGCCTTGACTTCATTGCTTCTGGCGACGGCGCAGCCGTCATTGTTGGATAGCACGACAACCGGCCTGTCTTCCAGCTTCGGATTGAAAACCCGTTCGCAACTGACATAGAAATTATTCACGTCAATGAGCGCGATATGCCGCATGGCCTATTCAAAACGCCGGAACGAGCCGGTGACGACGCCGAATATTTCAAACTGCATGTCGTCAGAAATTTCAATCGGTACATAAGCGCCCGATGAATTGGCGGGCAATAACCGCGGCCTGCCGTGTTCGGTGCGGTCCAGTATTTTAATGGTGAATTCACGGTCCACCACTGCAAGCACGATGCTGCCGATGTCCGCCGTTTTTGATCGATCCACGACAACCTTGTCATTCGGCAATAACCCCATGTCGATCATCGAGTCGCCTTTGATCGTCACAAAGAATGTCGATGCGGCGTGATCGACTAAAAATTCGTTGATATCGAGGCGTTTTTCGACATAATCATCCGCCGGGCTGGGAAATCCCGCGGCGACCTTGCTGGAAAAAAGCGGTAATTCGATGCGTCGAGCACTGATATCCGGCGTGAAGCATTCGTCCATAAGGCATGATTCCTGGCCGGAATCCGTTTTTTTGCGCTGATACGCATCGAGAAAATCCTTGATAGCAGCCTTCTGGCTTTCCGGTATGCGCATCGCCACAGTCGGCTCGCCGAATCTGCCCTGGCCGCGTGGCCTGCCTGCATTTTCTCTTTTTCCGCCGCGATTGGACATTGTGATAGTGACCCCATTATTGAAAATAGTACACTATTCAAACACGCCCGCCGTGCGGATGTCAACTCATGCTGAAATGACTGATATTATTGATTATCCGGCGCATGGTTTTTCGGTCTGATTCATGCGCTGCATCGGCTGTGCAACGCCCCGGTTTATTCCGTGCGGCGCATTGCTGTATATTAGCGACTTTCAGAATAACAAAAACACATGGCCATCAAAAAATCCGAGCTTTATTCCTCCCTGTGGTCGAGCTGCGATGAACTGCGTGGCGGCATGGATGCCAGCCAGTATAAGGATTACGTGCTGGTGATGCTGTTCATCAAATACGTCAGCGACAAATACGCGGGACAGCCGTTCGCGCCGATCACCATTCCGCCGGGCGCGGGTTTCAGGGACATGGTGGCGCTGAAAGGCAAGCCGACCATCGGCGATGACATCAACAAGAAAATAATCGCGCCGCTCGCCAATGCCAACAAGCTGTCCAGCATGCCGGATTTCAACGATCCGGAAAAACTCGGCAGCGGCAAGGACATGGTGGACAGGCTGACCAACCTCATCGCCATTTTTGAAAACAAGGCGCTCGATTTCAGCAAAAACCGCGCGGAAGGCGATGACATTCTCGGCGATGCCTACGAATACCTGATGCGCCATTTCGCCACCGAGAGCGGCAAGAGCAAGGGGCAGTTCTACACCCCGGCGGAAGTCAGCCGCATCATGGCGCGCATCATCGGTATCGACCAGGCCGACACCACGGCGTCGACCACCGTTTACGATCCAACCTGCGGCTCCGGTTCGCTGCTGTTGAAGGTGGCCGATGCCGCCAAGACCAAGGTATCGCTGTACGGTCAGGAAAAAGACGCCGCCACCAGCGGCCTGGCGCGCATGAACATGATCCTGCACGACAACCCCGGCGCCGAGATCAAGCAAGGCAACACGTTGGCCAATCCGCTGTTTTTCGACGAACAGGGCGGGCTGAAGACGTTCGATTACGTCGTCGCCAATCCGCCGTTCAGCGACAAACGCTGGGGCAACGGCGTCGATACCAGCAACGATCCGTATCAACGTTTCGAGGGATTTGGCGTGCCGCCGGATAAAAACGGCGATTACGCCTACCTGCTGCATATCATCCGTTCGCTGAAAAGCCGCGGCAAGGGCGCGTGCATTCTGCCGCATGGCGTGCTGTTCCGCGGCAATGTCGAGGCGGCTATCCGCGAGGCCATCATCCGCAAGGGCTTGATCAAAGGCATCATCGGCCTGCCGGGCAACCTGTTTTACGGCACCGGCATCCCGGCGTGCATCATCGTCATCGACAAGGAAAACGCGCAAAACCGCAAGGGCATCTTCATGATCGACGCCGGCAAGGGGTTCATGAAAGACGGCAACAAAAACCGTCTGCGCGAAATGGACTTCCACAAGATTGTCGATGTGTTCAACAAACAGACCGAAATTGAAGGCTACAGCCGCATTGTCCCTTTCAGCGAGATCGAAAAAAACGACTTCAACCTCAATATCCCGCGCTATATCGACAGTTCCGAAGCCGAAGACTTGCAGGACATCGAAGCGCATCTGCTGGGCGATATCCCGCAAGCCGATATCGACGCACTGCATGATTACTGGGCCGTGTGCCCAAGTCTTAAAGCGGCATTATTCACCGAAGCCAAGCGCAGCCCGCATTATCTTAGCCTGAACGTGAGCAAGGACGCCATCAAGCCAACCATTTTCGCGCATCCCGAATTTGTCAGCTACATGGCCGAGATGAATCGGGTGTTCTGCCAGTGGGAAGCGAACACCACCGCCGCGTTGAAAGCACTGCAACCCGGCTTTCACCCGAAAGAAATCATCCACGCCATCAGCGAAGCGTTGCTCGCCATCTACGAAAACCGCGCCTTGATCGACCGGTACGATGTCTACCAGCACCTGATGAATTACTGGTTCGAGGTGATGCAGGACGATTGTTACCTGATCGCCGCCCCGGTTGAAACTGGCGGGGGCTGGCAAGCCGTCACTTACCGCATCGTCGAAGAAAAGAAAAACAAGGACGGCCAAGTCACCAAAACCGTCGATAAAGGCTGGACGTGCGATCTGATTCCGAAAACGCTCGTGATTAACCGCTACTTTGCCGCGCAGCAACAGGCGATCGATCAGCTCAATCTGGAACTGGAAACGCTGCAAAGTCGGAAAACCGAGATGGAAGAGGAACACGGCGGTGAGGAAGGCGCATTTGCGATACTCGACAAGATCAGCAAAGGCAGCATTACCGCACGATTAAAAGAAATCAAAAACGATGCGGCATTCAGCGAAGAAGCAAAGCTCCTCAGACAATACCTGGAACTACTGGAACAGGAAGCAGCCACCAAAAAAGCCATTCAGTCCACTGAGGCGGAACTGGATGCCAAACTGCTGGCGTTCTATCCCACGCTTACTGAAAGCCAGATCAAGCAACTGGTGGTCGACGACAAATGGATCGCCGCCATCGATCGGGACATCCACACCGAAATGGATCGCATCAGCCAGCGTCTCGCGCAACGCATCAGGGAACTCGCCGAACGCTATGAAACCCCGCTGCCGCAGCAGAACCGGCAGGTGGCGGCGCTGGAACAGGCCGTGAACGCGCATCTGGAAAAGATGGGGTTTGCATGGAACTGAAGCCGGGGTACAAGCAGACCGAGGTGGGGGTGATTCCTGAGGATTGGGATGCAAGGCTAGTTGAAGATGTCGCCGAAGTCAAAAGTGGAAAAAGACTACCATTAGGTAATTCTTTAACTGACAAGGTAACCCCGCATCCGTATATACGAGTTGCTGACATGGAGACTGGGACTGTTAATCTCTTCGAGATTAAGTATGTTCCTGAGTACATCTATCCTGTAATAAAAAATTATCGAATTTTCGTCGATGATATTTTTATATCGGTTGCTGGAACACTTGGTATTGTTGGAAAAATACCGCCTCAATTAAATGGAGCTAATCTAACCGAGAATGCTGATCGCTTAACTAATATCAGTTGCGACAGGGACTATTTAATGTATTTGTTAATGTCACCATTAATTCAGAATACTATTGAGTCAGAAAGAACTTTAGGTGCACAGCCAAAGCTAGCATTGACAAGAATACGCAAATTCAAAGTTCCTCTACCTCGTACCAAAGTCGAACAAACCGCCATCGCCAACGCCCTCAGTGATGCCGACGCCCTGATTCAATCCCTTACCTCTCTCATCACCAAAAAACGCCAGATCAAACAAGGCGCCATGCAAACCCTGCTCAATCCTTACGAAAATGGGCAGTTGAAGGAAGGGTGGTATGAAAGTCCTCTGCGAGAAGTTTCATATATGAAAGGAAGAATCGGATGGCAGGGATTAAAACAAACCGAATTTACAATGAATGAAGAAGAGCCTTTTCTTATTACTGGAATGAACTTTAAAGACGGGGAGATTAGTTGGAATGAGGTTTATCATATTTCGTACGAGCGATATGAAATTGCGAAAGATATTCAGCTAAAGCCGAACGATGTATTGATGACTAAGGACGGGACAATTGGGAAATTGCTTTATGTCAACGATATACCTTATCCAGGAAAGGCTTCACTTAATAGTCACTTACTCGTTTTTAGACCAATGAGAAATAGCTATGACCCTAGATTCTTGTACTATCAACTCTCATCAAAGGTTTTTAGAGACTACATAGAAATCAGCAAATCTGGTTCCACATTTTTTGGATTATCACAAGAAGCTGTAGGAAACTACTTATTTAAATTTCCAAAACTAGAAGAACAAACCCGCATCGCCACCATCCTCTCCGGCATGGACGCCGAAATCGCCGCGCTCGAAGCCAAACTCGCCAAATACCGGCACATCAAGCAGGGCATGATGCAAAACCTGCTGACCGGAAGGATTCGACTGATATGAGTAATCACATTAATATCTACTGCGATGAATCCTGCCATCTGGAAAATGATCATTATCGTTTCATGGTGCTGGGCGGCTTGTGGTGCTCAACGGAAAAAACCAGGGAAATTGCGGTTCGTATTCGTGAAATCAAACACAAACATCAAATACCGCATTGCCGTGAATTGAAGTGGAGCAAGGTGTCGGCGGCTAAGCTGGATTTATACCTGGATTTAATCGACTACTTTTTTGACGATGACGATCTGAATTTCCGGGTGCTGGTCGCGGATAAGTCGATACTGGATCACGGCGCTTTTAGTCAAAGTCACGATGAGTGGTATTACAAGATGTATTTTGACATGCTCAAAGTGATTCTTGACCCGGAATGTCACTATCGGATATATCTGGATATCAAGGATACGCAAGGCGGCGAGAAAGTGCGCCGGTTACACCGGGTGCTTTGTAACAGCCAATACGACTTTTCCCAGAAAATTATCGAGCGCGTGCAGATTGTGGAATCTCATCATGTGGAACAATTGCAGCTGGCGGATTTATTGATCGGCGCCATTTCTTATTTGCACAATCAACCGGGAAACAGCGAAGCTAAACAAACCGTGATCGAACGAATCAAGCAGCGCAGTCATTATTCATTGCGTCAGCAAACCCTTTACAGAGAGAAGAAACTCAATTTGTTCATCTGGAATGGTCAGGGTGGACGGCATTGAGCGTTTATCAAACAGAATGGCTGCCGGAGTTAATTTTATTTTCGGATCATGATGGTGACTGGGATCGTTATTTAGCAGCCATTTATGAAGCATTCCGCACCCAGTTTATTGTTTCAAGTCCCGAGTTTCGTGGCATCAGGTTGGGATTGAAACGTCATCCAATGATTCGGGGTAAAGAAGCGACTTTCTGGCACATGATTACCAGGGGATGTGTCGAGAAGGAGCGGTCGCCTGATTTCAGGCGTTGTGAACGCATTCGCTGGCCAAGGCCGGTGATAGAGCATGAAGCCTACCCTGCGGTGAAACTATGGAAGAATAGGCGCGGAACGGAAACGCGCATTGTGATATGGCTGGAAGCCGAGAATTACCTGGTGATACTGAGCGAGCGCAAAGGCTACATTTTGCCTTGGACGGCTTATCTGGTGGTAAAAGATCACCAGAAACGGAAACTGCGGCGAGAATTTGAATGTTACCAAAAGAATCCCTGGTAAGGGCTGGTTGCGCCCCTTTTAAAAGGACGCCCCCGTTACTCCTTCTACAACATGGTAGATGAGCTGAGTGCAGTATAGCGGCTACATTAATGAAAAACAATAGAGTAGATGTTAGATGAGTCCTGGCACAACTTTAATTATGGATAAAATTGGAAAGCCCGAACGCGCTACCCAGAACCGTGTCGTGAAGTTGTTCCGCGAGCAATTGGGCTATGACTATCTCGGCAATCTGGCAGACAAGCCGGACAACGGCAATATCGAATTGCCGCAATTGACGCGCTACCTGGAAACCAAAGGTTACGATCAAAGCCAAATCAACAAGGCGTTGGGCAGATTGCAGACGGCGGCCAACAATCACGGCCAGGGTTTGTATCACAACAACAAGGCGGTTTATCAACTGCTGCGCTACGGCGTGCAGACTAAGACGGAAGCGGGGCTGCCGACGGATACGGTGCAGGTGATCGACTGGCGGCATCCCGAGAAAAACGATTTTTACCTTGCCGAAGAAGTCACGGTATTCGGCGAAAAGGAAAAGCGCCCGGATATCGTGCTGTACGTCAATGGTATCGCCATCGGCGTGCTGGAACTCAAGAACAGCCGCGTTTCCATTGGCGATGGCATCCGCCAGAGTCTGGTGAACCAGCGGTCCGAATTCATCGGCGCGTTTTTCAGCACCGTCCAGTTCGTGTTTGCCGGTAACGATGCCGAAGGGTTGCAATACGGCGCGATTGGCACGCCGGAAAAGTTTTTCCTCAAATGGAAGGAAGACGAAGCGGATAACAGCGGCTACAAGCTGGATAAATACCTCGCCAGAATGTGCAACAAGCAACGGCTGATCGAATTGATGCACGACTTTGTATTGTTCGACGGCGGCGAGAAGAAACTGCCGCGCGCGCACCAGTATTTCGGCGTCAAGGCCGCGCAGGCGCATGTGCGCCGCAAGGAAGGCGGAATCATCTGGCACACCCAGGGCAGCGGCAAAAGCATCGTCATGGTGCTGCTGGCCAGGTGGCTACTGGAAAACAATCCGCATGCGCGCATCGCCATCGTCACCGACCGCGATGAGCTGGACAAGCAGATCGAGCGCGTATTCAGGGATGCCGGGGAGGCGATTTGCCGCACCCACAGCGGGCGCGATCTGATGGCGCAACTCGGGCAGGCCAGGCCGCGTCTGCTGTGCTCGCTGGTGCACAAGTTCGGCAGGCGCGATATTGATGACTTTGACGCGTTCATCGACCAACTGCAAAGCCAGCCGAGCTATGCGGTCGGGGAATTGTTTATTTTCGTCGATGAATGCCACCGCACGCAAAGCGGCAAGCTGCACAAAACCATGAAGGCGTTGCTGCCCGGCGCGGTGTTCATCGGTTTTACCGGTACACCGTTGTTGAAGAAAGACAAAGCCACCAGCCTGGAAGTGTTCGGCAAATATATCCATACCTACAAATTCAACGAAGCGGTGCAGGACGGCGTGGTGCTCGACCTGGTGTACGAGGCGCGTGATATCGACCAGCGGCTGAGTTCGCAGCAAAGAGTCGACGAATGGTTTGCCGCCAAGACCAGGGGATTGAACGATTTCCAGAAAGCCGAGCTGAAAAGGAAATGGGGCACCATGCAGAATGTACTCAGTTCCAGGTCGCGCATGGATAAGGTGGTGACCGATATCGTCCGGGATTTCAGCGTCAAGCCGCGCTTGAGCAGCGAGATGGGCAATGCCATCCTGGTGGCATCGAGCATTTTCGAAGCCTGCCGGTACTATGAGCTGTTCCAGGCAACCGAATTGAAAGGCAAATGCGCGGTAGTGACTTCGTACAATCCGCAATCCCGGGACATCACCAGCGAAGAAACCGGCGCGAATACCGAAACGGACAGGCAAGTGATCTATAACACTTACGAAACCTTGCTGAAGAGTGTCAAAGCAGAGCCGGGTAAATCCAGAACCGAAACTTACGAAGATAAAGCAAAAAAGCTTTTTGTCGACGAACCGGCGACGATGAAACTGTTGATCGTGGTCGACAAGTTGCTGACGGGTTTCGATGCGCCCAGTTGTTCTTATCTGTACATCGATAAGTCGATGCAGGATCACGGTCTGTTCCAGGCGATTTGCCGGGTGAACCGGCTGGACAGCGACGACAAAAAATTCGGCTTTATCGTCGATTACAAGGATTTGTTCAAAAAGCTGGTCAATGAAAAAGGCACGGGGGCGATTCAGGTTTACACGGAAGAACTGGATTACGACCAGTTTGAAGCCGGGGATTGCGATATCCTGATGCAAGACCGGCTGAGCAAAGGCCGCGAGTGGCTGGACAACGCGCTGGAAGAACTGGAGTTGCTGTGCGAGAAAGTGGAGCCGCCCAAAGACGATTTGCAACACATCCATTATTTCTGCGGCAATACCGAAATCCCGGAAGACCTGAAAGCGCGCGAAGTGCAGCGAACAGCGCTATACAAGGCAACAGCCAATCTGATCCGTGCGTATGCCAACATCGGCGACGACATGGAAGCGGCCGGTTACAGTCCGGGCGCTATTGAACATATCGAGCGCCGCGTGGATCACTTCCTTAAGTTGCGCGATATCATCAAAAACGCCGCCGATGAGAAAATCGATCTGAAAGCGTATGAAGCGGATATGCGCTATCTGATCGACCGCTATATCCAGGCGGAAGAATCCGTGGTGATCTCCCCGTTTGCCGATATGCCGGTTCTGGAAGTCATTGTAAAATGCGGCCTCGCTGAAGCGATCAATGCGCTGCCGGACGGGATCAGAGCCAATAAGGAGGCCGTAGCCGAGACCATCGAAAACAATGTGCGCAGCCGCATCATCAAAAACCATCTGCTCGACCCGGCGTATTTTGAAAAGATGTCGAAACTGCTCGATGAAATCATCAAGCAGCGCAAGCAGAACGCGCTCAATTATCAGGAATATTTGCAAAAGATTGCCGATCTTGCCAGGCAAGTTGCTGCGGAGCAAGCGGACGATACGCCGAAATCCCTGAATACCAAAGCCAAGCGCGTGCTGTACGGCAATTTGGGTGAAAACGAAGCGCTGGCGCTGCAAATCAATGATGTGGTGAGGGACAGCAAGCAGGACGGCTGGCGTGGCAATCAGGCAAAAGAAAATCAAATTAAACGGGCGATTTTCGAGGTCGTGAACGATGTTGAAGAAGTCGAGCGCATTTTTGCCATCGTCAAACAGCAAAGTGACTACTGAAATCCTGACTATGAAACTGAATGAACTTGATGTGGAAGTGATTCAAAAAAATATCAAGCATGTGCATTTGAGCGTCTATCCGCCGGATGGCAAGGTCAAAGTTTCCGCGCCGGTCAGCATGTCACCGGATACCCTTCGGGTGTTTGTCATTTCCAAACTGGCGTGGATCAGGAAACAGCAGTTGAAGCTGCGTGCACAGGAACGCGAAGCGCCACGCGAATATATCGACCGGGAAAGCCACTATGTCTGGGGCAAGCGTTATCTGCTGAAAATTGAAGCAACGGAAGCGCCGCCCGGAATAGAACTCAGGCACAACAAACTGGTGCTGTCGGTCCGGACGGGAACATGCCGGGAAAGAAAACGGGCGATTCTGGAAGCCTGGTATCGCGAGAATCTCAAGCACGCCATTCCCGTATTGATTGAAAAGTGGCAGCCGCGCATGGATGTGCACGTGACAAGATTCCATGTGCAAAGAATGAAAACCAGGTGGGGCAGTTGCAGCGTTCATTCCGGCAGTATCCGGCTGAATACCGAGCTGGCCAAAAAACCGCCGGCTTGCCTGGAATATATCGTGGTGCACGAAATGACCCACCTGCTGGAACCGACGCATAACAGCCGATTTATCGGATTGATGGATCGATTCATGCCGAAATGGCGGTTTTACCGGGATGAACTGAACAGGCTGCCGGTCAGGCATGAGGATTGGGGGTATTGATCCTGCTGCGCGACATTGTGCGATCTGGATTTGAGGGCAGGCCAGTCAAAGTTTCCGCGCCCGGTTTTTCGAAGTTGCCCGTTTTAAAAAATCTCCACGCGCGCAATGCCCTCATCGTGAATCACCCCGCGAAACATGCCGCGGGTATTGAAACGCATGGCGTATTCGCCTTTCGCGTTCAGCGCGATAAGGCCGCCTTCGCCGCCGATGGCGGCAATTTCCGCTAAAGCAATATCCGCCGCATCGGCGACCGGTTTGCCGAGCAAACGCACTTGCGATGCCGTATTGAATGCCGCCGCCGTGCGGATGAACATTTCGCCGGTTCCGGTTGCGGATACCGCAACCGAGCGGTTATCGGCATAGGTTCCGGCGCCGATGACCGGCGTGTCGCCGATCCGGCCATAACGTTTGTTGGTCAGTCCGCCCGTCGATGTACCGGCAGCCAGATTCCCCTGACGATCGAGCGCCACGGCGCCGACGGTGCCATGTTTTTCATCGTTCGCAAGCTGCGCCTCGTCGTCAATATCGTGATCCAGCGCGATCTGTTCCCGGGTGATGGCTTTCTGCAACTGATTCCAGCGATGCTGATCGAAAAAGTACGCCGGATCGACGATTTCCAGCCCCTGCTCGCCCGCGAAGGCTTCCGCGCCCTGGCCGATGAGCATGACATGCCGGCTTTGGGTCATGACGGCATGCGCGGCACGGATGGGGTTGCGCAGGGTCGTGACGCCGGCGACCGCGCCTGCGCGCAGCGAAGCGCCGTCCATGATTGCCGCATCCAGCTCATTACGCCCTTCATGGCTGAAAACCGCGCCTTTGCCCGCGTTGAACAAAGGCGAGTCTTCCATCACCACGATCGCCGCAATCACGGCGTCAATACTGCTGCCGCCCGCGACAAGCACGGCATGGCCTGCTTGCAGCGATTGTTTCATCACATCGGTGAATGCTTGTTTACGCTCCGCTTTCAGCCGCTCACGCCGGATATCGCCGGCGCCGCCATGAATGATCAATCGGATCTGAAATTGGTCTGATGACATAAGGTTATTGTTTTTATTGGTGTATGTGATGATGTCAACGATTTATTTGCAGTTTCGGGTTAACCTGTATGGCGGAAAGTTAAACCTAAAAACCTCAGTTGACCGTTATCCGCGATGACTAACGGTATGAATAAATGGAACAACCTGAACAATATCAGCTTACCCAAATGGTGAATCACACTATGGTATTTATAGCACGCTGCTTTTTAATTCCGACTACGTTGCAATTCGTTGTAATAACGCGTTATTACGCCTCATTGCGCCTTGCCGG
>CAZXBP010000083.1:0-12271 GCA_964639015.1 uncultured Nitrosomonas sp.
ACGCGAGGGTGGTCGAACAGTCGGAGCGGGTGTGGTAGCAAAAGTAATTGAGTAAAGAAAAAAACATTTTAAAAGCGATTCGTGGTTGAGAAAGACTGAGGGTTTGATACAGAATTTCGTGTCCATCACAAGTCATATACTTTTTCGTGTTAAAAAGGCCAGTAGCTCAATTGGCAGAGCGTCGGTCTCCAAAACCGAAGGTTGGGGGTTCGATGCCCTCCTGGCCTGCCATATTTAATCGAGATGTAGTGTCGTGCTATCTCGGTTGAATCAAATTCAAAAAGCGTTAAGGATTTCAAAGCGTGAATAAACTAAAGCTTGGGCTCGTATATATATCCATTTTGACTGGTGTTGTTGGCTTCACGTATTTGAGTGAAAGTCCAATGGTAGTGCGCGTTTTATCTGTTCTGTTGGGTCTTTCATTAGCCGCGTTTGTGGCGCGGCACACGACGCAGGGGCAGGATTTTTATGCGTTCTGCAAAGAATCATCTCAAGAAACAAGAAAAGTTGTTTGGCCCACACGTAAAGAAACGCTGCAAACTTCCGGACTTGTGTTTGCATTTGTTGTGGTTATGGCATTGTTTTTGTGGTTAATTGATGCCGCGTTGATGTCTATCGTTAAATTGACGATGGGTCAAGACAGTTGATTTTTGCATTTTGAAAAATAATGACTAAAAAATGGTATGTGGTTCATGCATATTCTGGTTTCGAGAAAAGTGTGCAGCGCGCGTTGAATGACCGCATAAACAGAGCAGGAATGCAAGATAAATTCGGCCAAATTCTTGTTCCTGTTGAGGAGGTTGTTGAAATGAAAGGCGGTCAAAAAAATATCAGCGAGCGAAAATTTTTTCCAGGCTATGTGTTGGTTGAGATGGAGATGTCTGACGAGACGTGGCATCTTGTGAAGAATACCGACAAGGTGACGGGCTTTGTTGGCGGAACAGTGATGAAGCCTACACCAATCAGTCAAAAAGAAGTTGAGGCAATATTGCATCAAATTCAAGAAGGTATTGAGAAGCCGAAACCAAAAATCCTTTTCGAGATAGGCGAGGCGATAAGAGTAAAGGATGGTCCTTTTACAGATTTTCACGGTAGTGTTGAAGATGTTAACTACGAGAAGAACAAACTTCGAGTTTCCGTTTCAATCTTTGGAAGACCAACACCCGTTGAGCTAGATTTTAATCAAGTTGAGAAGTCATAAATAATTCGGGGAGAGACACAGCTCGTTAGCACCCAAGAGGAGAAAGTCAAGTGGCAAAAAAAATTATCGGTTACATTAAGCTGCAGGTACCTGCAGGGAAGGCGAATCCCAGTCCACCAATCGGGCCGGCGCTTGGTCAGCGTCAGCTAAATATTATGGAGTTTTGCAAGGCTTTTAACGCCGCCACACAAAAAATTGAACCGGGGTTGCCTGTTCCTGTAGTCATTACGGCATATGCGGATAAAAGTTTTACGTTTGTAATGAAAACGACTCCCGCTTCTGTTTTGATTAAAAAAGCAGCGGGCGTGGGTAAAGGAAGTGCCAGGCCTCATGTCGATAAGATTGGAAAGCTCAGCAGGGGGCAGGCAGAAGAAATAGCAAAGTCAAAAATGCCTGATTTAACGGCGGCTGACTTGGATGCTGCAGTGCGTACCATAGCTGGTAGCGCAAGAAGCATGGGTATAGAAGTTGAGGGCATATAAAAATGGCGCGTTCATCTAATCGTTATAAAGCAATTGCAAGTCAAGTGGATCGTAACAAAATTTTTTTGGTGGATGAGGCATTGAGTATTGTCAAATCAACCGCTAATGCCAAATTTGATGAGTCAATAGATATTGCGATCAATCTTGGTATTGATGCAAAGAAATCGGATCAGGCCGTACGCGGGTCAGTTGTTCTTCCGTCGGGAACGGGAAAAACTGTCAGAGTAGCCGTGTTTGCGCAAGGTGATAAAGCTAAAGAAGCTCAGGATGCCGGAGCGGATGTTGTTGGCTTTGAAGATTTGGCTGCTGAAGTTAAAGCAGGAAATATTAATTTTGATGTAGCTATTGCAAGTCCGGATGCAATGCGCGTTGTAGGCCAGCTTGGACAAATTCTGGGGCCGAGGAGTTTAATGCCGAATCCTAAGGTAGGTACAGTAACGAACGATGTGGCTGCTGCTGTCAGGAATGCAAAAGCCGGACAGGTGCAATTTCGCGCCGATAAAACAGGAATTATTCATTGCACGATAGGGCGCGCCTCATTTGAGATTGATGCGTTGAAGAAAAATTTAACGGTTTTGATTGAAGCTCTTAATAAAGCAAAACCAGCGACTTCAAAGGGCATATATCTCAGACGTGTTTCTGTGTCGAGCACCATGGGAGTCGGTGTGCGCATCGATCAAACAAGCATATTGCAGCAATAAAGAACTTTGTTGGGCCACATGCGAGATTGTCTTTATCTGAGAGTAATCGCTGTGGATTATCAAAGACCGCTGGGGCGACTGCTAAGCAGTTCTCTTAAACTTTGAAGCGATAAAAATATTATCACAACTAAATTTTTTTATACGATTCCAAACCCAGCGCAGATGGTGTTCCCAGACAGGAAATGTTTTCCTGGTTAAGGTCGCCAATTGTGCAGTAATACTAATAAAGCCTGATGGAAATAGCGACAGGTTTTTTAAGTAATATTGCGTTTACAGATGGAGAATGAACCTTGAGTCTTAATCTTGATGAAAAAAAAGCGATCGTGGCTGAAGTAAATGCGCATGTCGCAAAAGCTCAAGCCATTATCATGGCAGAGTATCGAGGTATGGAAGTGAGTCAGATGACTCGATTGCGTGCTAAAGCACGTGAGGCTGGTATTTATTTTCGTGTCGTTAAAAATTCGCTGGTTAGGCGTGCAGTAAAAGACACCCCTTATGCTGCGCTTGCAGATCATATGGTTGGCCCGTTGGCGTATGGTATCAGTTCAGATCCGGTGGCAGCGGCTAAAGTGTTACATGAATTTTCAAAAGACAATGAAAAGTTAGTAATAAAAGTTGGTGCAATGGGCGAGAAGATCATGTTTCTCGAAGATGTTAAAGCATTGGCTACTTTACCAAGTCGCGAGGAATTGTTGTCTAAATTACTTGGAACAATGCAGGCGCCAATAGCTAAATTTGTACGGACACTAAATGAAGTGCCGAGCAAATTTGTGCGTGGTCTTGCCGCAGTGCGTGACAGTAAAAATTAATGACAGCTTCTATTCTATATAAATACTCAAAATGTAACAGAATATAACCAGGAGAAAACTATGGCAATTTCCAAAGCAGAAATATTAGATGCTATTGCAAGCATGACGGTACTCGAGCTGTCAGAATTAATCAAAGAAATGGAAGATAAATTTGGTGTCTCTGCTGCAGCTGCGGCAGTGGCAGTGGCGGCGCCAAGTGGCGGTGGTGGTAGTGCTGCTGAAGAGGAACAGACCGAATTTACTGTTGTTCTAGCATCGGCTGGTTCAAGTAAGGTTAATGTTATTAAAGTGGTTAGAACTGTGACCGGATTAGGACTGAAAGAAGCCAAAGATTTGGTTGATAGTGCGCCAAAGCCAATCAAAGAGGGTGTATCAAAAGAAGATGCAGAATCAATTCAGAAACAATTGATTGAAGCAGGCGCTACTTGCGAAATTAAGTAAATTTCCATTTGAATATCAGAGGCTGGCAGACGAGATTAGCTGTCAGCTTTTGGTATTCAAGTGTCTGGTTTATCTCATTATATGCTCAACATAAGTAGACCAGAAAGCCATAATTCCATAATTCTTCTATCTTCATTCTTTTCTCCCGGAGAAAATTGATGGGCTATTCGTTTACCGAGAAAAAACGTATTCGTAAAAGTTTTGCAAAAAGAGATAGTGTTTTACCAATTCCATTTCTTCTCGCTACACAACTCGAATCTTATGCCACATTTTTGCAGGCAGATGTCCTGCCGGATAAACGCATTGATCATGGATTGCAAGCCGCTTTTAATTCAATTTTTCCGATTGAAAGCCATACCAAAAACGCAAGATTGGATTTTATCAGTTATGAATTGAACGAGCCAGTTTTCGATGTAAAAGAGTGTCAACAGCGTGGTTTAACCTATGCTTCGTCTTTGCGGGCAAAAGTTAGACTGACGATTTTTGATAAAGAAATATCCAAACCGACAGTCAAAGAAATTAAAGAGCAAGAAGTCTACATGGGAGAGATTCCATTGATGACAGATACAGGTTCATTTGTGATCAATGGTACGGAACGCGTTATCGTGTCGCAGTTGCATCGTTCGCCAGGGGTATTCTTTGAACATGATCGGGGTAAAACGCATTCTTCTGGTAAGCTGTTATTTTCCGCCAGAATTATTCCTTACCGCGGCTCGTGGCTCGATTTTGAGTTTGATCCTAAAGATTGCTTGTTTTTTAGGATAGATCGTCGTCGTAAAATGCCTGTGACAACGCTACTGAAAGCGATCGGTTATACGGTTGAGCAGATTCTTGAAGAATTCTTTATTTTTGATAGTTTTTCAATCAAAGCAGATACTATTTTATTCGATCTTGTTCCAGAACGACTTCGTGGTGAAGTGGCAAGTTTTGATATTAAATCCGGCGATGATAAAATAATTGTACAAAAAGACAAAAGAATAACGGCCAAACATATTCGTGAACTTCAGGAAGCGAAAATAAATCAGTTGCTGGTGCCGGAGGAGTTTCTGCTTGGTAGAATTTTGGCGCAAAGTGTAATCGATAAAGAAACCGGTGAGATTCTTGCGCCGGTAAATGAGGAAATAACTGAAGAAATTCTGGCGAAGCTCAAAGCGGCTGGAATAACGAACATAAATACGTTGTATATCAATGATCTTAATTACGGTCCATATATTTCTCAAACGCTAAAAATTGATGAAACACTTGATGAGACAACTGCGCAAGTAGCAATTTACCGCATGATGCGCCCTGGGGAGCCGCCAACTGAAGAGGCTGTAAAAGCGCTATTCGGTGGACTGTTTTATTCTGCTGAACGCTATGATTTATCGGTCGTTGGAAGAATGAAATTTAATCGTCGTGTCGGTCGCGAAGAGTTGACAGGATCACAAACGCTGTCTAATGATGATATTGTCGCTGTAGTTAAGATTTTGGTTGAATTACGTAATGGCCGTGGAGAAATTGATGATATTGATCATTTGGGAAACCGCCGTGTGCGTTCGGTCGGAGAGCTGGCTGAAAATCAATTCAGATCTGGATTAGTTCGCGTTGAGCGTGCTGTTAAAGAGCGTCTCAGTCAGGCAGAATCCGAGAATCTGATGCCGCATGATTTGATTAATGCCAAACCTGTTTCAGCAGCAGCACGTGAGTTTTTTGGTTCCAGCCAGTTGTCACAGTTCATGGATCAAACAAATCCTTTATCTGAAATAACGCATAAAAGGCGTATATCGGCATTAGGTCCGGGTGGTCTGACACGTGAGCGAGCGGGCTTTGAGGTTCGTGATGTGCATCCAACGCACTATGGACGTGTGTGTCCGATCGAAACGCCTGAAGGGCCTAATATCGGATTAATAAATTCACTTGCGCTATATGCGAGAACCAATGAATACGGCTTTATAGAAACACCCTACAGAAAGGTGCGCGAAGGTCGTGTGACGAATGATATAGAATATTTATCCGCCATAGAAGAGAGTAATTATGTCATAGCGCAGGCCAATGCTGAACTCGATAAAAATGGTAAATTCATAAGTGAGATTGTATCCTGTCGGCATAAAAATGAATTTACACTATCATCCCCTGATCGTATTGAATACGTAGATGTTGCACCAGCACAGATCGTTTCAGTTGCGGCTTCTCTGATTCCTTTTTTGGAACATGATGATGCAAACCGTGCTTTAATGGGATCCAACATGCAGCGTCAGGCTGTGCCCTGCCTGCGTGCCGAGAAGCCATTGGTTGGAACAGGCATTGAGCGGGTTGTTGCTGTGCATTCGGGGACAACAGTGCGTGCTGAACGTGGCGGCATCGTAGATTACGTTGATGCGGGCCGCATAGTTGTACGCGTTCGTGATGAAGAAACGAATGTGGGTGAAGTCGGTGTGGATATCTATAATCTTATTAAGTATACACGTTCGAATCAAAATACCAATATTAATCAAAGGCCTCTAGTTAACATCGGCGATCACATTGAAAAAGATGATGTGATCGCCGATGGTGCGTCGACAGATAAAGGGGAACTTGCACTAGGACAGAATATGCTAGTGGCGTTTATGCCTTGGAATGGTTACAACTTCGAAGATTCAATACTAATTTCTGAGCGCGTTGTTTCGGAAGATCGATTTACCTCAATTCATATTGAAGAGTTATCGGTTGTTAGTCGGGATACTAAATTGGGAACAGAAGAGATTACTGCTGATATACCCAACTTATCGGAACATCAGATCAGTCGCCTTGATGAATCGGGGATTGTATATATCGGCGCAGAAGTCGAGGCAGGGGATGTTCTGGTTGGAAAAGTAACGCCAAAAGGCGAAACGCAGCTTACCCCGGAAGAAAAACTGCTTCGTGCGATTTTTGGTGAAAAAGCATCAGATGTCAAAGATACTTCGTTACGTGTTCCATCGGGTATATCAGGCACTGTCATTGATGTTCAGGTATTTACACGCGAAGGTATCGAGCGAGATAAACGTGCCCAGCAAATTATTGATGATGAGTTGGATCGGTATAAGAAAGATTTGGCTGATCAAATGCGTATTGTGGAAGAAGATGTGTTTTCTCGGCTGGAGCGCTTATTAACCGATAAAATCGCAACGGGCGGGCCGAAAAAAATAGCAAAAGGTACAAAAATATCTGCTGAATACTTAAAAGAGACAGATCCGCATTTCTGGTTTGATATACGTCTGGCTGATGAAGAAGCCAGCGTACAGCTCGAACAGATGCGCGAAAGTATGACGCAAAAACGCAAAGCATTCGACGCCGCATTTGAAGAGAAAAAGAAAAAACTTACTCAGGGCGATGAATTGCCGCCAGGCGTTCAAAAAATGGTGAAGATTTATATCGCGGTTAAAAGACGCTTACAACCCGGTGACAAAATGGCTGGACGCCATGGAAATAAAGGAGTCATTTCAAAAATCGTGCCTTTAGAAGATATGCCTTATATGGCTGATGGTACTCCGGTTGATATTGTTTTGAATCCACTAGGCGTACCTTCGCGAATGAATGTCGGCCAGATTCTGGAAGTACATTTAGGTTGGGCAGCCAAGGGGCTCGGAAAAAAAATAGAAAAAATGCTGAAAGAACAGAAAGATGCCACTGAGATGAAAGCATTTTTGGACAGGATTTATAATCAAAGTGGAAAAAAAGAGGATATCGCTTCGCTGACTGATGAAGAAATAATGAATTTGGCGAGCAATTTAACAGATGGCGTGCCCTTTGCGACCCCGGTCTTCGATGGCGCAACCGAACATGAAATAAAAGATATGCTGCAACTGGCTGATCTGCCACTATCCGGGCAAGTTACATTATTTGACGGACGCTCCGGGGAAGCCTTTGATCGCTCTGTCACAGTGGGTTACATGCATGTACTGAAGCTTCATCATTTGGTTGATGACAAAATGCATGCACGTTCTACCGGCCCGTACAGTCTGGTAACTCAGCAGCCTTTAGGTGGTAAGGCACAGTTTGGCGGTCAGCGTTTCGGAGAGATGGAGGTCTGGGCGCTTGAGGCTTACGGTGCTGCTTATACATTACAAGAGATGTTGACAGTCAAATCGGATGACGTTACCGGTAGAACCAAAGTTTACGAGAGTATTGTGAGGGGCGATCATAAAATAGATGCGGGCATGCCTGAATCGTTTAATGTGCTGGTAAAAGAAATTCGTTCGTTGGGTATGGATATTGATTTGGAGCAAAATTGATAGTCTCTGGACAGATGTGTCAACGCTGTTACTGAAGATGGCACATCATGTAACAGTGAAATAGTATTAATATTCCGATAATTTAAATTGCCCCTGATGAGCAGGAGTAAGATATGAAAGCATTACTAGATTTATTTAAACAGGTTAGCCATAAAGAAGAATTTGATGCGATTAAAATTGGGCTTGCATCACCCGAAAAAATTCGCTCATGGTCATACGGTGAAGTTAAAAAACCTGAAACAATCAATTACCGAACATTCAAACCTGAAAGAGATGGTTTGTTCTGCGCTAAGATCTTTGGGCCAGTAAAAGACTACGAATGTTTATGCGGAAAATATAAGCGCCTAAAGCATCGCGGTGTAATTTGTGAAAAATGTGGTGTTGAGGTAACGCTTTCTAAGGTACGCAGAGAGCGAATGGGACATATTGAGCTTGCCTCTCCGGTTGCACATATCTGGTTCTTGAAATCATTACCTTCGCGGTTGGGTATGGTTCTCGATATGACATTGCGTGATATAGAGCGGATTCTGTATTTTGAAGCCTATGTTGTTACTGATCCGGGAATGACATCGCTAAATCGAGGCCAATTGCTGACTGAAGACGACTATCTTTTAAAGACTGAAGAATATGGTGATGATTTCAGTGCCAGCATGGGTGCGGAAGCCGTGCGGGATTTGCTTGCTAATCTGGAAATTACTGTAGAAATTGAAAATCTTCGTCGCGAAATGGAAAGTACTGGATCTGAAACTAAAATCAAGAAAATTTCCAAGCGTTTGAAGGTGTTAGAAGCATTTAATAAATCTGGAATAAAGCCAGAATGGATGATTTTATCTGTATTGCCAGTACTACCACCTGATTTGCGTCCTCTGGTTCCACTTGATGGTGGTCGTTTTGCAACCTCCGATCTGAATGATTTGTATCGTCGCGTCATAAACCGTAATAATCGACTAAAGCGCTTATTAGAATTGAAAGCGCCCGATATTATTGTGCGGAATGAAAAACGTATGTTGCAAGAAGCGGTTGATTCATTACTGGATAATGGACGGCGAGGAAAGGCTATGACAGGCGCGAATAAACGACCATTAAAGTCGTTGGCTGACATGATTAAAGGGAAGGGGGGGCGTTTTCGTCAGAACCTGCTGGGCAAGCGTGTTGATTATTCTGGACGGTCGGTAATTGTCGTTGGTCCTCAGCTCAGACTGCATCAGTGCGGTTTACCAAAAAAAATGGCGCTTGAATTGTTTAAGCCCTTTATTTTTAATCGACTTGAGGTGATGGGCATTGCCAGTACGATCAAAGCAGCAAAGCGCGAAGTAGAAAGCGAAACCCCTGTGGTCTGGGATATTCTGGAAGAGGTAATTCGAGAGCATCCAGTAATGTTGAATCGTGCGCCTACATTGCATCGACTGGGAATTCAGGCGTTTGAGCCAGTGTTGATTGAAGGCAAGGCTATACAATTACATCCCCTGGTTTGTGCGGCATTTAATGCTGACTTTGATGGCGACCAGATGGCGGTGCATGTTCCATTGTCATTAGAAGCGCAAATGGAGTGTCGTACATTGATGATGTCTACCAACAATATCCTGTCGCCTGCGAATGGCGAGCCGATCATTGTGCCATCTCAAGATATCGTACTTGGATTGTATTATACAACGCGAGAAAAGGTTGGTGCGGCAGGAGAAGGAATGATATTCGCCGACGTAAGCGAAGTTTCACGTGCCTATGAAACTCGGCAAGTCGAGCTAAATGCCAAAATCAATGTACGAATTAAAGAGATCGGCAAGGATGCGGAGGGTGAGCAATGCGAAAAAATTACGCGATATGAAACAACAGTTGGCCGTACACTATTATTTGAGAATTTTCCGCCCAGTCTTCCTTTCTCGTTACTTAATAAGGCGTTAAAGAAAAAAGAAATCTCTAAGCTGATCAATGCCAGTTTCCGACTTTGCGGATTGAGGGAGACTGTTATATTTGCAGATAAACTGATGTATGCGGGGTTCAGTTATGCTACGAAAGCGGGTATTTCAATCTGTGCTGATGACATGCTCATTCCCAAACAAAAAAGTGCCCTGATAGCTGCAGCAGAAAAAGAGGTCAAGGAAATAGAGGGTCAGTATACATCCGGTTTGGTAACACAAGGCGAGCGCTATAACAAGGTGGTTGATATCTGGGGACGTGCAGGCGATCAAGTAGCTAAGGCTATGATGGAGCAATTAGGTGTAGAGCCGGTGCGCGATCAACAGACTGACGAAGTCAAAGTGGATGAATCCGGTAAAGTAATACTTCAGGAATCGTTTAATTCGATTTATATGATGGCTGATTCAGGAGCGCGTGGTTCGGCAGCACAGATACGTCAATTGTCAGGTATGCGCGGTCTGATGGCCAAGCCTGATGGATCGATTATTGAGACACCAATTACTGCCAATTTCCGCGAAGGATTGAATGTCTTGCAATATTTTATTTCCACCCATGGTGCGCGTAAAGGTCTTGCGGATACGGCACTTAAAACAGCAAACTCCGGTTATTTGACGCGCCGATTGGTTGATGTTACACAAGATCTGGTGGTGACGGAAGTCGATTGTGGTACCGTTGAAGGCGTTAATATGAAGGCACTGGTTGAAGGTGGCGAAATCATAGAAGCGCTGAGAGAACGTATTCTTGGACGGGTTATCGTTAATGACGTTATAAATCCAGACAGTCAGGAAATACTCTATCATGCAGGTACTGTTCTTGATGAAGTGGCCGTGGATATGATTGAATCATGCGGCATAGACGAGGTAAAAGTACGTACGCCATTGACCTGCGAAACACGATATGGCTTGTGTGCCAAATGTTATGGGAGAGACTTGGGGCGCGGTTCTCTTGTTAACGTTGGCGAAGCGGTTGGTGTAATAGCAGCACAATCAATCGGTGAGCCTGGTACGCAGTTAACCATGCGGACTTTTCATATTGGTGGGGCTGCATCAAGAACTGCTGTTGCTAGCCAGGTGGAAGGTAAATCGAGTGGTATTGTGCAGTATTCTTCGACAATGCGTTATGTTACCAACGCTCAGAATGAGTTAATTGCCATTTCACGGAGCGGAGAAATCATTATAACCGATGACAATGGGCGTGAGCGGGAGCGGCATAAGGCGCCATATGGCGCAACGTTATTGGTGCGTGACGGTGAAAATGTAAAAGCCGGTCAAGTACTGGCGACATGGGACCCGCATACGCGTCCAATCATTACGGAATATACCGGAAAAGTGCGTTTTGAAAACGTGGAGGAAGGTGGTACGGTTGCAAAGCAGATTGATGAAGTGACCGGGTTATCAACACTTGTCGTCATTGATCCGAAAAGACGCGGTGTCTTGCAATCAAAGGGTTTGCGGCCGTTAGTGAAGTTTCTGGATGAGGATGGTCAGGAAATAAAAATTGCGGGCAGTAATCAATCGGTAAGCATTACTTTCCAGATTGGTAGCATTATCACGGTGCGTGATGGACAACAGGTAAGTGTCGGTGAAGTATTGGCGCGAATCCCCCAGGAGACCTCAAAAACAAGAGATATTACAGGTGGTTTGCCGCGTGTTGCTGAGTTGTTTGAGGCGCGCGCACCGAAAGATGCCGGAATGTTGGCGGAGGTTACTGGAATTGTTTCATTTGGCAAGGATACAAAAGGTAAGCAGCGTCTGGTTATAACTGATCTCGAAGGAATGTCGCACGAATACTTGATTCCTAAGGAAAAGCATGTAATGGCACATGACGGACAAGTTGTTAATAAAGGTGAAACCATTGTTGATGGACCAGCCGATCCGCGCGATATATTACGTTTGCAAGGTGTCGAAGCGCTGGTACGTTATATAACTGACGAAGTTCAGGATGTATATCGTCTGCAGGGCGTGAAAATCAACGATAAGCATATCGAAGTAATTGTCAGGCAAATGTTGCGCAGAGTGCAGATCGTTGATGCGGGCGATTCTTACTTTATACCTGGTGAACAAGTCGAACGTGCGGATTTGCTCAACGAAAATGAACGCCTGATAGCTGAAAATAAAATACCGGCAGTGTATGAATACATGCTGCTGGGAATTACAAAAGCGTCTTTGTCGACTGATTCATTTATATCGGCTGCGTCATTCCAGGAAACAACACGCGTACTTACCGAAGCTGCCATCATGGGTAAGAAGGACGAATTGCGAGGACTTAAAGAAAACGTTATTGTTGGGCGATTAGTGCCAGCGGGTACTGGATTGTCGTTTCATAATTCGCGCAAAAAACAAGATAATGTATTTGAATTAACGCAGCTCATGGAAGAAAAAAGCGAAAGCGATGAGCAAACTATTTAAGCTATTGCGGGTAATCGCGCATCAACTGACTTGACAGTGAGAAGCTGACTCAGTAGTCTAGGGATTCGAAGAAGAGGAAG
>CAZXBP010000084.1:0-12235 GCA_964639015.1 uncultured Nitrosomonas sp.
CCGTCAGCAGCTTGAAAATGCTTCAGGCGATGGTCAGCATCGGGTTGATTTGCGCCCTCATCATCGTGCTGACTTTTCAGGGAACACAACCGAGGATAGCCCGGCTCAAGGCCGAAGCACTGGAAAAGGCGATCTTCAAGGTCATTCCGGGCATGGCGTCGAAAAAAATATTTCAGATTGATCTGAACGGTCATCTCGTCGAAACCACTGATGAAACCGGTGGCGTTACTCTGATCTACGCCGGTTACGATCAGAACGGCAAACTGGCGGGTGTGGCGGTGGAAGCAAGCGGAATCGGATTCGCGGGCGCTTTGCACGTGCTCTACGGGTATGATCCCGAGAATCAAATGATCACCGGGCTATATATATTGGAGAGCAAGGAAACACCGGGATTGGGCGATAAAATCGAAAAAGATCCCGATTTCTTGACAAATTTCCTCGCGCTGGATGTTTCGCTCAACGATGACTTCAGCGTCCCGAAAAATGCCATCACCACAGTGAAAAGCGGGCATAAAAAAAATCCATGGGAAGTTGACAGCATTACCGGCGCCACAATTTCTTCACGCGCCATTGGCAACATTCTGGCGGCAAGCACCCGGCAGATGGTGCCGCTGATTTTTAATAACAAGGCAATTCTGGAAACCGGCGGTAACGGTGCATATGGCAACCCGGAATAAAACAGCTTTTCTTCCCTCGCTGGATAAAAGCCCGTCCACCAACGATTTCATCAAAGGTTTGTGGCGGGAGAATCCGGTATTCGTGCAGGTACTGGGTATGTGCCCGGTACTCGCCGTATCCAATACCGCGGAAAATGCACTGGTCATGGGTCTTGCAACCACGTTCGTACTGTTAATGTCCAATACGCTGGTTTCATCACTGCGCACCTTTATCCCCCGGCAAGTGCGCATCGCCTGCTATATTCTCATCATCGCCACTTTCGTCACCATGACGGATTACCTGATCCAGGCGATCAGTCTGGAACTGCATAAGGCGCTGGGCGCTTTTATTTCACTCATTGTCGTGAACTGCCTGATACTGGGCCGGGCGGAAGCTTTCGCCGCCAGGAACACTGTTGGCAGATCCATGCTGGATGCTTTAGGCATGGGCCTTGGTTTTACAGTTGGCTTGCTGTGCCTGGGCGCCGTACGGGAGCTGCTGGGTAACGGCAGCCTGTTCAATGCCGCCATTTTTCCGGATCATTTTCAGGAATGGAGTGTCCTGATGTTACCCGCAGGTGGATTTTTCACATTGGCGATTTGGTTGCTAATTTTTAATGCCGCAAAAAGCGCAAAGGAAAAAATTGAATGACGAATTTATTTCATTCTGTTTCCGCCCGGTTTTTTGAACAAAAAGTTAATCACTTGTTTCCCATCTGTTCGCGGGCAGGAGAAACAGCGCCATGAAAACCGAATCTCTCTGGTATATCTTTATCAATGCAAGCCTGATCAATAATTTCGTATTGGCTTATTTTCTGGGAATATGTCCATTCCTCGGCGTATCCGGCAAAAAGGAGACGGCCATAAAAATGGGTGGCGCGGTGACCTTTGTCATGCTCATTGCATCAATGTGCGCTTATGGCCTCAATGCGCTGTTGATCGCCATCGGCGCACCCTTTCTGCAACTCATCAGCTTCATCGTCGTAATCGCGTCAACCGTTCAGTTGGTGGAAATGTTCATCAAAAAAATGAGCCCTGCGCTGTTTCGCGCACTGGGTATATTTTTACCATTAATCACGACTAATTGCGCCATACTGGGTCTGGCGCTGTTCCAGACCAACAAAGGTTATGGGTTTCTCGAAAGCATCGTCTACGCTTTGGGCGCAGGCGCCGGATTTACCCTGGCATTGATGCTGATGGCGGGATTACGTGAACGACTTGATTTTGCCGACGTTCCCACGGTCACGAAAGGAACGGTGCTGACCTTGTTCATCGCGGGGATTTTATCCCTGTCGTTCATGGGGTTTGCAGGATTGGGCGGATGAAAGGCTAACAATCATGATTAAATCATTGCTGATCGGCATGGGAGGAATGGTTTTACTCATGGTCATCTGGATCATGGTTCAGTATTATTGGGGAAAAACGTTTTCCAATGAGCTTTCCGACGAGGATGTACTGGCCAGCAGAAAAGGTTGCGGCCAATGTGGTTGCACATCCGACTGCGGCAACAGGCTGAAACAGGATTCCATGAATTAATCTTCAGCAAGGAGGGTACGCATGGCGCACTTAGCAGATCTCGACACCGAAAAACACTATCGGGCTACCGTAATCAAAACGCGACGCCTTACCCCCGCAGATGTCGAAGAAATCCGGGAAATTGTACTCAAAACACCGGCGGATTTTGCATGCCAGGTCGATCAAAGCTTCGGTGTTCTGGTAACAGCGGCGGGAGAATTCGGCAACAAATACCACCACCGCCTATACAGCATCGCCGATCTTCCGGAGCAAGAAAACGGTAAACCGCTGATCACCATGCTCGTCAAGCGCTGCGTCTACGTGGATGACTTCAGCGGCGAACGTTATCAGGGCATCGCGTCCAATTACCTGTGTGACCGGAAAGTGGGCGATATCATCACGCTTACCGGACCGTATAACTTACCGTTTGTAGTCCCGCAAGACACACGCGCAAACCTGATTCTTATCGGTATGGGCACTGGCATTGCCCCGTTCCGGGCTTTCGTAAAGCATATCTATAAAAATATACCGGACTGGCAAGGTAAAATCCGCTTGTTCTACGGCGCCCGCAGCGGACTGGAATTGCTGTATCTGAACGATAAAGACGGCGATCTGACGCAATACTATGATCAGGCAACGTTTGAAGCTTTTCATGCGCTGAGTCCGCGCCCGCACATGAACGACCCGATTGCTCTGGATACGGCCATTGAGAACCGGGCAGCCGACATTGTCGAAATGTTATCCCATGCCAACACCTATATTTACGTTGCGGGTTACGAGAAAACCCGGGAAGTTTTGGATAAGGCGTTTTCCAACATTCTGGGATCCAAAGAAAAATGGGCGACCCGCAAGGCGGAACTCGTTGCCGGCAGTAAATGGGCGGAGATTATTTATTGACAGTCTGGCGGATACATCAGCCGAAAACCGTTCGTTACGCTTCAAAATCCGGCAAGCATCCGGATCTCCCGCTGAGACATCGAGTATGCTGCGATAAAAAAAGCTTTGGACTAGAAACCGCAGTTGAATGGAATTTAGAGTGTGTTGGTTTTTGTTTTCGGCAAGGCGTAATAACGGGTTATGACAACGAATTGTAACGCAGCAAAAATTAACAAGCGGCGTGCTATAAACGCCATAGTTTGACTCATCATCTGAATGAATAGATTTATAAAGCATCCATAAAGCCGACCAATCCATCAACAATGACGATTCTCATCGCACTGGCTGTACTGGGCTGTTTGACCCTTGTTCTCGCTATCATGCTCATTGGCGCGAATAAGAAGCTGCATGTGGTCGAAGATCCCCGCATTGACGCTGTCGAGGCAATGTTACCCCATGTCAACTGCGGCGCCTGCGGTTATCCCGGATGCCGCCAGTTTGCGCAAGCGCTGGTTGCAGGTAAAGCGCTTCCCGGCAAATGCTCTGTCGGCACGGACGAGGAGCGCGCCGCAATTGCCCGATTTCTCGGTGTCGCGCTCGGCGCTGAGGAAAAGCAGGTTGCCCGACTGGCCTGTGCCGGCGGCACCAATGTCGCGCGTAACCGCGCCAGATATCATGGCGTCAAATCCTGTCAGGCGGCCTCACTTGTGTCAGGTGGCGGAAAGGGATGTCTCTGGGGGTGCCTGGGGTATGGCGATTGCGAAGCCGTGTGCGATTTTGGCGCCATTACGATGAATGCTTTCGCGCTGCCGGTAGTGGACGTAGACAAATGCACCGCATGTGGCGACTGCGTGGAAGTCTGTCCCAAGAATTTGTTCTCATTGCATCCCAGCTGCCATCGACTCTGGGTTAACTGTAAAAACCTGGAACAGGGAGAAATGATTCTGGAAGAATGCCGGGTGGTCTGCACGGCCTGCGGTAAATGCGCCATGGACGCACCGGATGATTTGATCACGATGATCAGCAATTTACCCGTCGTTGATTATTCTAAGACTCATAATACCCGGCTGCCGCGATACAGCGCTGTCCGACCGGCGCCATCGTATGGCTGGATGATCAACTGGGAGTGATCAAGGGGACAGAGAGCAAAAAGATCGTACGCAAAGGACAACGGCCCGAGGGAATTACTTAGTACGCGTTCTGCCACTAATCATGCATGGCATGACCCCGGTGCTTTCTCCCCTGCTTTGGCAGCCATAGCCATTGCCATCGCTATATAACGCTTTGATTCGATGTATCACATGCCAAACTTTCATGATTGGTGCGAAGTTAATGGCATATACGTGTCAGCACGTATATGTTTTATCCGGACAATTGAATATCATTAAATCGTCCAACTTACAGATGTAAAAACCTTTTTTAACAAAGGAGGATGTCAGATGAATAGTATTGTCGCACCATCTAAAGATCGCCTGCAAGCAGCGCCCAAACGCACACGTTCGCAAGCAAAAACTACGGACAATCAAACGTCATTACAGACGCGTATTGAAATCAATGCATACTATAAGGCCCAGGCGCGCGGTTTTATGCCTGGATACGAGCTGGAGGATTGGCTGGCCGCTGAAGAGGAGGAAACACGATGAATACGCAATTTCTTGACAAAACTACAGGAGCCCGGCACCAGGTGCCGACTTTCAATGAAAATCAGCTTTCCGACGTCGGCCATAACGCCGTACTCATACTCGCTGAAAACGGTATGATTGTTGAGGCTAATCATAAAGCGGAAGCGCTGCTGAATATTTCAGCGGGTCAACTCCGCAAGCTTCATATTTCCAGCATCATCTCCACACTGAAAAAAATTGACCTGCTGGATAGCGATGAGAAACGTGTTAACGCTTATTTGCGTTTCCTTTCCCGCATCGGTCACAAGTTCAAGCTGCGCAGCCTGTCAGGAACTGAATTCTCCGGTGAATTGTTTTTCAGCGATATTCAGTCGTCCAATCAATACAAAATAGCTGTCAAAATCCAGCCTTTGTAAGCACCTCATCGGCCAGTACCGGCGATTCCCGGTTATGATCGACAACCGTGGAATGACCGGTTATCAGGCCGGTGAATTTCTTTCTTATCAGGTAAGAAGAGGCCGGGTGAAAAGCCCTCCTCCCTGACTCTCATTATTCTTTGTCCTGTAAGCACTGCATGAACATACAGCGGGCACAGTATTCGAGTATTTGCCACCTTTCTTCAGCGCATGCACGGATTAAGCCGGCAGATTTATCAATCCCATCATTATTTATGGATTTCTGATTCCAAAGCGACTACCATAGTCGCCTCTCAAGACCGGCGTAAAATCGTTCCAATGCTATTTCTCTATAAAACATTGTTGAAACGGAAATCAAGAACGTGCAGATGATTTTTGGCGATATTGGCGGCACCAAAACGCTGTTGCAGGCGGCCCGACTGGAAAATGGCGTTGTGCGGGAATTGTGCATGCGTCGCTACCAGAGCAATAAATATGTCTGTTTCTCCGATATTCTCAACGACTTCTTGAACCAGCCCGAAATTAAAAACAGCCCGGATAGCCCGGAAACTGCCTGCTTTGCCGTGGCCGGGCCTGTCGCCGATCAACGCGCAAGCTTAACCAATCTGCCCTGGCAAATCGACGCCGCCGAGATCATGCGTACGTTTGTCATTCCTGAAGTCAGACTGTTGAACGATTTCGAGGCAGCGGCACTGGCTGTCGATGAACTGTCCCCTGCCGATTTGGTTACCCTGCAGTCAGGCCATGCGCAACCCGAAACAATGCGTGTGATTCTTGGCGCGGGCACCGGAATGGGCGTGGCATGGCTGGTCTGGCAAAAAGACAGGTATCAGCCGGTATCCACCGAAGCCGGCCATATTGATTTCGCGCCGGTGAACGGACTACAGCTTCGACTGCTGGAATCGCTGCAAACAAAATTTCACCATGTTTCGGTGGAAAGACTGTTATCCGGCAGCGGATTAACGCAAATCTTCAACTTTCTGCAGACAAATCTGGCGGAATTCAAAAATATCAGCCGCATAGCGCTGGATGAAGACAGCGGCGCAGCCATAACTACACTGGCCCATGATCAAAAGCATCCCGTTGCCGTCAAATCGCTCGAACTGTTCACCGAGATTTATGGCGCATTTGCCGGCAATCTGGCGCTTGCAGGGTTATGCCGCGACGGTGTGTTTATTGCCGGCGGCATTGCGCCAAAAATCCTTGACACGCTTCAGGCTGGATATTTCATGCGCGCTTTCTGCGACAAAGGCCGTTTCTCGGCGTTGCTGAGCAAGATCCCGGTAAAAGTCGTTACCCACCCCGCAGCCAGCCTCCTGGGCGCGAGAAGAAAAGCGCAGGAATTATTATCTTTGCGCGTTTAAAATGCGACGTTTCGCTGTAAAAAGCTTACCTGACGCATAACAAAATGCTACAGTCCTTCAGTCTTTTTCAAAGGTTTATAGTTTATGTCTTCAAAAACCACATTCACCATAACAATCAATCCCAAAATACCCGACCGCCTCAAACGTCTGGAAGAGCTTGCCAATAATTTATGGTATAGCTGGGATCGTGGTACGCGCGCGCTTTTTTCCCGCCTTGATCCGGTTCTATGGGGCGCGGTGGGCCATAATCCAAAAGCATTTCTGAAGCGCGCGGATGAGTCCATGCTGTTGAAAGCCGCTGAGGATGCCATGTTTCTGACCACATTTGACAGCATTCTGGCCGCATATGATTCCTATCATTATGAACCGTCCCATAAAGATAAAGTTAACGGTCTGCGTCCGAACGATCAGATCGCTTATTTCTGCTTTGAATTCGGATTTCATGAAAGCCTGCCTATCTACTCCGGCGGTCTCGGTATTCTGGCGGGCGACCACTGTAAGGCGGCGAGCGATTTACAGTTGCCGTTTATCGGTGTCGGGTTGCTTTATCGTCAGGGTTATTTTTTTCAAACCATTGATAATCAAGGAAATCAGCAGGCTATATATACCGTTTCCGATTTTGATGATCTGCCGATGGCACCCGTTCTGCATGATGACGGCACGGAAGTGCTTATCAATGTCGCATTACCAGGCCGCACCGTCTTGTTGAAAGTCTGGGCTGTCAAAATCGGCCGCGTTTCCCTCTATTTGCTTGATACCGATTTACCTGAAAATTCGTTGCACGATCGCGATATTACCCACAAACTGTACGGCGGCGACAAGACCATGCGCATCGAACAGGAGATTATTCTTGGTGCGGGTGGCGTGCGCGCTCTGCATGCCGTTGGGATTAAGCCGACCGCATGGCATATCAACGAAGGACATGCGGCATTTATGATTCTGGAACGTGCACGCTTCCTGATGCATGAAGGTTTAAATTTTGCCGAAGCGCTGGAAGCCGTGGCAGCCAGCACAATCTTTACGACCCATACTGCGGTTCCCGCCGGGCATGATCTTTTCAGCGAAGAAATGATTCAGACTTACTTCAAGTCTTTTTATCACGACCTTGGCATCACGCATGAGGCTTTCATGGCGCTCGGCCGCACGGCAGGCAGTCCTGAATTCAACATGACCGCGCTCGCCATTCGCGGCTCACGCACGCATAATGGCGTGAGCAAAATACACGGCGAGGTATCCAGTAAAATATGCAGGGACTTGTGGCCGCAGGTTGAAGCGGAAGAAAATCCCATGAACTATATCACCAACGGCGTACATGTACCTACGTTCCTGGCCCAGGAGTGGTCGGATCTGTTTGACCGTCATCTGGGCTATGCGTGGCGTAACAAAATGTGCGATACGGCATTCTGGCAGCGTATTTATGAAATACCCGACCACCAGTTCTGGAGCATACGGCAATCGCTGAAATCGCAGATGCTTTTCGGTGTCCGCGATCGTCTGGCTGAACAAAATACCCGTAATCACGGTTCCGATGCACATCTGGACCGGCTGCTTAAGTACACCGACCCGCTCAATCCGAACATTCTGACAATTGGTTTTGCGCGCCGTTTCGCAACCTATAAACGCGCGGCGTTACTGTTTGAGAATCTTACCTGGCTGCGCAAAATTATCCTGGATCAGGAACGTCCCATAGTATTTATTTTTGCCGGCAAAGCGCACCCGGCTGATGTGCCGGGGCAGGATCTGATCCGGCGTATCAGCCAGATTGCACGTACACCGGAATTCGAAGGACGGCTTCTGCTTGTTGAAGGCTATGATCTGCGCCTGGCAAGACGGCTGGTTTCCGGCGTGGATGTGTGGCTTAATAATCCAATCTACCCACTGGAAGCCAGCGGCACATCGGGTATAAAAGCCGGCATTAACGGCTCTATCAATCTGAGTATTCTTGATGGCTGGTGGGGAGAAGGCTATGACGGCCACAATGGCTGGGCGATTAAACCCGGACCGGAAAATATGGAAGCCGTTGTGCGCGATCAGGAAGAAAGCCAGGCGCTCTATGAGATCCTGCAGGATCAGGTCATTCCGCTGTATTACAATCGCAGCAAATTCGGCTATTCGCCTGACTGGGTCCGCATGGCCAAGCATTCGATGGTATCACTGCTGCCACGCTTCAGCGCTGCGCGCATGGTCAGTGAGTACCTGAAAAATTTCTATCTACCAGCAAGTAAGCAAGGTGAACGGTACACAGCCGATCATTATGCAGGAGCCAGGCAAATCGCCGCCTGGAAGACGCGTGTCAGGACAACCTGGGGTGACGTTCAAATCCGTCGCATTGATGAACCGCGCAACCGCGCGGATTTTAATGATGCGCTGGATTTTAAAGTGGCTGTCAGACTGAACGGCCTGAAGCCCGAAGATGTCATCGTGGAACTGCTGATTTGCCGTCAATACAAAAAAACCCGTTTCAACAATTTCAACCATTTTCCCTTCACATTCACCGGCATCACCGAACAGGATGAGCATATTTTTGAACTCAAGCTCGCGCCGGATCTCTGCGGCAAACAGGAATATTACATTCGTATGTATCCCAATCATCCGTTGTTGACCCATCCGCTGGAGATGGGCATGATGGCCTGGGTATAAAGCCTGAAGTGCGTAGCGGCGCGATAGAAGCTTATCGCGCCACAGCTAAAAAATCACAATTCCGCACAGCGATGAAAGACGGACACTGTTTATTTCTTTGGCGAACAAATGGCGTTTAGCAACGTGATCGCGGATACCTGGTTTGTCGACAAATTCCCTCTTCTCGCCTGGTCATAAATCTTGTGAATGTATAGAACCTGATCTTGTTCAGTAGCACTGACTGTGTAAGCATCAAAACCGAAATCCGCACCGAAATTAATCCAATCAAGCGGCATCCTGAATTCCACACCGCGGCCGAGATGCTTCGCGTTGAATCCGGCATGTTCGTCGCCCAAACCGGATTGCTTCAAAATACTGGATGTCAATAGTGCGGATGAGAGAAATTCACCTTCAAAAATCCGTACTGTCCCGTCGGTTTCCTTATTTATCGGAATGATTATTGCATATGTTTTTTCGTGCTGGATGTTCAGTAACACATAATCATTACCATCACCAGTGATTCGCTCGCCTTTGGTCTGTATTCTGAATATCAAATGATTATCTTCCGATACATCTGTCGTCACGCGCAAAATATCCAGTTCCGGCGGCAATGACTGATCTGCAAAAGAAATAATCATGCGCGGATCGGCGTCAATCCGCATACCGGAAACAGGACTGGCAACCAAAGCCAGTTGAAAAAATACAATAAAAAATCGGATCATCATCAAAACATTTCCCTGTTCTCTTGAAACAGTTTCGCCACAGCCGCGGCATCCCTGGCCGCATCGAACATCGCTTTAATCCTGCCTTCAGGATCGATCAGAAATGCAGTGGTACTGTGATCAACCTGATAGTTCTGCAGGTTACCTTCGTTTTTTGTCAGAAACGTGACTTCAACACCAAAAGCCTGTTTAAATTGCTCCAGTTCCTTATCTTCAAAACGCAAATAGGAAATATCCGCACCGAACCGGTCGGTATAGCCTGATAGTGCGGCATCCGAATCCCGATCCGGGTCAATTGAAACAAAAATACCGTGAATCCTGATTTTTTCAGCGTCGGCAGCCTGTATCAACATGTGCAGATTGCCCAGTGAAATCGGACAAATATCCTTGCAGCGGGTAAATCCGAAAATAATCAGACGCCAGGTATTGTCTTCTCTGGCAGATGCTTCCGTTAACTGCGCGATAACTTCAGTCTTGAGCGGCACGGGCCGCTGCAGAACGAGTAGCGCCGCTGACAAGTTGACATGCATCATCAATAGCGTGATCGAGACGATGATTAAAACCAATTTTGTGCTGAACATTCGCGCTTTCAATTCAATACCTCCATTTCCAAATACCTTCGACAGATGCGCGTAAGCCGATAATCCATTGACTGTCATTCGTTTAATTCATAACCGGATAACAGTCAATGGGAATCGATCAACGCTAAACAGTTAGGTACTTACCGGCTACCACCCGCAGCGAATATGCCATGCGGAGATACCAGGCCATCCGCCGGTCCCCAGATTTTGACAATCGTGTCGGTATAAGTATCCAGCTTGAGCACATAACCGGAAACCCAGCTTGCAATAATCAGATAACGATTATCGGGCGTCGGGCTGATGGTATGCGCTACGGCATAACCTGTCGGAAGCTCTTGCCCTGGTTTCAGTCTTTTCAGGAAACGCGGCTTGTCACGATCAGTCAGATCAAACACTGAAATATATCCATCGTTACCAAAAGAGTAATCCAGCGTATCTTCCTCGGCAAGATAAAGCTTACCATTAACTACCGCCAGATCGGATGGCGAACGGAATACGCCGCGGCCATCGGCATGATGGGTGTCTTTGATAATTTTTTTCGCGGTGCCTTCAACCGCGTCCAGCAGCCACACACTCGGCGGTATGATTTTTTTGGTCGTAGCCGGCGTCAGTGAAGTTTTATCAAACTGCATTGAAGCTGTAACCGCATAACGCTCGTCCAGCCAGTAGACAAAGTGTGTAAAGGCTGCATGCCTTTTTTCATCGCCGAGCATGATTTGCCCTACTGCATGCAACTCGCCTGTTTCCCGGTTCGGCTTGTACACATCGATCACGCTGTTATCGAAAAAATAACCCGTTCCGAGGCCTATGGTGCCTGAACTATTGAAGTTAATGCCATGTGTCTGTTCGGTATATCCGGGTATGCTGATCGGATCCACGCTGGCCAGCTGGTTCGTTTTAACATCAATCACACGAACCCTGTCAGACGTAAATTCGGTCATATACATGAAATCCGAGTAAGGCAGAAAGGTATTGCCGTGAATCTGGGTTCCGCGGCCTATCAACCAGTTCGGCACATCCTGAACATCATTGACCGGCTCCACAAACGGCAACTCGGCTGGTGTGTTCGGACTGTCGGCCACCATGACGGATTCCAGATTCAGTGCGGCTGTGCCGGCATCCCAGTCAATACTGATGACTTTTAATGCAATGATGTAGGAAGAATGATCCTCGGTATTATCGGAAGAAATATATATCGTATCTCCCCCCGGCAATATCGCTGTATGCTGCAGCGGAATATCACCCGGCCATCCGTTGATGCTCTGAGGATCAACGATGATCAATTTGTCGTTTTCGTAATTAAAGAGATAAATCACGCGTGTGTGGTAGTCAATTGCAGTTACCACGGGCTGCAGATAGTTGTTGTATGCAGTCGGGCCGCTCGCATTGAGCATTCCGGCTGAAAATGCCAGCAAGCCGGCAACTATTACCCCAGTCAGGCGACTGAACGTCTTCATTAAAATCATATAAATTTCCTCCAAAGTTGACATACAAATTCCCAAACCGACAAAACATTATTTCATTGGTTTGAGATGACTTCATCGAAAGTGACAAATACTGCATCCCTATCGATTTTTTACCCGACACGAAGCTAATACAAGCAATTCTCATCGGAAAAAAGCACTGCAAAATACCCTGGCATCATAACCAGGCTTGTACACATGCATTGTGAGTTTTCTCACAACTCGTCGCCAACTCATCATCTATGCTTGCCGCTGTTTTAAATCCGGCATCAATACTTTTTCCACAATATTAGAAATTATGGAAAAAACCGAATATTACAAAGCGTAAATCAGGAATAGACCTTGATTGTGAGAAGTAATAAATCCTTCATCGTTTGGATGCTGTTTCACTGCACTTCTTG
>CAZXBP010000085.1:0-12124 GCA_964639015.1 uncultured Nitrosomonas sp.
GGACAAATATGCTACAACCTGCTCTTTCGCATAGCAGCAGGAGACATGCTCGGTAAAGATCAACCAGTTATTTTGCAATTACTCGACATTCCCAGCGCGGATCAACTGTTTGAAGGTCTTGTCATGGAATTGCAGGATTGTGCATTTCCTTTGCTGTCCGATCTCATCACGACGGATAACCCACGAGTCGCTTTCAGAGATACTGATATGGCATTGCTTATCGGTGCGCGCCCACGCGGCGAGAACATGGAGCGCAAAGATCTGCTGGAAGCTAATGGTTCGATCTTCAGCGAACAGGGAAAAGCACTCAACGAAGTAGCTGACAGAAACGTCAAAGTGCTTGTTGTTGGGAATCCTGCCAACACTAATGCCTATATAACTTTGAAAAATGCGCCCGATCTTAATCCGCACAACTTCTCAGCGATGCTCAGGCTCGATCACAATCGCGCCTTATTTCAGGTTGCGCAGAAACTTTCACGCCCCGTCACCAATATCAGCAAAATGATCATTTGGGGTAATCATTCGAATACCCAGTACCCCGACCTGAATCATGCAGCGATAGATCAAGTGTCGGTCAGATCGCTGATAGAAGATAGCAACCGGTGGGTTACTGAGCATTTCATTCCCACCGTGCAAAAGCGCGGCACGGCGATTATTGAAGCACGTCATGGAAAATCAAGCGCCGGAAGCGCCGCAAATGCCGTAATTAATCATATGCAGGACTGGGTTTTCGGCACCCGTGAGAATGACTGGACATCCATGGGCATTCTGTCCGATGGAAGTTATGGCATACCCAAGGGTGTCGTATACAGTTATCCGGTTACTTGCCGCAATGGCAGCTACAGCATTGTGCAAGGCCTTGAGTTAAGTGACTTTGATAAAGAGAAGATGAAAATAAGCTATACGGAATTAGTTGCCGAGCAGAATGCCGTCAGGCATTTACTCTAATTTTCTGTTTTATTTTAGAAACGCCCTTCAGCTTATTCCATTCTTATTCCTGCAAAAACAGTGGTGACGCTTTATCTCGGTTTAAATGCATCCTGACAAACGAATCCAGCACAGCAATCCAGTCTTCACGCATAAAAACCAACCCTTCATTATGACCGTCAGCCAGACTCAAGAATTGTTTCGGCGTATTGACGGTTTCAAATAGCCTTACGCCATGTGAAAAAGGCACGATTTCATCGTGCGGACTATGGGCTATAAATATCGGACAATCAATTGACTTGAGATACTCCAGCGTATTGTATTCAAATCGCGAAATCCAGCGTACCGGCAAAAAAGGATAAATTGTTTGGGCCAGATCCGGAACCGATGTGAATACGGAGGATAATATCAAAAGTGCAGCGTGCTTTTGTGCGGCCAGCCATGCCGCAATTGCACCACCCAGTGACTCGCCATATAAAATAATTGTTGACGAAGGAATGCCCTTGGTTTCGGTCAGGTATTGCCATGCTGCCAATGCATCGGCATATGTTCCTGCTTCAGTCGGCGAACCGCTGCTCTGACCATAACCGCGGTAATCAAAAATAAATACATTCAGCTTGAGTTGTCGGAACATCGGCAAATATCCCAACCGATGCGCGATATTACCCGCATTGCCATGAAAAAAAAGCACTGTTCCTATTGCATCATCCGGCGCCGGTATAAACCAACCATGTAATGTTTCATTATCCGCAGTTTTAAACCTAACCGACTCAAAGCTATAACCAAGTTGTTCCGGCGTAACCGAAATATTTTTCTCAACCTTGGGAAAGTACAGCAGGTGGGATTGCAACAAAAATATCAACAGAAGAAACAGCAGGTAAACGCTCAGAACAGTAACAGCCAGATTAAACAGCATTTTCATTTGCTATCAAATCTGCCACATTGATTCAACGAATCCGGAAAAACGACACAATACTTGAGTGCCGCTAACGAATGATTTTCGGTCTGCGATAAGCCACGGGTTTGCGCTTCTTGTTATAACTGAAAAACCGGACATTCGATAAGCGGTTATGGCTGATTCAGGTTAATAATAATATCCGCACCCAGTCCTTTGGTTGTAAAAGCGGAATCACTGAACCTTGGCATCCCCACCACCGGTTCAGGATTATTGGATAATCCAAAAGGCTCTCCAGGCAGCATGTTCCCGCGTCGTTTCAATTTGCGATCGGCATCCTGATCATGATAAGCCGCAACAGCATAGGTACCATGCTTGTCGAGAGTAACGCAAACAATATGTTGTTCCTCGGTGGCTGGAATCCGTATACGCCGTTTTCTACCCTGCTTCACAAGAAAATGATGCGGATCATCATACAGACCGACTGTTAGCATACCGCCATACGCAACACCATTAACCGTCACTCTGATCTGTGAAATTTCAGCGTTGCACTCGTCCGCCGCTTCGTGAGGACGAATATCCAGCAATTGTGCAGCCTGGGATCTTGCGGACAAAGTAGAAGTTAAGGCAAAAATCATGATTACCAGGAATAAATACAGCTTGCTGTGTATTTTGATGTGAAAGATCATAAATCCAGGAATATTGAATAAAAGTTACTGTAAGCAAAATAGAAATTAATCATACCAAATTTTATTCAGATTTTTACTTGATACAAACGACCCTGACCTGATGAATGTCGGTAATACCCTGTAAAACTTTTTCTATACCATCCTGCTTTAATGTGCGCATGCCTTCGCCAAGCGCCGTTACCAGCATGTCCGCAACTCTTGCGCGTTCCTGAATGTTTTTTTTCAAGGCATCAGAGGCGGTTAGCAATTCATGTAAGCCTACACGACCACTATAACCGGTTCCAGCACAGTCATCACACCCCGCCGATTTATATAAAACAATCTGCCCTTTTTCGTCGCCGTACTGTTTCTTCCAGTTCATCAGTATCTCATCCAATGCAGATTCCGGATTTTGTTTAAAGTGATCAATATTTCTCAATTCTTCACAATATTCATTGAGTAGGGATTTGACTTCCCGCTCTTCAGCGACATACGGCTGTTTGCATTTTTTGCATAAACGCTTGGCTAATCGCTGCGCAAGAACGCCGAGTAACGCATCGGCGAAATTAAAAGGATCCATTCCCATGTCGAGTAAACGAATAACAGATTCCGGTGCGCTGTTAGTATGCAATGTTGCAAAAACCAGATGGCCGGTTAATGAGGCTTCAATACCGATGCTGGTGGTTTCCTTGTCACGCATTTCACCGACCATGATGATGTCGGGATCAGCCCGCAGAAATGCTTTCATCACCACAGGAAAAGTCAGTCCCGCCTTGACATTCATCTGCACCTGACGCAATCCTTTTTGCGTAATTTCAACAGGATCTTCGGCCGTCCATATTTTTGTTTCAGGACGGTTGAGGTACTTCAGGATTGAATGCAGTGTGGTCGTTTTACCTGAACCGGTGGGGCCGCAGACAAAAAACAGTCCATAGGGTTTGCTGACGATTTGCTTAAGTTCTTCAAGATTATGTGGTGTAAAACCCATATCATCCAGTGGAATCGGTTCTCCTGCAGACAGGATACGCATCACCACATCTTCCATGCCACCAGCCGATGGCACTGTGGCCACCCTGAGTTCAATATCCAGCGGCGCAAATTTTTTGAATTTGATCTTGCCATCCTGTGGGCGCCGTTTTTCGGATATGTCCAGATCACACATGATTTTAATACGTGTAATCAAGGAATTTCGCAGACCTGCCGGTATTTCGATATAAGGCATCAGTGAACCGTCCTTGCGAAATCGGATTTTGGTTTTTTCCTTCCCGGGATAGGGTTCTACGTGTATATCCGAAACACCCATCTTATAGGCTTCAATAATGATTTTATTCACCAGTTTGACCAGCTCGTTATCTGATGCAGCTGATGTTTCATCCAGTTCGTACGCTTCTTCGCCTTCATCCTCCATACCGACGAGCATTTCATTAATGTTACTGGTATCGTTATCTTCGTAACCGCCACCATAAAATTGCTCGACGGTCTGCTTGAACTCACGCTGCGTAGTTACCGAGTAAATAATTTTATACTTGGGAAATATATTATTGACGATCCGCAGCGATTTAATACGATCCGGATCTAACGTTAAAACCACCAGACCATCTTTTCCATCATCAATCGGCAGCCATGCATTGGCTTCGATATAATCTCGTTTCAGATTGCGCAGCAAATCCAATGGCTTTACCCGCTCCGCTTTGAAAGGCTCATATTTGACGTCAAAAAAAGACGCCAGTGCTTTTCCAATTAAAGGGGCTGTAATCCGAAATTGATCAATTAACACATCTTCAAGATCACACCCTTTTTCGCGTGCCGTTCGTGTCGCCTGTTCGAAATCAGCAACAGAGATAACTGCATCCAGAATCAAATGATCATACTTTGATTTGAGTAACTTAAATGATTTCTGACGTTGCCTCAAGGCAATAGCCAGCGTTCTGGATATTTCCCTGACACCATCAACCACCAGCGGTGAAAAAGGTTTGTCGTCCTTATTGTTGATGACTTGGATTACACCGATCAGTACATTGTCTTCCGCCGTTACTATCGGCGAGACCAGCATTTGCTTGGTGCGGTAACCGGTACGCTTGTCGACTTCCTGCAGAAATGTCAGTTTCTCATTAATATTCTTTAATGTCTGTTTATTATAAACATCTTCGAGATTAATAATTTCCTTGGTCAAGCCTACATATCCGGCAATACTACGCTCACAAAGCGGCAACTTAAGATCCCGAAAAGAATCCAGCCCGGTTTTGACTCGGGAAGTCAAAAAAGACTTGTCTTCGCTTAAAGTATAAATCGTTAAACGATCTGCATTGAATAAACTGCAAATATCTTTGCTGACTTCCAGCATGATTTCATCAATATCACCAGCCGCATGAATTTTATTGGTAACGGCTTGCAGGCTGCTTGAGAACTCCAGTTTATGATCGATCTCGGCAGATTTATTCTCTGCCGGTTTGGCAGCGGTTATCATGTTCATGGGTTACCTCGTCAAAATACTTTAAAACTCGAAAACATCGTTTTTCATTAGTCTGCGCGGATTCAATTTTTCGGCGCAAGCCTGAATTTCGCGCATCGTCAGATCGGCTTCGCCTTGCCTTAAATGAGTAATATAAATTTCGACTTTACATTTGAGTTTCTTGAGTTCTGCACATAACAGGCTTGGACAGAGATGCTTCGATCGTATGGCTATCTCTTTCTTTTTTTCGCAAAAAGCCGCCTCAATAATAAGATACTTGAGATTATGAATAGTGTTTACAACTGGCCATAATGCGTCATTTGTGGTCGTATCTCCTGTGAATACGAGACTTGCGCTTCCAGAATCAACCAAATAGCCTACCGAGGGTACAACGTGATTGGCAGGCAACGGTGTAATTTTTCTGCCGTCAAGATCAACGACCTCTCCTTCTGATATTGCTTCATATCGCATATAGGGATCACGGGCATCCGGGATTTTCGTAAAATCAGGCCATATATGCCAGTTAAACAAATGCTGCCTGAGTGCATCCAGTGTCGCCTGAGTTGCATATACGGTAACGGGTTTCTGACGCATGAAGCCAACAGTGTCGACCAGAAACGGAATAAAAACAATATGATCCAGGTGTGAGTGTGTGACAAAAATGTGATCAATACACTTTAACTCGTCGAGTGTCAAATTACCCACTCCGGTTCCGGCATCAATCAAAATATCGGAATCAACCAGCATGGACGTGGTATCGGAATCACCGCCGATACCACCTCCACATCCCAGAATCCTCAGCTTCACTTGAATGCTCCAGTCATTATTTAACCAGCAGAACCGGCTTTGAGGTTAACTGCATAACCTTATTCACCACCGACCCCAGCAGTATAGTTTTAATAACGCCGTGGCCACGCGCACTGATGACGATCAGATCACAATCCAGCTCTGTTGCAAATTGCTCTATCCTGTCCACCGGATCACCGATGGTAATATGATAGTGATACTTAACCCCGGATTGATCGAGCATCAGGCGTGCTTTTTGCAGACACTTCAATCCCTCTTCTTGATGGTATTGTTTAATATCATTTTGATTAATGAATAAAGAAACATTACCATCAAGCGGAGACTGCACATTAAGCAGGTGAATTTCCGGTTCGGTTTTATACCAGTCCATTGTTTCTATGACTTTTTCGACCGCCTTACCGGCATTATCAGAACCGTCGACAGGCAATAAAAATTTCAGCATGTTTAAATTCCCGCTATTTGAGTGAAAATTCTGTAACATTTTCAAACAGAGTGATAAAAATTTTGTGTGTTTTTATTTGTCTTTTTTCTGATGCAGTTCGCTTTCCTCAACCAGATCGATCACTGGCCTTATATGAACTTGCGCACGCGCGGCTATTCTTTTACCAACAATTACGACAAACCCGGCAATCAGAACCGGCATTAACCAATGCAGATAAACGGCATTCTGATCCACCCATGCCATGGTAACTACGTCGGTAACCGCCATATCGCCAGCAATCCATCCAAGCAATGCCGCGCCGATAACAATGGTTATCGGATATCTGTCCATAAGTTTCATCACCAGCTTACTGCCCCAGACGATGATCGGTACACTGAACACCAGACCAAAAATAACCAGTGCCATGCTGTCTTTAGCTGCGCCGGCTATCGCGATCACATTATCAAGGCTCATTACTGCATCAGCGACTATAATCGTTTTGATTGCGCCAATCAGTGTTGTACTGGTTGCGATGTCGTGTCCATCGCCAACAGGCTCCGGTTGCAGCAGCTTGATCCCGATCCATACTAAAAGACATGCACCGACGATTTTTAAATAAGGAACGGCGAGCAGGCTTAACGCAAAAAAAATCAGTATCACGCGTAACGTAATAGCGCCAAGCACTCCCCAGAAAATTCCAAGCCGCCTTTGTTTTTCCGGCAGACGACGACAGGCTAATGCAATCACAACCGCATTATCGCCGCCTAATACGATATCAATCGCTATAATCTGCATCACTGCAATCCAGAACTGCGGACTATCGAAGTCCATTCATTTCACCTCATTTTTAACTTTTTCACGCGTAAACACGGGATCTAATCACTTAGAAACTGCAGAATTTTTTCCCTTTGTCTTAATGCATCATTACGACCCAACTCAATCAGCGCCTGGCAAAACGGTGCTTCAAACAGCACATAACTTAACAATGTTGAGCCGTTGGGATTCATTGCGCCAACCGCACGATATAAATACCGCATGGTAGCCGGCAATGACTGAGCATAATTTTGCGCTATTTCATTGATTTCAACGCTGGGCGATATCATCATCGTCTCGATCGGACGCAGTCTGATGTTTTTTTCGCGCAGTTTGTCGTTCGGTATCATTTTTAATGTCTCATTGATTCTTTGCAAACGTTCAAGATCCACATCCAGGCTATCGACAAAAATACTGCTCATCGCATGTCCGGCAATTTGCGCAAAAGAGGGATAGCTTGGTGCGCTGACACGTTCAGGCAAAATATTCGTCTCTTTATGCAACCCGATAATGAGCACTTTATCCGCACCCAAATGCAATGCCGGACTGATCGGCGTCAACTGCCGCATAGAGCCATCACCAAAAAACTCACGATTCAGTTTGACGGCCGGAAAGAAAAACGGAATTGCCGATGAAGCCATTAGATGTTTGGCGCTGATGCACGTTGGAACACCAAGGCGCTGAGCCCGCTTCCATGCCTTAATGTTCCTTGCGCCCTGATAAAACGTTACCGACTGACCGGAAGTATAGCCCCAGGCGGTTATTCCCAGCGCATGCAATGCGCCAGTGCGAATACAGTGTTGTATCATCCTGAACGGCACCCGGCGCAACAGCAATGATTCCAGCGGCGCGTTATCCAGCAGGGATATGGCTCTGTGACGGCCAAATTCAGGTGAAAATAATGAAACCAGACAGCGCAGACCATTTCTAAGCACGCCAATCAAATCAGAACGATAAACTTGATCCACATGAAAGTTAGTCCAAACTTTTTCAAGCTGTTGCACACCTTCATAAAAATTGTTTGCAGCGACCGCCAGACTCGTCGCGTTGATAGCGCCCGCTGAGGTTCCGCAAATCACAGGAAAAGGATTGCGCGTATCTTTCGGCAGCAATTCGGCAATTGCGCACACAACACCAACCTGATATGCAGCGCGCGCACCGCCGCCTGTCAAGAGCAATCCAACTTTAGGTTTATCGTTTATCGACTGCGGTCCGTCGTTTATAGGTGGCAATTTATCCCTTTACTTTTTCCAGCGCATCGCGCAGCGTCTCATCATTCAATTCATTCAACGATTTTGTCAACAGTTGCGCTGTACCACGGGCCTCCTTTGGTAACACACTGCTGTCCAGGCTCGCCACAAATCGAGCTGCCGCACCAACTGTATCAAGCAGGCTTTGCCGTTCGAGCATCAGCATTTCAATTTCCGAACGCAACAGGGATACATCATTTTCCTTCAAAATTCTATGCGGCATGCTATTACCTTTATCTGTGGATACCTATAAAATAGATGCTGTGTAATATATCAGAACCGTAAATCATACAGATTTTGAATTCTGTGCTATTTATCACCTTTTTCCGGATTCTCCGGAAAATAAATCGAGTATCAATTTTAATATAACTCAATCACATGAAATTTAAAGCGCAGCCCGGCCTGTTTCCGGAAATCGAACCCTACCAGCACGGCATGCTGCCGGTCGATGAGATTCATACAATTTACTGGGAACAATCCGGTAATCCGGAAGGCATACCTGTTGTTTTCTTGCATGGCGGACCGGGAGCCGGTTCATCTCCAGCGCATCGACGCTTCTTTGATCCCGCGGGCTATCGAATTATCATTCTGGACCAACGTGGCGCAGGCCGCTCGCAGCCGCTGGGAGAATTACGTAATAATACTACACCTTTATTAATCGATGATCTTGAGCGATTAAGAGCGCACCTTAACATCAACAAATGGCTTGTTTTTGGCGGCTCCTGGGGAAGCACGCTCGCCCTCGCTTATGGGGAAGCGCATCCTGAGCGCTGCCTTGGCTTCATTCTGCGCGGCATTTTTCTGTGCCGGAAAAAGGAAATTGACTGGTTTCTGTACGGACTACAGACTTTTTTCCCGGAAGCATGGCGAAAATTTGTCGACCCGCTGAGTCCCGAAGAACGAAAAGATATTCTTGCAGCTTATTATCAACGACTGCAAAATCCGGACCCCGGAATTCACATGCCAGCCGCACGCGACTGGAGCATCTATGAAGGCTCCTGTTCGACATTACTGCCAAGTCCTGAAACAGTCAATTATTTCGCCGGCGATACGGTCGCTCTCGGACTGGCCAGAATGGAGGCGCATTATTTCAGTCATGACATTTTCCTGCCGGAAAACTCGCTGCTGGACAATGTACACAAACTGCACGACATTCCAGCCACCATAGTCCAGGGCCGCTACGACGCGGTGTGCCCGATCATCAGCGCTGACGATTTGCATCATGCCTGGCCACAGGCGGAATACATCATTATCGATGACGCCGGACATTCGGTCTGGGAACCGGGAATTCTCGCGACATTACTTCGCGCTACTGAGAAGTTCAAAACTATCCTGCGGTAGCCTGCAAACGTGTTCAAAAAAACACATCCGATATAACCCTATAGAACGATTACCAACATTGAGCTGAAGATCGCGCCACAGATAATCGCTGACACACTGTTTTCGGCAAATCAAGCCACTTTCTTTCTTTCGTAAACAAACCGGCCTGCTCCGTTCACGATATTGCGCATGAAAGATTCAAACATCAGCAGCGTCCATAGCGGCGCGCTGTAATCTCTTTTGCCTGACTGGTGATGATCCACCAGCTCTTCAAGATAACTCCGGTTAAAAATTCCCGTTTCAGCCAGCACCGGTCCTAGAACCGCGTCACGCACATGCTGGCGCAGCGGCCCTCTGAACCAGTCAGCGAGCGGCACTGAAAAGCCCATTTTGTTGCGGTACAGGATATTATCGGAAAGATAAGGTTCCAAGGCTTTCTTGAAAATATACTTCCCTTCGCCGTTTTTCAATTTGACAGAGGCTGGCAGGGAAGACATCCATTCGACCAGCTCATGATCGAGCAGCGGCACTCTGACCTCCAGCGCATGCGCCATGCTGGCTCTGTCCACTTTGGTCAGAATATCGCCGACAAGATAGGTTTTCATATCCAGATACTGCACCCGCGACAGCGGATCATCCGTGGGCGATTGCTTTGCATATTCCTGCAGCACATCCACCGCCCGGTAGCTCTGTAGTTTCTGCCTGAATACCGGTGCAAAAAGCTGTCGCCGCATACTATCGCTCATGATTGAAACACTGTGGAAATAACCCTCAACCGAGTCGCGCGCTAACGCCTCAAATGTAGCCTTGGCACGGAAAATCCGGGGCGCCCAGTCGGCCTTGGGGTAAATGGCGCCCAGCAATCCGAACAGTGGTTTGCGCACGCTCAGTGGCAGCGCGGAACGCATTTTTTCCTCATGCATATACCAACGGTAACGCCTGTAACCCGCCATATTCTCGTCGCCGCCATCACCGGACAATGCCACGGTAACGCGCTGGCGCGCCAGTTCGCACACACGGTAAGTCGGTATAGCCGAGCTGTCGGCAAAGGGTTCATCATACAGCAGCGCCAGCTTGTCGATGAGATCGAAATCATCATGTTCGACCTGATCGACATGATGATTGGTATGATAGCGCTCGGCGACTTCCTGCGCGTAACGGGACTCGTTAAATTCAGGGTTGCCGAAAGAAATCGAACAGGTATTGACGGGTTCGTTCATGATGCCGCTCATCATGGCGACCACCGCGCTCGAATCCACGCCGCCGGAAAGAAAGGCGCCCAGCGGCACTTCGGTCATTAAATGAAGATCCACGGATTCGCGTAATTTAGCGATCAGTGTTTCCATTGCTTCGGTTTCATCGATCGCAGCGAGCTGCTTGAAAGGAACATCCCAATATTTTTGCGGTTTAATCGTTGCCTGGCCGCGCCGCAACTTCAGCGAAAACCCGGGAGAAAGCTTGCTGGCCTGCTGAAATATTGTTTTAGGCTCGGGAATATAACCATAGGCGAAATAATCCTCAACCGCACAGGGATTCATTTCACGCTTGAAATCAGGATGCGCCAGAATCGCTTTAAGTTCGGAAGAAAAAATAAACTGGCCGTTATCGAGCATTGCGTAATACATCGGCTTGATACCCAGACGATCACGCGCCAGAAAAAGCACTTCCTGGTTTCTATCCCAAACGCCGAATGCAAACATGCCGCGGAAATGATCCACGCATTGCTCGCCCCATTCTTCCCATGCATGCACGATGACTTCCGTATCGCAGTGTGTTCTAAACTGATGGCCTGCCGCAGCCAGTTGTTCCGCCAGATCGCGGTAGTTATAAATCTCGCCGTTAAAAATAACCACTACACTGCCGTCTTCATTGAAAAGCGGTTGCTGACCGCTGGCTACATCCATGATGGACAGGCGGCGATGCCCCAGGCCCAGTCCCGGTTCAAGATAAACTTCCCCTTCATCCGGCCCGCGGTGCTCCTGGGTCTGATTCATTCGCACAAGCAATTCCCGATCGATTTCACTTTTCCCGCGCATGTCTAACAGACCCACTATGCCACACATAGATTTCTCTCTTTAAATGCTGAAATTAAAATTGCCGGATTTTACAAAGGGAACCAATATACTTCAAACCATGGGGTGCGCTGATTTCTTATTTTTTCCAGAGTACTGCGATAATTACTCTACCTATTCCTTGATGAACTGATGACAGCATTTCTGCCACGAAAAATCGGCTGGCAATTTCCCTGCGCAATAAAGGGAATCAAGGAAATTGCCAGTGACACTTCAAGGCCGAAATCAGCCTATGGGAATATCAGAACCTGAAGTTATATTGAACATAGAACAAATCGGAATTCACGCCGGGCCTTTGCGCCTGGAGAAAATCCCCGCTGAACAATTTTGAATACCCTATCAGTACATCCTGATGACGGCTCACATGAATATTTGCGCGGAAATCGATCTCATCCCCCACATGGCTGCCTGATTGACCCGTCGGATCTCTGATGATCGCCGCGCCGCCCGCGTTGTAGAGGTAATCGCGCTCATTGGCCAAATAATAGCGATGATATTG
>CAZXBP010000086.1:0-12096 GCA_964639015.1 uncultured Nitrosomonas sp.
CGGCGTGCTATAAACACCATAGTTTGACTCATCATCCGGATGAACCGGCATTGCTCAAATTGTTTTATGTATTTCTATCGTTAGTCATTCCGGATAACGGTCAACTGAGGTTTTTAGGTTTCAGTGCTGTATTTTTGTTTCAGTGAAATAAAAAAACCGCCGTGCTGCTTTGGATCGTAGCAGCGCGGCGGTTGATTGGTTGCGCATCATTTTAAGGACAATTTCTAAAAGTCCGAATCTTGTCACAACACTTTGTTACGCATACAAAATGTTTCCTTATCGATCAATCATATGCGGCGTCAGCATTTTGTGCTCATTTTCTGTTTAACACTTTGAATTCCAAGGAGTCTGTCGGACTTAAATCAGAACTACGGCGCATTCGAAGCTTCCTTTTTTCTGAGCGCGATCATTCTCGCAAACAGTGGAGCGCAAATTAAGCCAAACAGCAGTCCAATTAAAGTCAGATTCGAGAATGGCACATTATCACTAAAAAAGTCCGTTATCTGCTGCGTTATAGGTTTTGCATCCTTGCCTCCAGTACCGGCTCTGTCGGATACTTTTGGAAGATCTTCAGCTTCATAGATATCGTTGAGAACATAAGGGGTCAAGCCGGGAATACTTGGCAGATTTTCTCCACCTTTGCCAACGACGAGCTGTGCCTTCATACCCTTCTCCATATGTTGGGCAATATCGCAGTGAACGAGATAGGTTTCGTCCGCTGCCGGCACAATCATGGTGCCGGTAACTGTTCTCGGACCTGTATTTTCAAGGTGAAACATGCCAAGATGGTATAAATAACGCGGCAATCCATGCATCATGAATTGATGGCGAACTTTGTCTTCATTGACAAAATTCCAGGTGATCCTGGAACAGGGCTTGACGCGCCATTCCTGTTGGTCAAAAGCGAAGGCGGTGCCTGGAAACTTCTTGGCATACTTTCTGCCTGCACGTACGGTAATTTCAATATCTTCTGAAATGCTGCTGCAACTGCTCGGCAGTTTGTCAAAATTCTGCCCCATGATATGAGTGCCTTCATGATCCATGATGTGACCGTCGCCATGATGGTGATGCTCACCGTGGGCGTGGTGATCGGTATGGTCATGGTCGTGATGCAGCATGCCATGTTCTCCGGGCAGTTCCATGGGATGATCATGACCATGATCCATGCCGCTGTGATCATCTTGGTCATGATCATGCCCGCTGTGATCCATGTCGTCATGTGAACGATCGTCCGAGGAATGATCATGATTGGAGTGATCGTGACCGGAATGCTCATCATGAGCTTTATCATGACCACTGTGATCAGCAGCGTTCTGCGCAAATGCCGCGGTGCTGATTACAATCGTGCCGAGCACCGCAATGAATAAATGCTTAACCATTTGCCTTGCCTCCTTTTAAGCTTTTAATCCTGGCTATTGCGGTGGTCATAACCCCAGAAATGTTATGCCTTCGGGTGATCAGTAAATAGATCAAAATACCGACTATAAAGCCGCCGATTAAATTTATCAGGGTGGTTTTTGTTTCAGGATTGAAACCCGAACGTACGCCCGGTGCACCTAAAGTGCCAGCCTCATCCAGGTGCTGCCAGATAGGCAGCTTTCTCTGATAATATTCCTTGGTGAAATAAATTGATAAATCAATACCATGTGCAACAGCAGGCATGCCAATTTCGTCGAGATAGGATTTGTATGTGATCATGCTCATGCTGCCGCCTTCGCTCATGCCGTCTGTCGTTATGCCTTTTTCGCGATGATCGTGAAAAAGCCAGGCGCCTTCCCCATAATTATGCAACCCGTCATTTGTGGTGTTTAACAGTAGATCAAGGCGCTGCGCCGGTGCCATATCAAACACATCACGGGTAATTCGCGCGGCCGGATTTTGTTCCACGCCGTCATAATGCGTGATTGTGGCTTTATGACCGTGTGTGTGTATTGCTATAAACTCACCGCCGCTGTTCAGCATTCTCAGTTTAATTTTTTGATCAGGCTCGGCAATAATCATCGATTCCCGCAGCGTATAGGGAAACGATAGACCGTTTAGCGTATAGTAGTCTTCGGTTGCGTCGGTCAGGTCATACCTGCGGTTCATATCGCGTGCGATCAGCCTCGGGTCATTGTATTTCTGAATGATCTGGGTCAGTTCCTTATCCATTGCGTGATAATGAAGATCGTATTCCTGATCGTATTGCTCCTTGACAGCTACTGACGGGTAGCGGACTTTACCCCCGCCGATATTTAATGTCTGCAACCAGTTATTCGGGCGGTTTTCTTCGACGATAATCATGCCGGCCAGTCCCATCGCCAGATGCGTGTGTGTCTGCACGTGGCAATGATAAAACATGGTTCCGGGCTGGCGTGCCTGAAATTCATAAACACGGCTTTGTCCCGGCATCAAATCAAGTTCACTGGTCTGCGGCACGCCGTCATTGCCGTATTTGCCGCCGTTGTACTCATGATGAGAAAAAGGATGATCCACACCATGCAAATGGATGGTGTGTGGAAAATAGTGAGTATTTTCCACCACAATCTGGACAATGTCGCCCACTTCAACCCGGATTACCGGGGAAGGCAGGCGTAATAAATAATTGGCGCGGAGACTTTCGAAGTTTTCAGTCGACATGCCGCTGGTTTTTGGCGCAAAAACCCATGCGCCGGGTGTTATGCCTGGCGCAATTTCAAATTGCGGCACCAGACCTTCGAAGTCAGGTGTCCGCCCGTTGAGCTCAATCACTTCAAGCTTGATGGTAATGCGGTCAGGATCGCCATCGCCATCGATATCGTCGGTCTTGATGACGGTATCAGGTGACAGGCCGGTTTCCATCAACGTATTCATGGAAATATTGTTGGTTCCCTTGACAACGGCTGCGATTAAATAGGGATTGTCCGGACTGCATTGCTCGGAAGCTTCAATCTGAACGCCCTCAATGACTTGAGCCTTGCGCCATGAGGCCGGTATCTTGGGGTCGCACATGGGCTCAAATTCTAACGCTGCGGGATCGACTTTTACAGTTTCAGGCAATTTCAACGATGCCTGCCCGTTTGTCGTAGTAAATATCCCGCAGAAAGCCAGAATGGCCATAAAATAACGTATTGGCATTTCAACACACCTTTTCAGTTTATCGTATTCAAATTTAACTGTTATATTGTCGGCCGGTCACCAGGAATTGCTTGGAATGCTTCCAGGCATGTGTCGGCGTCAAAAAAACAGAATTTCCTTATATTTTATTAAGTTGTCACAGAAATGATTATTTTTAAAATGTACCCTTGCTGTCGAAAATCAGCTGCGCGGCACTATTGTCAAATTCCATGACTTTTCAAATCGCTTGTCATTTCAATAAGCTAAAATACTCATTATACAGAACGCTGCGAATCCTGTACCGCCTATGTGGTCAATTCTTTTGGGTGAAAATACCTGCACATTATTTATTTTAAATTTTATATTTTTTTCGGTTTTATGCTTTGACAAATGACAAAGACAGGTAATTCTTTTTATATGAAAAAATTTCTGCTGCCAGTTTCAGTATTAAGTGTTTTTTTTCTTTTGTTTGCCTGCAGTGATCAAGTGCGGCAGGAGGGAGGCATGTCTGGCGAATTGTTATCGGTCGGTGTGCTGCGCATGCAGCCGGCCACGATACCCGTCAGCGCTGAAACTGTTGCACTGACGGAAGGTGCGAAAGAGGTTGAAATACGTCCGAGGGTCGGCGGTATTGTTTTGCAGCGTTTTTTTCATGAAGGTATGGCTGTCAGAGCCGGAGAGCCGTTGTATCAGATCGATCCCGAACCTTTCCGGAAAGCGCTGGCTGAAGTCGAGGCGGAATTTCTTGAACAAAGCATACAGGTCATGAGGGCCAATACTGAAAAAAATCGCCACGAAAAACTGCTGGCCGAGAATTTCGTCAGTCAGCGTGCGTATGACAATGCATATGCCGAATTCAGGCTGAACGAAACTGCATTGCACAGTTTAAAAGCGCGTGTGCAGCAGGCAAAGCTTGAGTTGTCCTATACAACGGTGAGAGCGCCGATTGATGGCATTACTGGCCGCTCGCTGGTTTCTGAAGGCGTCCTTGCAGCGGCGAATACCAGTGTATTGACAACTATGGCGCAGATTTCGCCGATCTGGGTGCGCTTCAGTTTTTCCGACAATGAGCTCGGTCGTTTCGGCGGGCGGTTGAGTGAACAGAATGTTGATGAAGTTCGCCTCGTTCTGTCGAGTGGAGAGGTATATCCTTACAAGGGCAGCATTAATTTTGCCGCCAGCACGATAGATCCGCTGATTGGCACGCAACAGCTCAGAGCAACGTTTGAAAATACCGAGCAACGTGTGTTGCCCGGTCAGTTTGTGCGTGTCCGTGTTGTCGCCGGGGAAACCAGTGATGTTTTTCTGCTGCCGCAACGCGCAGTGATGACTTCGGATCTCGGTCGGTACGTGTATGTTATCGATGAGCATAATACTGTTACTGTACGTTCGGTAACCGTAGGTGAATGGGTCGGTAAGGATTGGGTGATACTCGATGGCCTGCAGGCCGGGGATCGCGTGGCGGTGGATAATCTCATCCGGTTAAGTCCGGAGATGCCGGTTGATCCGCAACTGCTCGATCCATCCGAAGTTTTATCTTACGTACACTGAAATAGACGCATAACAGACATTTTCAGGCCAGCATGACTAAGTTTTTTATTACACGCCCGATTTTTGCTTCCGTATTGTCAATCATTATTGTCCTGGCAGGCATTGCCGCTGCTTTTCAATTGCCGATTGCGCAATATCCGCAGATAACGCCACCTGTGGTGCAGATAACCGCGAGATTCCCGGGCGCCAGTGCGGAAACGCTGATCAAAACCGTTGCCGCACCCATTGAAGAACAACTCAGCGGCGTCGATGATTTGCTGTACTTTAATTCAAGCGCTGACTCGAGCGGGCAACTGACCATTACCGTTACATTTGAAATCGGCACCGATATCGACCTGGCAACGTTTAATATCAGTAACCGGGTGAATATCGCCCTGCCGCGCCTGCCGGATGAAGTCCGGCGATCCGGCATTACCATACAGAAACGTGCTAACGATTTATTGCTCGTCTTTGCGATAACGTCGCAAAATAAAGACCATACGCCGTTGTTCCTGAGCAACTATATTACCAACAATTTTCTGGATGATCTAAAGCGATCGCGCGGTGTGGGCGAGGCGCGTATTTTTGGCGCGCAGGACTATTCCATGCGCATCTGGTTACAGCCGGACAAGATGGCGCAACTGGGGATAACCACCAGCGATATCGCAACGGCGATACGCGCGCAGAATGCGCAGTACGCCGCCGGGAAAATCGGTCAGGACCCGGCTCTGCCGGATCAGCAACTGGTTTATACCGTAACCGCAAAAGGACGGCTGACCGAACCTGAAGAATTCGGCAATATTATCCTGCGCGCCGATGGGCCGCGGGGTGTGCTGTATCTGAAGGATGTGGCGCGCATAGAACTCGGTGCGCAGGAATATAATATCGTTAACATGCTCAATGGCGTGCCGGGAGTCGGTATCGGTATTTTTTTGCAGACTGGCGCCAATGCCCTGGACACCGCCGCCGAAATCAAATCCAAAATGGAGGAACTGCGGCCGCTTTTTCCCGAGGGCATGCAATATGTGCTGCCCTATGACACCAGTCAGTTTGTCAAAGCCTCAATCTGGGAAGTGGTGAAGACGCTCGGCGAAGCGATGATCCTGGTAGTGCTGGTCGTTTATCTTTTTTTGCAAACCTGGCGGGCAACGCTGATCCCGATTATTGCCGTGCCCATTTCCTTGATCGGTACGTTCGCCGGACTCTGGCTACTGGGCTACTCGATTAACACCATGACATTATTTGCCATGGTGTTATCCATCGGCATTGTCGTGGATGACGCAATCGTCGTGCTGGAAAATATCGAACGCCTGATGACGGAAGAAAAACTGTCGCCGCTGAATGCCGCCATTAAGGCCATGCAGCAGGTATCCAGCGCGGTGGTAGCCATGACGCTGGTATTGGCCGCGGTATTCGTGCCGGTTGCCTTTCTCGGCGGCATGGCCGGAGAGTTGTACCGCCAATTTGCGGTAACGGTCGCCGTTGCCGGCGTCATTTCTGGAATTGTGGCGTTGACGCTGACGCCGGCGTTATGCGCCTTGCTGCTCCAGTCCACTCACCAGCACGCCGCATTTTTCGAATGGTTTAACCGTGCCTTCAATCGTGTGCGCAACTTTTATGTCGGCAGGGTCAATGCTGCGATACACAATGTCGGCATCAGTGTTTTAATCTTTTTGGCTTTTATCGCAGGCGTCGGTTATCTGTTGAAGATGATTCCGGGCAGCCTCGTGCCGCCTGAAGATCAGGGCTATGTGATTGCTGCGGTAATCTTGCCGGACAGCGCATCGCTTTCCCGCACGATCGCCACGGCTGATGCCGTTCGTATTGAAATAGAGAAAAACAAGGATGTTGCCTTCCAGTTTGCCGTGAATGGGCTGGATTTTATCGGCGGCGGCAACAAAACCAACGTATCCACGATGTTTACCCGGATGACTGAATGGTCGGAACGTGAGTCGACGGCGGATGACCTGGTCGGGCAGGTGTTTGCGGCCGGTGCGCAACAGAAGGACGGTATGGCGGTCGCGTTCAATCCGCCTGCAATCCGGGGACTTGGCAGTACCGGTGGGTTTGAGCTCTACGTGCAGAGCCGTACCAGTTCTGATCCGCAGCGCTTAGCCAAAGTTGTGGATGATTTTATGGCGGCTTTGGCGCAGGAACCGATGATTGCATCGATCAATGCATTTTATCGCACCCGGGTGCCGCAGTTCTACATTCATGTTGATGAGGCCAAGGCGATTTCGCAAGGCATTGCGATTACCGATATTTATGAAACATTGCAGAGCACCATGGGGTCGCTTTATGTGAATGATTTCAACCGTGCCGGGCGTACTTATCGCGTTCAGTTGCAGTCCGATGCGGCATTCCGGATGAAGCCGGAAGATATCGGCAAGGTTTATGTGCGCTCAAAGGCCGGGCAGATGGTGCCATTGTCAGCCTTGATCCGCATCGAGCATGTTATCGGCGCCGAGCAGTTGGAGCGCTTTAACGGATTGTTGTCGGCCAAGCTCATCGGCAGTGGTGTTGCCGGCCTCAGTTCGGGTGAAGCGATAGAACTGGTTGAACGGATTGCCGCGCGGGTATTGCCGGATGGCTATCAGATCGCGTGGACGGGCAAGGCGTTTCAGGAAAAGCGCACCGGCGCTGCGGCTGTTTTTGCGTTCAGTCTGGCGATTATCATGGTATTCCTGATTCTGGCGGCGCAGTTTGAGACCTGGGCGCTGCCGCTCGCGGTGATCATGGCGGTGCCTTTCGCTATGGCGGGCGCTTTGCTGGCCGTGCTGCTACGCGATATGCCGAATGACATCTATTTTCAGATCGGCATGGTGACACTCATCGGACTGGCGGCAAAAAATGCGATCCTGCTGGTGGAGTTTGCCAATCAGAAAATGAAAGCCGGTATGGACGCTACGCGTGCGGCGCTGGAGTCGGCGCAGCTGCGTTTCCGCCCGATTGTAATGACATCAATGGCGTTTATATTAGGTGTCGTGCCGCTGGTTATTGCCACGGGAGCCGGTTCAGCTGCGCGTCAGTCGATGGGTACCGGTGTATTCGGCGGAATGATTCTGGCTGCATTCGTCTCCACAGTTTTCGTGCCGTTGTTTTTTTCCTGGTTTGTCGCGAAACGGAAGACGCGGCCATCCGCTATGCGCTGGAGAAAGCCGGCGTCAATCATGGCTGCGCCGCTGCATAAACCGTTAAACCTAAAAACCTCGGTTGACCGTTATCCGAGATGACTAACGATATGGATACAGGAAACAATTCGAGCAATGCCGGTTCATCCGGATGGTGAGTTAAACGATGGTGTTTATAGCACGCCGCTTTTTAATTCCGGTCGTTGTAATAACGCGTTATTACGCCTCACTGCACCTTTCCGGAAATAACAATCAACGCACTCTAAATCCCATTCAACGGCGGTTTTTAGGTTAAAAAACGATAAGTTTAACGGTTAGACAACCTGTTAAAATAGTCTGGCAATTAAATGGCATAAATGGCATAAATGGCATAAATGGCATGTTAACCGGATGCGCGCCGCAAAAAAATAATCTTCCATGAGTAACCGTAAAAAATCGACCGTCTTTGATAAAAAGGTGAAACTGGCCTTGGGTAACGTCAATATTATTCTCGTCGGCATGATGGGCGCCGGAAAAACAACGATAGGCAGGTCGCTGGCCAGTTATACCGGAAAACAGTTTTTTGACAGCGATCATGAAATTCAGGAACGTACCGGCGTTAAAATCCCGGTGATTTTTGAAATTGAAGGCGAATCCGGATTTCGTAAGCGTGAATCTCAGATCTTGCGCCGACTGGTAAAAAAGACCGATATTGTTCTGGCTACCGGCGGTGGCGCAATACTCAGCAGGGATAACCGCCGTTTTCTGAAACAGAGCGGGATAGTGGTTTATTTGAGAGCAGCAGTAAACGATTTATACTGCCGGACGCGGCATGATAAAAACAGGCCGTTGTTACAGACCAAAGATTTACGGGCAAAATTAACCGAACTTTACACGCAGCGTGATCAGTTTTACCGCGAAACAGCACATATCATTATCAATACCGGAAAACAGAATATAAGATCTCTGGTCAGAGAGCTGATTGATCGACTGATTGCTTTTAATGCAGGACAACTCATTGATAAACAACATACTATGCGAACCCTATCAGTAGAATTCTCTGCGTCAGCAGAAAAACGCAATTATCCGATCTATATCGGTAATGGCATACTCGCGCAGGCGGAACTGATCGTCTCCTGTCTGCAGCAGAAGCGGGTGGCGATCGTCAGCAACAGCACGGTTGCGCCGCTTTACCTGGACAAGCTCAGCACGGCGCTGGAAGATAATGGCGTGCGGACGATACCGATCATTATTCCGGATGGTGAAGCGTATAAAAACTGGGAAACGCTGAATGTGATTTATGACGCGCTGTTAAAAAATCATTGCGAGCGCAACACAACGATACTTGCGCTAGGTGGAGGTGTGGTGGGCGATCTGACGGGCTTTGCGGCTGCAACCTATCTGCGCGGCGTGCCATTTATCCAGATACCGACAACGTTGCTGGCGCAGGTTGATTCTTCCGTCGGCGGAAAAACCGGTATCAATCACGCATTAGGCAAGAATATGATCGGCGCGTTTTATCAGCCGCGCATGGTGCTGGCCGACAGCGCAACGCTAGATACGCTGCCGGACCGGGAATTGCACGCCGGTCTGGCGGAAATCATCAAGTACGGGTTGATTCGCGATCCTGTGTTTTTCGAGTGGCTCGAGCAGAATATGCAGCGATTGCTGGCGCGTGACCCGGTGACGCTGATCGAGGCGATCCAGCGCAGCTGCGAGAACAAAGCTGAAATTGTCGCTGCGGATGAACGGGAAAGCGGCGTGCGCGCATTGCTGAATCTCGGTCATACTTTCGGCCATGCGATTGAAAACGGCATGGGTTATGGCGTGTGGCTGCACGGCGAAGCCGTGGCAGCCGGAACGGTGCTGGCGGCCGAACTTTCCCGACGGATGAAACTCATTCCTGACGCCGACGTCATGCGTATTCGCAAAATTTTCCGGCAGGCCGGTCTGCCGGTCGAAGCGCCAGGAATGGCACCGGAAAAATACCTGGAACTGATGTCGCTGGATAAAAAAGTATCCGCCGGCAAGACACGCTTTATCTTACTCAACCGTATCGGCGAGGCGGTCATGCGTGCGGATATTCCGCCCCAGCTGATAATTGAAACATTGTCCGCCTGCATGATGCATGAATAACCTTGCAGCTTATGCCGTCTCCGAAAGCAATACGCGCGGCAGAATCGTCAATGAAACACCGCCGTCCGGCCGTGGCGAATTTCAGCGGGACCGCGATAGAATCATTCATTCCAAAGCCTTTCGTCGCCTTGAATACAAAACGCAGGTGTTTGTCAATCATGAGGGCGATTTATTCCGCACAAGACTGACGCACAGTCTGGAAGTGGCGCAAATTGCCCGCTCCATTGCGCGCAATTTGCACTTGAACGAGGATCTGGTGGAAGCCATCACCCTGGCGCATGATCTGGGACATACGCCTTTCGGTCATGCCGGGCAGGATGCGCTGAATCAATGTATGAAGGCATACGGGGGGTTTGAGCATAACCTGCAATCGTTGCGCGTGGTCGATATTCTCGAAGAACGCTACGCTGAATTTGACGGATTGAATTTATGCTTTGAAACACGCGCGGGAATTTTAAAACATGCTTCCCGGAAAAACGCACGCAACCTGGGTACAGTGGGCGAACGGTTTCTCCTGAATCAACGCCCGTCACTCGAAGCGCAACTGGCCAATCTTGCCGATGAGATCGCCTATAACAACCACGATGTCGATGATGGCCTGCGCTCCGGTCTGATTGATCTGGAACAGTTGCAGGAGATCGACATCTTTTCGCGTCACTGGTCGGCGGTCAGGCAAAAATATCCTGCGCTTGCCGAACGCCGACTGATCCACGAGACAGTCAGAGCCATGATCAATACCGTGGCGACTGATCTGACCGTGCAGAGCGCGCGCAGCATCAAGGAAGCCCGGCTAAATGATCTGGCCGATGTTTATGCGGCCGCGCCGCTGATCGGCTTCAGTCCGACGATTAAGAAAGCGCAGCAGGAACTCAAAAAATTCCTCCATGAGCATCTCTATCTGCATTTTCGTGTTACGCGCATGAGTAACAAGGCGTCGCATATCATTCAGCGATTATTCGATGCGTTCAGTTCAAATGTGCGCCTGCTCCCGGACAAGCACCAGCAGAAATTCAAACAGATCGGTCATCAGGCCATCGCCGATTACATCGCCGGCATGACCGACCGTTATGCCATCAAGGAATATCAGCGGTTATTTGCGGTCGGATCAACCGATTGATCGAATTTATTTCACGCCCTCTTTCAGGCTGGCCATGATGAACTGATGCAGATCGCCGTCCAGCACGGCTTGGGTATTGCCGACTTCCACATTGGTGCGCAAATCCTTGATTCGTGATTGATCCAGAACATACGAGCGGATCTGATGCCCCCAGCCGATATCGGTTTTTGAATCCTCGATGCTTTGCTTTTCCTCATTGCGCTTGCGCAGCTCGGCTTCGTACAGACGGGATTTCAGCATGGACATCGCTTCGGCTTTGTTCTTGTGTTGCGATCGCCCGCTCTGGCATTGCACGACGATGCCGCTCGGCTGGTGCGTAATACGCACTGCGGAATCAGTCTTGTTGATATGCTGACCGCCTGCGCCTGAAGCGCGGAATGTATCAATCCGGATGTCCGCGGGATTGATTTCAATATCAAACGAATCGTCCACTTCCGGGTAAACAAAAATGCTTGCAAACGAAGTATGACGACGGTTTCCGGAATCAAACGGGGATTTTCTGACCAGTCGGTGCACGCCGGTCTCGGTTCTCAGGTAACCATAGGCATATTCACCCGTTACCTTGATGCTGGCGCTCTTGATGCCGGCAATATCGCCGGGCGACTCTTCCAGGATTTCAACCTGCAACCCCTGGCGCTCGCAATACCGCAGATACATGCGCTCCAGCATCGATGCCCAGTCCTGCGCTTCAGTACCGCCCGATCCCGACTGCACATCGATAAAACAGTTATTCGGATCCATCGGATCGGAAAACATGCGATGAAACTCCAGTTTGGCAACCGTTTCCTCAATTTTCTGGACATCGATATGAATGCTCTGCAATGCAGCTTCATCGGATTCCGCGCAAGCCAGCTCAAACAGTTCACCCGCATCGCTTAACTGATGCTGCAACGATTCCAGCGTATGAACGGTGTCTTCGAGACCTTTTTTCTCCCGGCTGATTTCCTCGGCTTTCTTGGGATCGTTCCAGATGCTTGAATCTTCGAGCAATCGCGTCAGTTCTTCAAGCTTCAGTTTTTTTGCATCGTAGTCAAAGATACCTCCGCAAATCATCGGTCCGATGATTCAATCCACCCAGCTGTTCTTCCAAAGCGTTGATCTGCTCGATTTCCATAATATTCCCCCCTG
>CAZXBP010000087.1:0-11950 GCA_964639015.1 uncultured Nitrosomonas sp.
ACTATATCATATTATTCAATATAATCATGTTGTTATAGTTTCTGAGTAAGCTCTACGTAACATTTCGTGACTCAAGAAATCGTATCGGTCTGCCTTTGGGGATGCGATTGCAGATCACCTCGTCTCGAACTACGACATGGCCGCGAACAATAGTATGAATAGGCCAGCCGGTGACATGCATGCCGTCATAGGGTGTCCAGCCGCACAAACTGGCGATCCAGCGGTTGCTGATTTCACGCCGAGCCTGCAAATCAACGATAGTCAGATCCGCGTCGTATCCCAAGGCGATTCTGCCTTTACCTTCTATGCCGAAGATTCTTGCTGGGCCGCTGCTGGTCAGATCAACCAGGCGGTGAAGATTCAGGCGTCCGTGGTGGATGTGGTTTAACATGATCGGCAGCAAAGTTTGCACGCCGGTCATGCCGCTGGGTGATTGAGGATAAGGGCGTTTTTTTTCTTCTAATGTGTGCGGAGCATGGTCGCTGCCCAAAACATCCACTAAACCGGTACGAATGGCCTCCCATAAAGCATTCTGGTGATGCTGCTTGCGAATCGGTGGATTCATTTGCGCCAGAGTGCCTAGCCGATCGTAGCATTCCGGTGCGTACAGTGTCAGGTGATGTGGCAGTGCTTCCACGCTGACGCGGTGCTTGTGGGCAACCAGAAACGCTAATTCCTCGGCTGTCGATACATGCAGGATGTGCAATCGCCTTCCTGTAGTGACGGCCATGTTCACAATGCGCTGAGTAGCTGTCAGCGCACTAAGTTCATCACGCCAAATGGGATGCTGCCGGATATCGCCGCTGGTTTCGACAATGACCCTGCGCTGTCGCAGCCGCGTTTCATCCTCTGCGTGTACAGCAATACGGCGATGACCCTGACGCAGTATTTGATTCAACACGACATCGTCATCCGTGAGCAGATCACCAAAAGAGCTGCCCATAAATACCTTGATTCCGGCACATCCCGGCAAATTTTCGAGTGAAACCAGTTCTTGTGTATTCGCTGCCGAACCACCGATGTAAAAAGCGAAGTCACACCAGGCGCGTCCATCGGCCCGGCGCAGTTTATCCTCAAGATCATGTTGATATAGGGTGAGCGGTTGTGTATTCGGCATCTCGAATACGGCAGTGATGCCGCCCAGTACTGCGCCGCGCGTACCGGACTCCAGCGTTTCTTTGTGTGTCTGTCCCGGTTCACGAAAATGAACCTGGGAATCAATCACGCCGGGCAGTACGTGTAAACCTGTCGCCGCAATGAAGGTTTCTGCCGTCCAACTGCCTGACAAGTCACCCACGGCAATGATGCGTCCTGCACTACAGGCAATGTCGATAATTTCTGCGCCATTTGGAGTGAACACGATTCCGCCGTGTATGAGCAGATCCGCATGACGGCGTTTTGAGCGTAAGATCGCATCTTTCTGATCTGTCATGGATTCAACTCACGGGTGACAGTCGGGGTGTCATTGCCGTCAATGGTGTTCATGCGTTCAAGCAAGCCAAGCTGGGTAACATCACGCGCGGCCAGATCAGGTGCGCAAGTTTCTTTCACCAGCAGATCGATGGCATCAATTATGTGCAGTACACCAAGGTTTCGCCCGTCCATGGTGCGAATAGCGACTTGGCCGGAATTTGCCTCCCTGGTGCCGACCACCAGTAGAAAAGGTATACGAAGCAACGTATGTTCTCGAATTTTATAACCGATCTTCTGGTTGCTGACATCGGTCTCGGCGCGCAGACCACTGCCCAGCAGTACACGGGTCACGTCCTGTGCATAAACTGCCGCTTGCTCCGTAATCGACAAAACTGCCACCTGAACCGGTGCCAGCCAGGCCGGCAGCTTGCCGGCATGCTGTTCGATCAGGATACCGGCAAAACGCTCCAACGATCCAAATAATGCACGATGCAACATTACTGGATACTTGCGCTGGCCGGCTTCATCTATGTAGACAATGCCAAAACGCTCAGGCAGATTCATGTCAACCTGTAAAGTGCCACATTGCCAGTCACGTCCAATCGCGTCGCGCAACACGAATTCCAGTTTTGGCCCATAGAAGGCGCCTTCCCCGGGGTTGATTCGGTATTGTAGAGCCATGTCGTTCAGGGACTCAATCAATGCGTTTTCAAGCAGATTCCAGGTGGCATCGTCACCCATACGATGATCAGGTCGGGTCGAAAGATTGATGCGCACATTGGTGAATCCGAATTGGCGGTAAATATCGAGTACGAGCGCGACGATCGCCCGACATTCTTTGTTCATTTGCTGTGGTGTGCAGTAAATGTGCGCGTCATCCTGCGTAAAATGGCGCAAACGCAGCAAGCCGTGCAGCGCTCCGGAGGGTTCATAGCGGTGTACTTTTCCAAATTCGGCCATGCGAATCGGTAAATCGCGGTAACTTCTGAGCGCATGCCGATACAGCAGTACGCTGCCCGGACAGTTCATTGGTTTTAGCGCCAATACACGTTCATCCCCGGTAGTCGTGGTAAACATATGGTCACGATAGTTGTGCCAATGACCCGATATTTCCCAGAGACTGCGATCCATGACATCCGGCGTATTGATTTCAACATACCCGGCATCCTGTTGACGGCGTCGCAGGTAGACAATCAGTTGCTGAAACATCGTCCAGCCGCGTGGATGCCAGAACACGGCTCCTAGGGCACTTTCCTGAAAGTGAAAAAGATTCAGTTCACGTCCAAGACGTCGATGATCGCGTTTTTCAGCCTCCTCGATACGCTGGAGATAAACGTTAAGTGCTTTTTTATCCGCCCATGCCGTGCCATAGATGCGTTGCAACTGTTCGTTGCCGGCATTGCCGCGCCAGTATGCGCCGGATAGCCGAATGAGTTTGAAATGTTTAAGAAAACGCGTGTTAGGCACATGCGGGCCACGGCACATGTCGATATATTCTTCATGAAAATACAGTCCCATGGCTTCAAGTTCCGGCATCTCTTCAATCAATCGCAATTTGTAGTCTTCGCCGCGCTGGCGAAAAATACGGATCGCCTCCTGACGTGTCGTGATGCGTTTGACCACATTGTAATTTCTGGCAATCAGTATTCGCATATGCGATTCGATGGCGGTCAGATCCTCGTTTGTAAAGGGACGTTCATACGCAATGTCGTAATAGAATCCTTCATCGATGACCGGGCCGATCACCAGTCTTGCGGTGGGAAACAACTGTTTGACAGCATGTCCGATCAAATGGGCACAGGAATGGCGAATGATTTCCACGCCTTGCGGATTTTCAGGCGTAATGATCTGTACGCTGGCATCACAATCAATAGTATCCGAGGCATCGACCAACTGACTGTTAACATTGCCGGCTACTGTTTTTCCAGCCAGCTCTGCACTGATCGACGCCGATACGTCGAGCACGCTGACAGGCCCTGGGAAAGTGCGTGAAGATCCATCCGGCAAGGTAATGATGACGCGGTTTTTAACAGAATACATTACGATTCGGCACAGGTTTTGGATATGGTTCGAGTCATGAGTATTTTTTTCTCGGATTCGTGGTTTCTGGATTGTTGTAGAAAAATCCGATCATTATGTTTGAGGTTTTCAAACAACTCGCTGTCATGCCATGATTGTGTTATTGCCTCTGAAAACGTAATATCGCGAAGTTCAATCAGGCCCATGCGAGGATTGCAGGCATCTTCTCGAAAACACTGGGCATAACCGGATTCGGTCTCATGGACAATCACCGAATGAAGTTGAACATCGGCCTCGCCATTAACCATTGCTGTATGTCTCAACAGCGCGTCGACAAGTCTGAAAAGTACGCGGGATAACTGTTCTGCACTAGGTGAAACGGGCAGCAATATCCAGCGTTCTGAATACTTTCGCATGGCGGTCAGGTAATCAGGATCATCTCCAGACCACAATGCAACGGCATGATCGAAGGCGTCAATCAAATCACGGACATTATTTTTGAGTAATCCGAAGTCATAAACCATTTGACCGTTGTCGAGGGCGTGCGCCTCCAGCAGGAATTCAATTTTATAGGAATGACCATGAATCGAATGAGAGCAGCGGCGCGTACTGCATCCGCGCACCCTGTGCGTATTCTCGAATCGGAAACGTTTGCGAATCAGCATATTTAATTCTTCTGTTTGTGTTTTACCGTTGGGACAGGATCATAACCGCCCGGATGCCAGGGATGGCAGCGTCCAATTCGGCGGATTGCAAGCCAGCTTCCTTTTATCGCACCGTAGCTTTGTACAGCCTCCAGTGCGTACTGCGAGCAGGAAGGATAAAAACGGAAGTTGCTGCCGAGCATTGGGCTGATGCAGCATTGATAAATTCGAATCAGGAAAAGAAGACACCTGGCTGGCCATTGTTTCATATCAATCATGTGTTAATCTGCCGCCATGTGGTGCCTTGCGGAGTATCGGCAATGGCAACACCGGCTGATTCCAGTTCGGCGCGGATCGCATCGGCACGTTCGAAATCATGTGCTTTGCGCGCCTGTTTTCGTTCAGCAAGCAATGTTTCAATCTGTGCTGCCGGAAGTATCGCTGATTGTTGTTCAAATTGTAGTGCCTGCAACGCGTGCAATGGTTCCTGTTGCAAAAGTCCCAGCAGCTCGGCGGATGCCAGCAATTGACCTTTAGCCATAGCTTTCTCAGTGTCGCTGTCAGCAGCATCCAGCGTATTTGCCAGTTCATGCAAGCGGGTAATGGCCAGAGGCGTGTTGAGATCACTGCATAGCGCATGCAATAGCCTTTCATCCGCTTTGCTTTCGGTGGCAGATTTAATCGACATCACTTCAGCAAGGCTGGTATAGAAACGCGATAACATTCGACGGGCGGTGGCGAGTCGTTGTTCACGCCAATCCAGTGGATGGCGATAGTGCGTCGACAGCAAGGCCAGGCGAATTGCTTCACCGGGGGCTTCGTTCAGCAGGTCGTGCACCAGCAAAATATTACCGAGTGACTTTGACATCTTTTGTCCGTCAACGGTAACGAAACTATTGTGTACCCACGTGCGGCTGTAAAGGCGGCCATCATGCGCGCAGGTACCTTGCGCAATTTCATTTTCGTGATGGAGAAATATCAGATCCTGTCCGCCGCCATGAATGTCAATGGTGTCGCCGAAGTATTTGCCGATCATCGCCGAACACTCAATATGCCAGCCCGGACGACCTCTTCCCCAGGGACTATCCCAGCCTGGCTGATCTGGCGTTGATGGTTTCCAGAGCACAAAATCCAGCGGATCTCTTTTGTAAGGCGCAATTTCGACGCGCGCGCCAGCCCGCATATCTTCGGGCTGACGGCGTGACAACTGCCCATACTGCGGATAAGAAGGTACATGAAACAACACATGTTCCTGCGCGACATAGGCATGATCCCGGGTGAGTAGACGCTGTATCAGATCGAGAATATCCGGAATATGATCGGTTACACGTGGTTCGTGATCAGGCGGCAGAACACCCAGTGCCTGCATATCGGCATGATACGCCTCGATATAACGGGACGTGATCGCTTGAATGGGCAGTCCGGTTTCGGCAGCCGCCGCATTGATTTTGTCGTCGATATCCGTGAAGTTGCGGGCATATAAAACTTTTTGAAAATGCCGGCGAAGCAGTCGTGCCAATACATCAAAAACCACCGCAGGCCTTGCATTGCCGATATGGGCATAGTTATAAACCGTGGGGCCGCATACATACATCGTAATACGATCGGGTTGTGCTGTTTCTAAAAGTGATTTACACCGGGTTAAGGTGTTATAGAGCAGAATAGGGGGAGTGGAAATATTCATACGAAAAATGTTTTAACCTATAAACACCATAGCTTGACTTACCATCCAGATGAACCGGAATTTTTTGAATTTCTTCATTTATTCATACCGTTAATCACCTCGGATAACGGTAAACTGAGGTTTTTAGGTTTAACCGCGATAGGGCGTATTGGAAATGTAGTTAAAGATTTGTTCCACTGCTTCACGCTCAACGTCACGGGTAATGAAGACAATTCTGGAGCGCCGGTCTTCTCCAGGCCAGGCCGGCAGCGGTGCGGGCGGATGAAATATATGCTGAACACCGTGAATAACCATTGGATGGTCATAACCCGCAATATTCAGGATACCCTTGACGCGCAGAACGTTACTGCCCATAAACGCCATCAACAGATCCAGCCAGGCCAGATAGCTTTCTTCGGTTATCGGTTTGTCTATACTCAGGCAAAAAGCGCGAATATGATCGTCGTGGCGATTGACGTCATGTACGTGGTCATGATGGTGATGCGATTGGTTCATCAGTATCTTGTCGGCATCGGTTGCATAGGCTTCCTCATTAAGCCAGCGCACAACATCAGGAACTTTGCTGCCTGCCGAGAATAAACCCAGATTCAATACATGTCCGGGATCCACCTGGCCAAGTGTAACTTGCCAGCGGAGCGCGGATGGATTGATGTTGTTCAGGCGTTCATGCAATCGGCTGTAATTCTCAGGCGCGACCAGATCGGATTTGGTCAGCAGAAGGCAATCCGCAACGGCTGCCTGTTTGACTGCTTCGGGATACTGATTGAGAGTGTGCTCTGCGGTTACCCCGTCAATCGTGACGACTATGCCATCAAGTCGATAGCGACTTGCTAGCGTGGGTTCTGTCATCAGTGTATGGATGATCGGCGCCGGATCTGCCAGTCCAGTGGTTTCGATCAGCACCCGCCGGAACTGACGTTTGCCATCACGTGCAAAACGCCATGTAATGTCTCTCAGAGTCTTGATCAAGTCTCCTCTGATTGTACAGCACAGACATCCGCTGCTCATTTCAGTAATGATGTTTTCCGTGCTTTGCGCTACCAGCAGGTGGTCGAGTCCGATTTCTCCAAACTCGTTAATGATCACCAGGGCGTCAGCCAGTTCGGGCTGACGTACCAGATGATTCAACACGGTTGTTTTGCCGCTGCCCAGGAAACCAGTCATTAACGTTACAGGAATTAGTGTGTTCATCGTTATACGCCTATGTTCATAAGCAAATCTTGACCGGAATGAAATTGAGAAAATTCATTTGCAAAATATCCACTTAAATATTTTGTACTGAGAAGGTTTATTTCGATAGTCATCATTTTTTACAAGCGGAATATATGGGATTGGGGGTGAAGGACGCAATAACACCATCATATTGCCCGATAACCAGACTGTTTCCCTCGGGTGCCCAGCGTACGCAGCTTGCAGGTGCGGAAAGTGATGATGCGCCAACAAGCTTGTCATGTTTTTCCGGCTCCCATAACAATAGAAAACCATCCACATCGGTTGAAACCAGATAGTGACCGAATGGCTGATACGCTATTTGTGTAATTTTGTTGAAATGGCAGTTTAATGTCCGGGGTGTGCGACCGGCTGGTCCGTTTCCGCTGCAATCCCAGATGCTGATAGAAACTCCCCCGCCAGTAGCCAGCCACCGTCCGGATGAATGCCAGGACAGTTCAAGGACTTTCGTGTCAAAGCCCCACATCTGTGCATCCGTGCCGGAATCGACATACCAGAAATGTACCGTCGAATCCTGCTCGCCGGTCGCGATGTAGCGTGCGTCTGGGCTCCATGCGAGAAGCAGGCTGGAACCTTTCCAGTGAAATTTGCGCGGGTTGGACTGCCTTGCTAAGGTATGCAAAGTAATGCCATTGTATGCAGCCACCGCGATAGCGGAACCGTCAGGATGCCATCCAATATCGGCTACCGTGCTGGAATGATCCGAGGAGTCATAAATGATTCCTTCAGATTCATTCCAGCACTTGAGTGCCCGCCCGGCAGAAAATGCGAGCACCGGTTGTTGGGGATGATAGACGACCTTGCCGTTCCAATTGTTCTCTGTTTCAATAGAATAGAGCTGCATTCCGGACAAACCGTCCCACACTTGTACGCGGCCGTCCTGACCTGATGTGGCCAGCCGGGTGCCGTCCGAATTCCACGAGACTGAATTCCCACCGCGGGCATGGTTCCCGATCTGTCTGTCGACTGCGGCGCCGTTTTGAATTTCAATCAGGAAAACGCGTCCCTCGGCCGTGATGGCGGCCAGACGTTCTGCATCGGGAGACCAGGCCATATCAATGATATGTTCCTCCAATGACAGACGCCAGTGCGCGTTCAGTGCATCTTTTCTGAAATATAGCGGATCTAAACCAAACATGCGTTAAACCCCGCATTGAGCTCGTCACGATCCAAATTTCTGCCAATAAAAATTAAGGTATTTTTACGCGGCTCATTTCCCCAGGGGCGATCTGGCCGTCCATCGAAGAGCATGTGTACACCCTGGAAGACATACCGTTCGGGCATTTCACGGAAGTTCAGTATACCTTTCATGCGGAAAATATCAGCTCCCTTCGTGCCCAGCAGCTCGCGCAACCAGGTCTGGAATCTGTCGAGGTCTAGTTCGCCCGGTGTGGTGATGCCTACAGATGTGACTTCTTCATCATGTTCGTGATCAGGTTTGTATTCGCGCGAAGAGATTGAACGAAGCCGTTTGTCGCCGACATCTTTGAGAAATGCGGAAAATTCATCCGGATGGTGTTCGGCAAAAAGCGCGTAAACGCCGGATTGTTTGATTTCTACAGGGAATACCAGTGGTGGAACATCCAGTCGTAACTGATAGTGTTTATTATCCGGATACAGAATACTTCCGGATTGCATTATCAGTGCATCAGCTGAAAAAGCCAGTACGGCAGAGTCAATCGCAGTTTGTATCGACTCTGTAGACGCATCGGGCAAGGCACTGAGATAAATATTCATTGCCGGATCGGGGCCTGAATCAAGAACCAACGTATAGTCGCCTGCTTCAAGATAGTAACAACCGCTCCATTCGAACGGATATTCTGGCTCGAGAAATTGCGGATCAACGGCAAGTGCACGGTCGAGATCAAATCCACCTAAATCAAGTATATGATTCATGGCAATGTGTGCACCTTGCGTTCGAAAAATTCTGGCGACTGCATTCATTGCATGAATCCGACTTTCCAGTGCATCGAGTTCTGAGGGTGATACCAGATCCGTCTTGTTGAGCAGAATCACGTCGGCAAATGCAATTTGTTCTTTGACTTCATCGCTGTCATCAAGATGCTCAACAACGTGTTTTGCATCAACGAGTGTCACGATGCCGACCAGACATAACACGTTCTTTATCTCATCATCCATAAAGAAAGTCTGTGCCACCGGCCCCGGGTCTGCCATTCCGGTCGTCTCGATGATAATGTAATCGAATCGGTCACGGCGCTTCATCAGGTTGCCCAGAATACGAATCAAATCTCCTCGTACAGTGCAGCAAATACAGCCATTGTTCATCTCAAATATTTCTTCTTCAGCACCAATGACCAGGTCGTTGTCTACACCGATTTCACCGTATTCATTTTCAATGACGGCGATTCGTTTGCCGTGATTTTCTGAGAGAATGCGATTGAGCAGTGTTGTTTTGCCGGATCCAAGGAAGCCGGTCAGTACGGTTACAGGTATTTTTGTTGTCATGGATTTGTTCTCTTTTTTCAATATATGAATGCTTCGAGCCATAGAATGGCTTGCATCGAAATGACTCCTGCTGCGGTAGCTGCCACATGCATCGGCAGTGCGAGTTTCATCCTGGATTGTCGCAGGAGGGGAATCAGGTCGGTCGTGGCGATATAGATGAAGCCGCCTGCGGTAATTGCCAGCAGAGCGCTCAGACTCAAGGTTATTACATGGGCGGCCAGTAAGGTTGTCAGGGCGCCACCAAGGCACGCAGACGCACAGAGAATATTAGCAATGACCGCCTGCTTTTTTGCCATACCACCCTGTATCAACACCGCGATATCGGAGATTTCCTGCGGTATTTCATGCATGATGATGGCAATGGTTGTGGTGATTCCCAGTAGCGGATCAGCGAGAAAACTACCCGCAATGAGCACGCCGTCAACAAAATTATGAATACCGTCGCCGAGCAGATTCATTTTGGCGAATGAGGCGGTCGAAGTTGTATTGACAGTCGGCATTTCCAGGCTGTGATCATGTCGCCAGTGAAAGCACTGTTCAATTCCGTAGAAACAAAGAATGCCGGTTAGTGTCCAGATAAATACCGTACTGGTACTTTCCGATAACGCCATTGCATCAGGCAGCAGATGGAGAAAAGCATCACCGAGCAAAACACCGACTGCACCGGCGATAAGCCGTGGCATCCAGACCTTCAATGTACTGTCTTTAATGTACAGTACGAAAGCGGAGCATGCGGCAACCATGACAACGGCCATAGATGCCGTCAATGTGGCAAAAATAATAAAAGTATCCAATTCAATGCACTTTGCTGATAGCGTCACGGTTTAACCATGGCGAAGGTTGGTGTATTTAATTCCGAGTTGTGCCGGCTGCATTTGCGAATTAGTTTTTTTAAACTTTGAAATTTTAATCGTGTTTCCGAATGTTCCGGGCTTGCGAGTAATTTTCATGCTTATCCGATAGCCCAATTTTCCTTATTCCATTGTCGGAATTTCTTCCGCTTCGATCAATTGAAACCGACCATCACCGATATGCTGTAACTTCACGCGATAAAACGTTCCCAGTGCTTTAACTTCATGAATAGTTAACATTCCACTGTCGGCCACAAAAACGGCATCGTGATTCAGGTCAGCCGCTGCGGAAACCGCCTGTTCGAAGTGTTCATGTTCAAGACCACGATTAAAAATGATGGCAATCGGTGATGTTGCAATAGAAACAGAAACATCGCTATTGGGTTTGGATTCAACAAGCTTTAGTTGAATGCGATAAGCACCAGGACTGCCGCCAGGGGTATTCGAAGCATCAAAAATGGAGAAGTCCAGATGCTCATGCAGTCCGCCTTCACTGTCGATTTCGCCAACGACAGCGTTACTCTCACTGACTTCATGCGGTTGAAATGTTATGACATTATCCAGCACATCTTTGATTTCGATACGCTCTCCATTCGGTACTGTCGGTTGCCAATTCATGCCATCCCAGAATAAAAGCTGACCAACCGGTTGAAAACGCAACCAGTTGCCTGGCGTGAAGGTGCCTTTCTGGATATTGACATTAATGCCGGGATCATCAGTAACGAACGGACCGCCGCCGATATCACCAAAATCTGTTTCGAACAAATCGCTGTTTACAAAAATTTCCGCGCCTGTTCTCCAGGGTTGAATATCGCCTTCATGCAAATGCGCTGCGTCTTCGCCGTGGTCATGGTCGTCTTGTGCGATGGTAGGCGCAGAAAGCAAACCAAAAACAGTCATGATGGACACAATAATTATTATTTTTAACACGATAATTCCTCCTGAATTAATTTACGTTAATGTGTCAACATCGAATACAGAACTCGATGCGACTGGCATTCAATGATTTTCCGGTATGAAGTGATTTCATATGTTTCTATTATTGCCTGAAATTATGATATGTTGTAACATCACTTTTTTCAAATATTTTGAAAAATAATGAAAGTGCAATGAATTTGCGCTGAAAGATTAATTACCGACTCTTCTTCTGGAAGAGGAGCATGAGGAAAAGAACATGATAAAAATCAATTCACAATTGAAACTACTGTCGATGCCCTGGGTTTGTGTTGTTGTTGCGACGGGACTCTTGTTATTACCATCAAGCAGAATTCATGCGGATGTAATCAATACGGAATATTTCATCGGTGTCGATGGTTTATCGACCATCGGCAGCGGAGTTTATGCAGGTCTATCGAACCCTAACGCAGGCCGGTTGACTTTTTTGTTTGCACATCCGGATGAAGGTCAACCCAGCTTATCGCATTACCATAGCATCGGCGCATACAGCTACGCTGGTCCGGCTGATAATCCAACAATTAATCCGACCAATGCGAATAATCGCTTACCTGAAACGTTTTCAGGACAATCACCACTGCCGCTTTTGTCAGGCTCGGGCATTCATTCCGGGCGTTTGATCAGCCAGGCACTCCCAGATCTCGAATACAGCAATCTTCAGATGCATTCAACACAAAGCCTGAATGGTT
>CAZXBP010000088.1:0-11948 GCA_964639015.1 uncultured Nitrosomonas sp.
TGCCCAAACGTGTCGGCTGGGATCAGGCCATGGCACTCACGCAGAACCGCTTGCCAGTCAGCGCCAGCGCGGCACAGGCAACCGGATTGATTGACGCCAGCTTTGCACTGGATCGCACCGCGTTTATCAAGACGATCGAAAACCTGGCTGAACAGCTTGCGCATGCACCTGATTACGACGCGCGCCTGCAACGGAAAATACAGCAGCGCAGAATCGACGAGCAGGAAAAGCCGTTGCAACATTACCGCGATGAAGAATTGCACCGGATGCAGCTTAACTTCTACGGCTTCGATCCCAGCTATCATGTCGCGCGCTATCATTTTGTGCACAAGCTGCCTCACGCCTGGACACCGTTGTATCTGGCACGGCACAGGGCGTTGCGCGGTGGTAAAAGAATGCTGGATAAATCAACAGGCGGCTGAAAATTATCTGCGTTGGTGCTGCGGTGTTAAAAACAGATTCAAAATGCTACTTGATCACACATAAACTCCGCTTTTCTACCTGTTTCTGACTTGCATCGGCTGCCTTGATCACATAAACAACCTGCTCATGTGTCGTCCGGATCCGGCAAGCTTTTCAATCGTGCCCTGATCTGGTTTCTCTGCGTAAACTGGCGTCATGACTCAACGGCAACTTTATCTGGCGGCTTACGATATATCCAGTAACCGACGATTGCGCAAAGCGCTGCATGTGCTGCGCGGTTATGCATCGGGTGGTCAGAAATCGGTCTTCGAGTGTTACTTAACGTATGCCGAAAAATCCTGTTTGCTGAAGAGCATCAGTACGATCATCGACCCGAATGAGGATCGATTCATTGTGCTGAAGTTGAGCGGAGGAAGTCATATTCATACACTTGGTAAAGCAGTGCTTCCTCAGGATGGTTTTTATTATTATGTCGGGTGATTAATGAATTGTATATATCTTGACCGGAAGAATCTGGAAATCAGGCTGGATGGTCAGGCGTTGGCTTTGTATGAAGGTGGCGTGAGGAAAGGGTCGGTGCCGCTGCATTTGCTGGAACGCGTCGTCGTGCGCGGTAATGTTCAACTGGAAAGCCGGGTACTCGGTGCGTTATCGGCGCGGAATATCGGCCTGCTGGTGTTCTCCGGACGCAATAGCGAAGCGACAGCCATGCTGGCGGGAAGATCCCATAACGAGAATTCCCGTCGGCTGGGGCAATACCGCGTGAGCCTGGATGATGATTTGCGTACTCCACTGGCACACTGGTTGGTGCTGGTAAAAGTGCGCGCGCAAAAACGCCTGCTGCGTGAAGCTTTGTCTGTGCGTGCGGATTTACGGCATGCATTGACTGCGGCAGTTCAGCGACTGGATAACATCATCAATCAGTTGCGTGCAGATTCCAGCATACCGTCACTATCAAGCCTGCGCGGGTTCGAGGGCGCTGCCGCATCCGCTTATTTCAGCGGTTTTACGCAATTGTTCCCACCATCCTTAGGTTTTACAGGACGAAAAAAACGCCCCGCGCCCGATCCTGTAAATGCATGCTTGTCGCTGGGCTATACGCTTATGCACCATGATGCCGTGTACGCCTGCCATATCGCCGGATTGGATGCCATGCTGGGTTTTTATCACGACATCAGTTTTGGGCGTGAATCGTTGGCCTGTGATTTGATGGAACCCTTGCGTCCACTGATCGACCGATGGGTGTGGTGGTTGTTTCGTGACCGTATTTTGCGGATAGAACACTTCAGCGATGACAACGGGCGTTGCCTGTTGAACAAAGCCGGGCGTAAGCATTTTTACGGCTTTTATGAAGCGAACAGTGGACCTGCCAGACGCTTACTGAGGCGGTACAGCCATGTGCTGGCCAAACGTTTCCAGCTAATACATGGTGGCGAATGATGCGGCCGCTATATATTGATGGCGCTTTCGGCTGCCGGGTGATATTGGATGATCCTGCCTTGCGGATAATCGTACCGGATCAGGCGGATCAATTGTTTCCACTATCGCGGATTTCACGGGTGGTTTGCCAGGGTAGTGTGGAATGGTCTATGCAGGCGTTACTGGCCTGTGCCGATGCGGGTATTCAATTGCTGTTTCTGGAAAACAGCGGCGGAATTCGCGCGCGCTGGCTGGGCCAAAGTGGCGAGCGGCAGCGGCTTACTCAAAGATTGATCGATTTATTGTCGCGCACTGACGGACCGGCGCTATATGCAAACTGGCTGCTGTCAATGGAAAAACTGGCGGCGCGCAGTTGTGCTCGGCGAATGGATTTGTGCGACTGGCGTGAGCGCCCTGTGCCGGAATTGCATCGCCAGATCAGGCATGCACTGAGTCATAATGGCAGGCATCGTGCAACATTAATTCAAAACATCCTCTACAGTGAATTACTGACCTGGTTACCGGAATGTGGTTTTGAACGGGATAATGAAATGTTGCTGTCGATGGAACTGGATCTGGCGGCTGATCTGAGTCAGTTGTTGCTTTGGGATTACTATATCGCGCTTCTGGAACCGGACGCGGCAAAATGCGGTGGAAATTCTTTGCAGGCCATGGCGGAATTGTTCCAGCAGCGTCAAGAACGCTGTTACAAGTTGTTTCGAAGCAGCATCAATAAATTGCATCAATTCTTACTGGAGGTGAGCTGATGGCTGACAGTCAGAGTAATTTATATCTGATGGCATACGATATTGCTGATCCCAAACGCCTTGCGCGGATTCATCGCGTATTGAAGCAGCAAGGATTGCCCGTGCAATATTCGGTATTCACGGTGGTTCTCAAACGCAAGGCTTTGTTGCGCCTTCTGGAACGGATCAACGCACTGATCAATCAGCGCGAGGATGATGTGCGTTGTTACCGTCTGCCGGAAAATAGCGCAGCCGATATGCTCGGTCAGCAGTATTTTCCCGATGATGTCATGCTGTTTACCGGTGGCGTCAATCGTATGTTGACGCAGCGTTGATCACAGCCAGTGGCGGTTACTGTTTTGACAAACCCAGCGGTATTGAATATAAACAATCAAAGGTAGCGGCGCGCGATATCTACCGGCTCTGATTGATACAGGAAAAAAAGAAAATGACAACAATCAATAATCCTTCCATTCCTCTCAGCAGCTATCGTTTTTACTTTGATACGGATCATCCGATACGTCTGCCGGATTATCCCGGTTCTGCCTGGCGCGGTGCATTTGGACACGCTTTAAAAAGAACAGTCTGCGTCGTTCGCAATACGCCCTGCCAGAAGTGCTTGTTGAAACAGGCCTGCGCTTACAGCTATATTTTCGAGACGCCGCCGCCAGCCGATACTGAAAAAATGCGCAAATATACCGCCATACCGCATCCGTTCGTTTTCCGCTTTACCGCAGCAAAATCCTCAACGCAGGAATTCAGCGTTGACATGAATCTGTTCGGTCATGGTCAGCGCTTTTTTCCCTATATCATTCACGCCATGCACATGGCAGGGCAGGATGGCATCGGCGGAAACCGGCAGCCGTTCCGTTTGAACAGAGTCGACGCGATTGATTTTCAGGGCCAGCCTATCACGGTTTATCAGGAAGCGGAATTACGCAACCAGCCGCCACTGCAAATCCCGCCGTTGCCTGAAATGCCGGAAAAAATCAATATCACTTTTCATTCACCGGTGCGTATCAAGCAGGATAATAAAAATCTTGGCGACAATCATTTCAACTTCGGTGTGCTGTTTGGTTCCTTATTGCGGCGTATTTCAATGATCTGCTATTTTCATACCGACACGCCATTGGAAACCGATTTTGCCGGACTGGCCGCCGCTGCCCGGAACATCCAATTCAGTGCGCAAAATCTCCATTGGTACGACTGGACCCGCTATTCCTCCCGCCAGCAAACCGAAATGCAAATGGGCGGATTGCTGGGCACTGTCAGCCTGAATATGCAGGGCTTGGAAGATTTCTGGCCCTATCTCTGGCTCGGCCAATGGACGCATGTCGGCAAGGGTACCAGTATGGGCATGGGCGCATACACGATCGAACCGGCAAGCTTGCCGGATATTCAATCCGTCAATCAAGCGGCTATACTGACGCAATGAGCACACAAATCATTTTATTGGCCGTTACCGGACTGACGCCGCAGGTTGTCACCGAAACCTTGTTCGCTCTGCACGATCAGGGCGAACAACTGCCGTCCGCCGTTCATATCCTGACTACTGCGGAAGGCTGCCAGCGCGCCAGACTGACGCTGATCAACGACGGCTGGCTGGCGCGCTTCTGCCGCGATTATCATCTGAAGCAGCCAGATTTTACGGAAGCCAGTATTCATGTTCTGCGGCAAGCCAATGGCGAACCGTTGACCGACATTCGCACACAGGCTGACAATCAAGCCATGGCCGATGCCATTACCGAATGGATCAGGACTTTTACCGCCGACCCGCATAGCGATTTACATGTATCGATTGCGGGTGGCCGGAAAACCATGGGTTTTTACGCCGGATATGCCTTGTCGCTGTACGGCCGCGCCAGAGACCGGCTCAGTCATGTACTGGTGTCGCCCGATTACGAATCACACCCGCAGTTTTATTACCCGACGCCGTATTCGCACGTCATCTATGGCAACGATCCCAGCCGCAAGCCGCTGGATACGCAGAATGCAGAAGTCATGCTGGCCAACATCGCCTTCGTGCGCCTGCGGCATGGACTCGATCAAGCTTTGCTGGAAGGTAAAACCAGTTTCAGCCAATCGGTGGCAGCCGCGCAACAGGCGCTCGGTCCGGCGCACCTGATCATCAATCCGAAAACCCGCCAACTCATCGCGCACGGCAAGGTGGTCAGACTCAGCCCTGCTGACCTGGCGTTTTATCTCTGGTTGCTGCAGCGGCAGACCGATGGACAGCCATCGCCGCATTGTCCCAGCGACGGCGCACCGGATGACACTTACGCCAGTCAGTTTTTACAGCACTATAGCCGGATCAACGGCGAACTCGGCGGTGCCGACCGCACTATCGATACTTTGAAGGATGGTATGAGCAAAACCTTTTTTGAGCAGCGTAAATCCAGAATCAATAAAATGCTGACACAGACCCTGGCTTACGCCGCGCAACCGTATTTGATTGTGCCAGAGGGGAAACGGCCGAGGACGACTTACAGAATCAATTTAAGTATTGAACAGATACAGATTATTCATTAAACCGGAAATATGGCATGAAAAAACACGATCACATTGTTTTAGGTTGCTTATTGCACGACATCGGTAAGTTTTTTGAACGCGCGGAGGTTTTGGATCAGTACCGCAAAGACGAAGAAAAACGCCAAGGCTATTGCCCAAAACACTCAGATGGTTATTACACGCATATTCATGTATTGAATACCTTGGCTTTTTGTGAGTTGCTTGCTGAGAAAGTGCCGCAAATCCAGCCCGAAGAGCATCAGACGGCTGTAACGGCTGATCAAAACTGGACCAATCTGGCGGCCTATCATCATGCGCCATCCGAAAGGCAGGAAGCTTATTTGGAAAAAGTTGTTCAGGCAGCCGATCATTTTGCAAGTGCAGAACGTGAGCAAGGCAGTTTTTATGAGCAAGGTATTCATAAGAAAACCCGGCTTGAATCTCTTCTTGGACGAGTCCAGATTGGTGAAGCTGCAAGGCAAAATGAACATTTTTTGCCCCTTAAATTTTTGGAATTATCGGAAGAACACGTTTTTCCTAGGCAGGCTGCCACTTTTGGCATGGAAAGGAAAAGTGTCGCATGGCTGAGCCAAAGTAGTTTGGTTTCAGACTACCAGGCAGTGGCAAACCGTTTTCTATCCGAACTGGAGGGGTTGCAACAATTTCAAGCCAATATAGCCAAGGAGAAAATCCTCAAATCCGTCTTTCGCAGCTTGCTAAGTATCATGGAACGCTATTTGAGCCAAATACCGGCGGCAACGAACATACAACACCCGGATATCTCTCTTTTCGACCATCTTCGGATTACTGCGGCAATTGGCGAAGGCTTGTATCTGCATCATGAGGAAGCTGATCAGACCAGCGGATTCAGCGACCAAACAACTGTCAAATGGCAGTTAGTTTGCGGTGACTTCTCGGGTATTCAAAAATTTATTTACAAAATCACTAGCAAAGGTGCCGCCAAAGGTTTGCGAGGCCGTTCATTTTTTATTCAATTGTTGTGCGACGCCGTTGCCGAGCAAATGATCCGCAGCCTTGGACTTTACCCAACCGCGAGAATTTATTCCTCGGGTGGCAAATTTTACTTGCTGATCCCTGCGCACCTGAAAGATCAAGTCAAGCACATTGCCGACTCTGTCAATAAAGCTTTACTTGATGAATTTCAGGGTGAAGTGTTTTTAGGTGTGGGTTTTGCCGACATCTATGGCGACGACTTCAAGGAAGGTAATATGGGCAAACGCTGGCAGCAAGTGAACGAAGACTTGCAAAAACAGCGCTTACAACCCTTCATCGCCCAAGTAAGCAAGGACATCGAATGTTTTACCCAAAACACTCAACATGAACGCGGTGCGTGCAAGATTTGCGGACGGGACGATGCTCAGGCAGAAATCAACGATCAGCAAAACTGCAAGCAATGCCACAACTTGGAACGACTGGGGCAAGTATTGGCTGATGCACGTTATTTGTTTTGGGTATGGGGCGAAAACCGCAAAACAGTGAAAAACAAAATCCAGGGTCACCCATTTTTTATACCGTTGCCGGGCACTGATTGTGATCTATATTTTTTAAATGATGAACCACAGTTTAGCGAACTGACCGACCTATCGGAATCACATTTGGAAGTGCTCAATGAGTGGGAGTGTTTAAAGCCCAACCCGCAAGGCTATTCGCAAGGTATTCGCTATGTCGGAAAGTGGCAGGGTGATAAAAACAACGGGAGTCGCGATTTCAAGGATTTTGCGGATAACGCTCAAGGAATTAATCGCATGGGAGTTTTACGCATGGACGTGGATAACCTTGGCGAGATATTCATTCGAGGATTGAATTTCGGCAAAAAGGATAGCGATGGTAAACAAGCCAGTATGGGCTCGTTATCTCGTGTCGCGACGGTATCCAGACAATTACACTTGTTCTTTGCCGGCTATTTACACCGGATTCTCGACGATTACCCGCAAAGCCAGATTATTTACGCCGGTGGGGATGACGTATTCATCATTGGCAGTTGGCACGAGTTACCGGGTGTTGCGCAAAAAATCCGCAGCGAGTTCAGCCGCTATTGCGGCACTAATCCATGCTTCACCGTGTCTGGTGGCATTGCGCTGGTCGGAAGCAGATACCCCATTTCACGCGCCGCAGAATTGGCCGGGCAAGCGGAAGAGCAGGCAAAACATTTACAACGCGGTCAGAAAGAAAAAGATGCGTTGAGCTTTCTGGAAACAGTCATCGGCTGGGAAAGCTTTACCGAAGCCCAGCAACTGCGCGATACCTTGCTGGATATTGTCGATAAGACCAACAGCCAAGCCATCATTGACCGTTTGCGGCAAGTCGTGATTGCCGTCGAAGAAATCAAAGCGAGGGAAAAATCGGGCAAATTCCAAGAAATGATTTATTGGGACAAATGGCGCTGGCGACTGGTGTACAACCTCAAACGAATGCAGAAGCGTTATCCGGATGTTGAATCCCAACTTGAAAATTTACAACAGCAACTAATCACCCCGCAAACCCCGGCAAACAAGCAACCAGTCATGGAATGGTTGCAATTGCCAGTACGTTGGGCGGAGTTTTTAACGAGGAGCAAAGCAAATGACTGAAAATATCGAATCCTTTATAAGAAGAGATGATGCCGCGAGGGAAATGGTGAAATTCGCTGAAATCTTAGCTAAGAAGATTGTTGGTGATGTGACAACATCCCAAATCCGTAATGCCTATGGAACAGTTAAAAAATTGGAAATGCAAAATACTTTTACTGATAAGTCATATCGTGAGCTTTTGCTTTTAAAACCGAAACTCGCTTATGCCAGAGGTCGAGCTGAATCTAGAAAAAGAGATACTTTCAAACAGCTGGAAGATGCTTTGCGTGCTGGAATTGATGCAGTTGATGTAAAACAACCCGAAACCTTCAAACGATTTTGCAATTTCTTCGAAGCTATTCTGGCTTACCACAAAGCCTACGGCGGCAAGTAAATAAAAGGACATGATCATGAGCGAACAAACCAACCCAAAACTGAAAAGCAAAATTTTCATCAAAGGCAAGATTACCGCATTAACCGGTTTGCATATCGGTGGCAATTCCATAGGCATGGCCATTGGTGGCGCGGATAAAGTCGTAGTCAGAAATCCATTGACCAATGAGCCTTATATTCCCGGTTCTTCATTGCGCGGAAAGATGCGTTCATTGCTGGAACGCGCGCGCGGCGACGAAAAGCATAATCCCGAGGAAGGCGGATTCAGCTTGAAAGAAGGTAAATTGGAAGCCCAAGCCGGCATCAACCCCGAAACCCTGCTCGGCAAACTCTTTGGTGTTTCCGCCGACAAAAATAACGGTCAGCCGACCCGCTTGATGGTGCGCGATGCGCATTTAACCCCAGCCAGTAAAGAACAACTGGAAAATGCACCCAATACCGATATGCCGATGACTGAGGTCAAAACCGAAGTCAATATTGACCGTATCACCTCGGCGGCCAATCCACGCCAATTCGAACGCGTGCCTGCCGGAGCTGAGTTTGACTTTGAACTGGTTTTAACTCTTCTGGAAGGCGATGACGAAAAGCAGTTATTAAACCTGATCCGCGAAGGCTTGGAACTGGTGCAGCACGACAGTCTCGGCGGGCATGGTTCGCGCGGTTACGGCGCAGTTGAATTCCGCATCGAAACCTTGCAAGAGCGCACCATGCAGCACTATCAACAAGGTCAGGCGGCAAGCGATGTTAGCAGTGAACTGGTTGAACTATTCGCCAATTTGCAATCAAACGCTGCCGCTGTCGCCGGAGCGTGATATGGATTGCTATCGACTCACTTTCACTGCGCCGTTTCATGTCGATAGTCGCGGTAATGCTTTTTACGAGGAAAGCAGCAGTTTCATTCATTCGGATACCTTGAGTGCGGCAATTTTGACAACATGGGCGTTGATTTGGCCGGAGCAAATGAGTCAACAAGTGCAAACGCCCTCATTTCGCCTCAGTTCGGCGTTTCCGTTTTACTGGGATTGTTCTGATCGGTATTATTACTTTTTACCTCGGCCTTTCAGGGAGTCAGTTTCTCCTCCGGATGGATGGGATATGAAAAATAATAAGAAAATAAAAAAAATCCAATGGTTGGATGTTGATCAATGGAAAGCCTTTTGGACTGATAATAATTGGGAATATCGCATCAACCTGAAGGAAGATATTCAACAAGGTATTTTTGCCTGCCGGAATAAATTTCTACCAGAAAGACTCTGGATGGAAGAAGAGCGTCCGCGTCTGGCGATTGATCGGAATGACAATCAAGCCGCCGAAAGCCAAATCTTCAATTTTAGCCGCATCTGGTTTGACCCAAACGGCGGTTTATACTTTTTGGCGCTATTCGATGATGAGGCAAGCCGTCAACAATTTGAAACCGTGCTTTCAGTATTGGGTGATAGCGGCATAGGAGCGGATCGTACCAGCGGTAACGGTTGCTTCACTTGGAATAGAGGTCGAATCCCTGACTTGCAGATTGCCGAGCAAGGTAAAGCGGTTGCATTATCGTTAGTCAATCCAGCGCACAGCGATTGCCAAACTGGCTGGCTCGAAGGTTCCGCTTATAAGTTGGTTTCGCGCGGTGGCTGGATTGGCGATAGTGGCAAACATAAACAACGTGTGCGCATGTTTGCCGAAGGCAGCGTATTTAATCAGCCATTAACCGGGCAGATGAACGATGTTTCAGGCAATTATCTGCCGCATAAAGTCTTTCGCGATGGACGCGGTTTTTTTGTCAAAGCGGGGTGAGATGAACATGAAAGGTATCAATCACACAGTCAAATTGGGACTTGAAATCATCACGCCGACGCAATCCGGTTCTGGCGCTGAATTGTTTAAAGAAATTGATTACATCGAACGTAACCAAATGGCTTTTATCGTTGATCAGCAGGCCAGTTTTCAGGCGATAGCCTCCGGCAATCTGGCATTGGACGCGCAATTATTGGCAGGTAATCGTTTGAGCGATTGGGTCAATGCGGCAGGACAGGATTTTGGTTATCGCCTGCCTTGGCTCGGCAGCGTGGCAAAAGTGTCGGAGAAATTCCGTGAGCAACTCAAGGATGCCATGAACCGGCCGTACCTGCCTGGGTCTGCGATTAAGGGTGCGATTCGGACTGCTTTGATTGCTGACTGGTTGAGGTCGGCGAATAAAGCGAATATCGATTTGAGTCGGCAATTTCCGAAGAGAGATAAAAACGGAAGAGCACCAAATCCCAAATCGGCAGCAAAATATTTGCTCGAAGGACTTACAGGCAAAGACGCCAAACAAGACATCTTCCGTTCCTTTAAAGTCAAAGACACATTGTTCGCTAATTCAGAATTGCGCCTAGCCGACATTCGTTGGTTGAACGAAACGCGCTGGCGTAGCATGAGTCAGCGCAAAAGCTTCGAAGGCTGGCAGCAAGCCGACGGCATTTATGCCGAAGTATTACAACCGGAGGCATTGGGTATGTTGATCTTGCAGTGGGACGGCTTTTTGCTCAGCGATATCAGCACATGGCAACAAGACGGAACGGTTTCTGCAATCGCACCAAAGGATTTTGGCGATTTGAGGCAACGCCTCAATCGACACGCCGAGTACCGTTTACAGCGAGAAATCCAGTTTTACAAAGAACAAGGTAAACCCGCACCAGAGCAGGAATGTCAGCGTATTTTGAACATGATGAAAGCGGATCAGCAATCGGCTTACCTGCAAATGTCCTGGGGTAGCGGTTGGCGTGGCATGACCGGCGATTGGGCGTCCGATGAACAGATAAAAACCTTCAGGGAACTATTCAATCTCGGCCGTACTGACAAACTTTTCCCCAAAACTCGCCGCTTGGTGGTTTCCGGTGAGCCAAAACTGCCGATGGGTTGGGTAAGATTCTTGCCATACGAACTGGTCGCAGAAAAGCTGGAAACACAGCAAACCCGGCAACAAGCCAATAACGCACAGTCTGCCTGGGTGAATCAAAAACTCGCGCAAATCGCTCAACAAAATCGCAGCCCGGAAAAAGAGGCGTTGCGCGGCAAAACGCTCGCGGAAGCCTGGCAAGCCCTGCCGGAGGGGGAAGAAAAACAAGTTGCATTGGCGGATATAAAAGCACGCTGGCAAGCGGAAGGTTGGTGGGAGCAACCTGGCGGTAAATCGGCCAAGCAAGCTAAAGCTATTTATGAGGAGCAGTAACAGCGGGGATTTAGCAATGACTATTCAAAATATCAAGTATCCAAATATCCGTTCAAAAGATATGCACGAATCGACAGACGCCAACGGCTGGCCAACCGGTTTTTTTGAAAAAACCTATGGGTGCTTGCAGGGAGTACTGCCGGATCGAGAACCGTAAAGCGAATACGAACAGCGGCTGGAATTGAACGACAACCAATCAGAAAACATGGACTAAAAAACTATGACCCAAATCCTCATCTGTACCGTCGGCGGCAGTCACCAGCCCATCGTCAGCGCGATCAACGATTTGCGGCCGGATTTCGTGGTGTTTATCTGTACCGACAGAGACCCGGCGACCAATCAGCCCGGTTCCCGCGTACAAATCGAAGGTAAGGGTAACTGCATTAAAGCGCACAACGGCGACGCCAATCCCACTTTGCCCAACATTCCAACCCAAACCGGCCTTGCGTCAGAACAGTACGAAACGGTGCTGACCCTTTCAGACAATCTTGATCGCATTTACCTGGATTGTATTACCGCGATTGATACCATCAGCCGCCGCTTTCCGGATGCCCGGATAGTGGCCGATTATACCGGCGGCACTAAGTCGATGAGCGCGGGGCTGGTGATGGCCGTGGTGGAGAGTCCCGGCATTGACTTGCAGCTTGTTACCGGCAGCCGCGCCGATTTGATCAAGGTGCAGGATGG
>CAZXBP010000089.1:0-11818 GCA_964639015.1 uncultured Nitrosomonas sp.
TTTAACAGGAATTGCCTCTTTCTTTCATGCAATATTCGGGTTAGACCAGCCGGAACCCTTGCCGGATGTGCAACAAGTGAAGGCCGAAATCAGCCAATCCATGAACGATGTGCTCAAACGGCACATTGATACCTTGCATCAGCAACGTACACAGGATTACGCGCCGCTTAAACGTACAATCCAGACCATGAAAACCCAACACCGAAATCAGCGTGATGCTTTGGAACAACAGCAACAGATGCGCTGGCAACAGGAAGAACAGCAACGGATCGCCCGTTTGCCTCGCGGATTATCGGGTATCTGGCACCGTTTCACCGGAAAATACCGGGCAATCAAACATCAAAATCAGCAAGAGGTTAAAGACAATGACAACCGCGACCGCGATGAAAGACAAGCTCTTATCAACCGCCAGTTACAGGAACGTCAACGTTTGCAGGAGCGTGTTACGGAAGTGCGCGAGCGTTACCATCATGACATGCTGGGTTTGCGCAAAGAAGTCCGCCATTATCATGAAGTGGGCGAACAGGCTTTACGACACGTACAGTCTGAAGACCATGTTCACCGACACGCGCACAGTATGGAGCCTCGATTATAGGCTGCTTTATGCTCCCGTCAGTATCATCACCCATTATTGGTGGGTGATTGCCGGACTCATATTCTTGGCTAAACGAAAAAATACCGGCGTGAAACTGGGCAAGCATTTTGAAGAATTTCTGGAACGCCAGATTAAGTCTGGGCGTTACGGTTCCAAAAACGAAGCTATCCGCGCCGGACTGCATTTGCTGGAAGAGCGTGACATCATGCTGCAAGCCTTGCGTGACAATAAAAAGCAAACGTAACACCGTTCTTTCCATTCGACATTTCATCACCTGATCTGCCGCTGAAAACCGCGCGATCATCCTATAGGCGAAGGTCTGGAGCCTCTTAAATTTTGCTGGATTGGTTCACGCTGGGGAAATTCAGAACAATAATTCCATCCTCGTTCTCATTCAGTTGATAGACAATATAGTTGCCCTTGAACCGCACACAGCGAATACCCGGCCCTATTTCCGGTCTTTCGGCAAAAAGTGTCGGTGACTGACTGATTTTACGCACCACCATCAAAAGTTCGCGGCGGTATTGTGCCGCATGTTTCGCACCCCATTTTTTGCGGGAATATGCAATCTCATGTTCCAGTTTTTTCGCGGCTGTTTCTGAGAGCTGATAACGGTATTCGGTCATTCATCCTGACCGTATTTTTCCTCCATTTCAGAGAAAAACGCCTCACCGTTAATAAGTTTTTCCTTGCCGGAGTTTAGACGTTTCTGGATGTCTTCAACCTCCTGACGCAAAAAAGACAGGTCGCGATCCTGACTAAAAAAGTCCCGTAATGCCTGACGAACAACTTCGCTGGCACTGCCGTACATGCCGGATTCAACCTGACTATGAACAAGATTTTCCAGTTCTTTCGGTAGGGATACATGCAGAGTCATAACGCAAAATCTCCAAAAATTTCTGTACTCTATACGATAGCAATAAATGTCAATTATTGTCAATCATAACGCATCACCTCCTGCTTGACATCTCATTATTTGATCCACCGTCGGTAACCGCATGGTTTCGGCGGTGGGTTTTTTTACCATTCAACATCAAGAGAAAGACCGTAGCATGAAAAAAACATCAAAACGGGGAAAAACTATTCCGTTTTTCCTGATCCCAAAAATCCGCAAGCGTCATGTGCCGCCAATTTTCAAAGATCGTGAAACGCAATGGCGACTATTCGCTGAAGGTGCTCTCAGGAACAGAGTGTTTCATGATGGTGTGCTCCGGCGCGGACATAAATGTCTGGTCTGCAACCGGCATTTTAATCATGACCACGCTGCTGTTTCATCCAAAATCGACAAGCACCATCATTGTTATATGCGGTTGTGTATCGGCAATACTCTGCCGGAAGATTCAAATGATATATACAGACCGGCCCAAGAGGGTGAATTTTCGCCCGTACCGGATTGCAAGCAGTGCAAAACCAATAATCCCGCATATTATGCGGGCTGCATTAAGTAAATTTTTCCGGTTCATCATCATTGTCATGAACAAATTCACGAACAGGAAAAATTTTGGTTCAATGCTCTGAGCAAAAAATTGTTGTCCGGTTTTCGTTCTGCCGCTTCGTTGCAAGCATGAATGATTGCCCACGAACAACATAACCGACGAAACCGGAACAACAATTTCTAACCAATAGCCGCCGAAAGCCGACGGATTTCGGCGGCGCAATTTTTTCACCTCTCAAAAAAGCACTGCCGGTCGAAACCGGCAGCGTACCGGGTTTTAGTGATTCCAGAAAATATGAACTTCTTCGTAAGCCGTTTCTATGGTGAAGACATCACCGCTTAATTCCATATCCCGGCCCATACGCTCATAGTCGATATAGTAAGCCAGATTTTCAGGAATCTGCGTGGTGTCTTCGGTCAGTTCTTCCGCAAAATCGGCCAGTGATTTATAACAGCCAGAATAATTTTCTTCTGCTGCTGTTCTGGCTTCCTCCAGATCGCCGCCAAAATTGTTCAGCAACTCCCCGCCAAAATCCGGGTATTCCTCTATGAAACAGGCGATTTTCTGCACCGTTTCAAGTCCTTCATATTCGCTTAAAGCGTAGCCGTCAAACCCTTCATAGTCATGAATGGCGTATTCTTCTGCGAAACCTTCCGGGCTTTCGGCCAGCATTTGATTAACCTGTTCTTGGATATCGTCCAGATCATCAGTAGCGTTGATCCAAACGCCGTGAAGCTTGCCGTTATTGTAAGCCGCCAAATCTGCAACATAGATTCTGATATCTGCATTCATAGTCTTTCTCCTTAATTCGGTGTTGAGGTTCTAAGCGAAGCGTTTGCTCGCTCATGAACCTCTGCCGACTAGGGCGACTAAGGCGGGCGTGAAAAAGTCAAGAAAAATTGCGGAGGGTCTGCCCCACGTAGTGGATCAGGCGGAAACCGTCATTTTTCTTTACTTTGAGGGGAACGAGAACCCCTCCATTTGTTTTGAAACAGGGGCACCTTCTGGTGCGTCAAATTTTTTCAATAATTTCAATACTGCCACGCACTAAAGCAATCAGTTTATTCTGCATGGATACATTCGTTCTGTAGGATAAAAATTCGTACACCAGCAATTTCCGTTGATTTATCGTTCTCTTGACCCGCTAAAGATAGATGATGGTTCATACATAGGGGTTCTTCAACAGTTTGCCCTGTTTTTACAGTACCAAACTCAGAAACGACCTGCTTCCAAATTTCGTTGAGATAATCGCATGCCAATAATATATATTCAGTATTCGAGTTTTTTGCTGCGTCGAAGATAAAATCGCGGCTTTGCTCAAAAGCTTCAATTGTTTTAGTGATAATTTTATCTTCTTCTGGGTGCAATTTGTCCAAATCTCGGCAGGCTATTACTGCTGATAGTTGGATACAGGCTCCCAGTGCCTTGTCAAATTCGTCAATGAGTGAGGACGATAAAAACGAAATATCAATGTAATTTTTCCAATCTTTAGCAAAATTTTGATCAGAGAGAATTCCATGAGATGAAGGTAGAATTGCCAGTTGGCTTACAACGAGGTTATTGATAACGGGGGCAACTCGAAAACGCCAATCATTTCCAAGATGTGCTTGTGCCAACGAAATTGCTTCATTTATATTTGGCGCATCTTTTTCAAAATCTTGTATATGAAGTGTTATTGCGATCTCTGTTGCAGGCCAGTACACGTTGTCTGTTTCATTTAGGGGGCGAAGCCAGCATTGGGTATTCAATCCTTTCGCTTTCAGGGTTTCTTCAAAAACTTTTATTTTCTTTCCAAATCGTCGGTTTGCATTTAAATGGCACATTCTGGCAGCAGTGGAAATAGCCTTACCCAAACTACTTTTCTTTGTTGATTTTATAAGTCTTTGGATTGAAGATTGGCTATCATCGAATGCGAGTTCGTGCAAAATATAAGAAAGGTCTGTAAGCCTTGCCGCCAGTGCTTTGAGTTCTTGCAAAGGTGGTTTTGTACATGCCCTCCATATATCTGACTGTTCATTTTCTCGTGCCTGAATCGCTAGGTTTGCTGAAAACATAGCCACGCCTTTGGGCCTTTCCACATCTGGAGTTTTAATTATTCTGCCCAAAAGATTTCCTAAAATACCGGTTAAAAGTGTTCCGAGTTGGTCATCCTGAGCCACCTCTGTATTCGGTGTCGTCATTTCGTAAAGATACTTTCTTGGGGCCGTATATGCTAGTGCGTTAACAGCTTTAATAATGTTATTTATTTCATCTGCCAGAGTGTCTGTATTTGTAATAGGTTTTCCCTTAATCCATTTTTCGCTAAATGAGCGAAAGATTTTCTCAGTTCGTTTTACTAATTCAGTCATTTGTAGAGTGTAGTTTGTGAGACTGTCAGATACTGATCTGGCGAGTAAGATTTGTCGAAAGGCAACATTCCAAGCGACTCGGGTTTTTATAGTAATATTCTTTCTAGGCATATTTTTAGACCAAGGAATAAAATCCCCGACGCTGATTGGCGAACCAAACGGTGTAACAGCATTAGAAGCAGCAGCTTCTGATCTAGGAGAAATTGCGATCAGTGTTTCACAAATATTACAAATGGTCTCATGAGGATTTGGCTGATCCTGTTCAGCGACATAGTACATATTTGAACGAACTGTTCGACCATTCTCTCCATCTGTTTCAATTATAGGTACGGTAACCCAAGGGATTTGAGAGTGGAAGCAACCCAAAAGACATTGCTCGCCACCTAACTCATCAGTAAGTTGTTCAGCCAAATTAGGATTGATCAAATAGGCTGTAGACAATAAAGCTGCAATATCCCGTATGTCATGTTCTCCATTCCCTAGAAATGCGGGCGAAATTGTGATTTGCATGGGTTCTCCACCACATATCGGTGCAAGGCAAGATAGTAACTTGTTGGCTTGTTGAAGATTTTCACAAGGAGGAAGTCGAATTCCCTCTGGAAGCTGCTCTAGGCACATGTGCCGTAGGTCGTACTTTGGTGATTTACGAAAAGCAAGAACCGCCTTTCGAAGATTTTGCCATTGCTCAAACTCATAGAGTTCTGGAATATCAATTTGTGGATCACAAAACATTGAAGCTAGAGACCACTGAGCACGCTGTAAATCATGTTGTTCGGAAATGTTTATGAAAATAGATACATTTTTCTCCAAAGTGGCCAAACCCAATCCGGTCAGGATTGACACCCATGTATCAATATTTTGATTCTTGCTAAGAAGATCAGCTAGCTTATGTAATGTGGTGGTTTCATCAATATCGGATGTTTCTACAAGGATTGATTGAATGACTCTTGGTAAAGTTTCATTGGTCACAGCAAGTAAGCCCCGCCACAGTGAGCCGGAAGATAAATATACTATTTCATCATGAGAAGCACGACTTAACGACTGTGAACGTAGTACATGCAATCCACCCATTACACCCGGTTTAATTTCCTTTACCAGATGCTCATCAAGCAATCGCATCAATGCTTGACTCGCATTCTCAGGTTTTATTTCAAGCAACTCAAATAATTTGGCTGCATTAACATTGCCACCGTAAGTACTAAGAATTGCGGTACTCCTAATGATAGCCAATTCGTCGTGCCGATCTTCCTCCCGCCTTTGCCTAACTTGATCCTCTATGACGGTTGCAAGGCGTTTTCCTTGAGTAAGGATATGAACATATTCGAGCATAAGTCCTTCAGAATGTTCGAAAGGTTCTCTCCAATGATTCCATTCGGTCTTATTTTCAGTACAAAGTTTTTGCCATACATTTTTAGCTAGTGTTTCGTCTAAATTTATTTCATAAAATTCCGTATCGGCCTGATTCGAAATAAGAGCCACATCTTCATGCCGTATTGAGCCGAGGAAATATACTGAGGGGATAGCTTTGAGCTTTCCGGTGAGAATATTCCATAAATCGACATTGGTTGAATCCACTTCATCAAATGCTAAGCCGATAGGAGATGATTTAGTCGGACGTCTTGCGCGAATACAGCGAATGATCGCATCGGCACTTGAAGCATCAGCATGTGCATTAACCTGATACCATCGAAATTCACTAGATAAATTTTTTACAGATAGCCATAGAAGAGCAGACTTCCCAGCTCCTGATGGGCCGGACAAAATAACATTCCTATGTTGATACAGTATGTGAGTAATTTTCTCTCTATCTTCTGCACGGTCAAACGCAAGCCCCGCTGTTATATGTCCCGGTGTAACTTTTACACCCTGGTAGAATGTCGGTTCACTTACAGAATCATTAAAATTAACGGGTTCAAGTATCCCTGAAGCAAGAGCATGGTTTATAGCTGTGGGGTCTTCAGCTTCCAGCCGCTCAAAAATGCGGCGTTCTACTTCAGTGGTAGATATTTTTCGTCGATTCTCAAAGGATAAGGAGGCATTTTCCTCAGATGCTGAAGCTACCAGTTTGTACAGATCACTTAATATACCTTCAGCAATAATTGACGCGGAATCAAGACAGTCGGTAAGAATGGAAATACAATCGTCGTGTGGTGACTCACAAACCAATATCTGTTCAGTTGTGCCAATAGTGAGTTGGTCTACGCTTATATACTTTAATTCAGACGGTGGCTTCTCTAGTACGACTAGAGTATTCCTTTTAATTTTAGTCTCTATTACCGTGGCTTTAGTGTTTACATTGGCAAGAATAGTCTGGGCTTCTGTTTTGCTGAAAGCACCTTTCTGACGTGACTTAATCTGTAGCCAAAACTCTTGGGTAGAAAACTCAATAACACAATCTTCTAGTCCTTCTGGAATAAGGTTACCGATTGGTGTTAAACCTGCCCATTGACGAATAAGTATCAGAGTTGAGAATAGATATTGGTAATGAAAACCCCGTCCAGACCAAGCTCCAGAACGAGTTTTTTTCCATGCAACAATATTATCCATCTGTGGTTCAGTCATGTTTTCTCAATACAGACTGTAACTGTTGCTCGTTGGCAAATATTAACCGGCCTCTTGTACGTGTAATGGCTACATATAGTTTATTTCTCGTGGTTGGGTTTAAATCCTCCAATTTATTCTCAGAAAACATCTTATATGTGTTTTTGTTTAAAACTACACAAACATCATTGTATTGGTCTTCCCCTTTAGATTCTCCCCAGTTGCTTCCAAAACAGGGATGTTTGCTCCGAGATTGATAGAAAAGTTTTACGATATTATTGTCATTATAAATATCTCGTATAGCTTCCACCGAGTCTATAATCATTATTTCCGTATCGTCATTGCGACGTGATTCGATATCAATGCCAAGATTATCTGTAACAAATTTACATACTGACGGACTACACCTGTAACTGCTATTTAGCAAATCTGTATCTATAGTAAGTCCTATATTATTTAATTTTTTTAGATAACCATTTAGTTCTTTGTGAAGAGTAGCATTTGTGTTTCCGTCCCTGCTTGTGTCAAATGTGTGTTGATAAAAATCACCAACAAACAGAACGTCACAATCGGTATTCACTATATAGGGTAAAAAGTTAAAGTCGTTGCCTGCAAAATCCTGAATTTCGTCGAAAAGGACATTATCAAAATATTTCGAGACTCTGGCTGAAACGTTATTAGCTTCGCCTTTTTCAACTATTAGTTTGGCGAGTCTATTTGAATAAACTCTATTTTTCCTGTCGATATATCGCTGGTCGCCTTTGGCAAATCTGTTCGTGCATGGGTCGAACCGTATGCCTTTTACTCCGGTTTTGTTTAGAAGAAAAGGTTTGAAACAAAAAGAGTAGAGAAAAGAAAAATAGGAGAATATATGAATGTTATTAGGAAGATAGCCAAATCTTTGGATTATTCTGTTTTTAATGTTGTAATTATTATTATTCGTATAAGTAACGATTAGCGATCTATTTTCCAGATCAAGGTTTTCAATTATATGTCTGGTTTTGCCGGAACCGGCTACTGCAAGGATTGCCCTTTTATCCATTCTATTGCTTCTTTTATATATTGAGGAACATTCAAGTTTTCAACACCATGCTCAAGAAGAGAAAAAGCAGCTTCGGTTTTATTATTCAACATATAATCTTGTACGGAAAGAGTGCGTCGACCTTCTTTAAATAAAAGATCGCATATATCCTTATTATCTGAATATATACAAACTTCAAACGTATACCGTTCATTATTCTCGTCACTAAAAACCTTTATATTTTGTTTTTGATAATCAGCATATGGCAGTGCGACGTTTTCTGCATAGTTTTTATCGTTATCACGTACAACGGCAACCTTTATTCCAAGTATGCAGGCAATATCCAGGTATCGCTTAAAGCTGGTTCCGCCAACTGATATAACATGTACATCTGTACTTTCCATGGTTTTTCCAGTAACTTTCTCAAAGAAGCTCTCTATTAGCATGTATTCAGCATCACCCTCTACCAATAAGACCTTGCTAGAAAGAACAAAGTCCAAAACACTGTGATTCGGCGCTTTAATAAAAAATTTGGCTGTTTCCTCAGGTAAACCTTTTAGTAGAAGCGGGGTTTGTGAATTTGAATGTAAGAGGATAGTTTTGCGCAAATCAAGTCTCGCACTTATTATATTGCTGTGCGTGGCAATAATAAGTTGTTTATCTTCAGAACTACCGATCATCTCAATTAACTTTTTCATATTAATATGACTTAAATGATTTTCTGGTTCTTCGATCAGTGCCACTTCGATTTTTCTGGAAGGATTCTCAGCACGTCTTAGAGCGAATTCAGTTTTTATGAAGCATTGTCTGCCTTTCCCTTTATTATCAATGTCAATGTTGTTTTCAATGAGAGTCAGATCTGTTCTTAAATTCGTCTTGATATCGTTCTTTATCGAAAAACAGTAACCTTCAACACGTTTATTTAATTCGGAAAGAGTCCGGTCTCTAAATTCATGTTTCGCTTTTCTATACTCATTTTGATGTTTGTGCTTTTCCGGCCCTTCTACGTAGTTTTCATACATTCCACCTACATATTCTTTGATCGCGTAATCATTGCCGATTAATGCCGTATCGATGACAATATGTTTTAGAAATTTCTTATAACCCGTATATTGATCACCCTGAAAAGTTAAGAATGAAACGGCGTAATACTCATAAGGAAAATTATTGTCGTTTGAATTCAGTATTTCTTTTATTTCGCTACTAAGCGCATCAATAGGCTCGCATACCATACGCAATCCGTCACTATCAATGTTTTCAGAATTGTTTTTTCCCCGAAGTTCAAAATTATTTTGCTCATTCAACCACAGCTCAACATATAAGATTGGCAAGTCTTCATATTTCCTGTCAGAAGCAAGAAATTCTTCAACGACCATGGTATTGAGAAGTCTTTCTACACCAATATTATCGAATTGGCTTCTGCTTCCACTCAACACTAAATGCGATGCCGATAAAATTGAGCTTTTACCAGACTCATTTTCACCAACCAATATATTGAGTTTTTCATCAAGACATGTTTCAAAATCTCTAAACCTCTTAAAGTTGTGAAGCTTGATCCGGCTAATTGCTTTCATTTTTCATTTCCAGAGATTTTTGCAGAAGCTTTATTTAAATTGCTGTGTACCTGTTGCTGGCCAACCTGATGAATTTTGATATCAATTACAAACATAGAATAAACTTTTTTCTTAATAGAAGAAACTGTATCAATTGATACAGTGATTGTTATTAAGCATCTATAAGTTTGCGGCATCCAACCTGCACAAGGTTGGTCATGGGGTTGTTAGGGGCAGCAGGAACGCTCACCTGACTGGTGGTCAATCGGCCAGACGATTGTGCATGGTTCGGTGCTGGTGGAGAGGCAAATCTCCAAGTTCGGCGAGTGATAAAACGGCGATACGTTTTGATGGTGTGGTGAAGGTTGGAACGGGTCGTTGTTCCCGTAACCACATCATCGGCGAGAGGGATGCAACGGGAGAGCGCAGACACGCAGTGTCGAAGCGTCTCCCTTGCCAAGCTGGTTTTGTATTACAAAACACAGCTTGCATATCGCGGTAAGGGTACGTTTCTCAGTGAAACCGAAAGCGGGACTACTTTTTCGCTGTCTTCAGCAGTGCTTGTACAACAAAACGTTCCTTGGAGTCCATGGCGATCATTACGGTGTACAGAATATTCCGCCGCTTCTAAACCATCTGGAAATTGACAGATGGATGACCGAAAGCTGTAAGCTGTAGGTCATATCGGGCGGGTTTAGCGGCCAATGGCTTTCCGGTGCGAGCGTCGAGCAAAGGTTGGAAATTATTGGGGGCATTGACCGTAGGTCAAAATATAAAGTCACTGTTTGAGCCAGTATTCCCACATTGGCAAAATGAATTGATCCGGTGTGGTGTTGAGTGCGTGGGCTATTTTGAACAGTGTTTCGTAACGGGGTTGTTCGGTTCCGGCTTCGATGCGTTGAATGGATCGCGAACTAAGATCAACTCTGGCAGCCAAGTCTTCCTGCGTTACGCCTGAATCATTTCGTTGTTTTGCTATCGCATCTCCCAGAGCTTTGCACACGTCTGTATTCATTTGGCCTTGTCGATCTTGTTTGACTTGATAAATAAGATTTCTAAAGCTTATATTGAGGCAGTAACACGACATTTAACGTCGCGTTATCCCACACATGGAAAGGCTGCGGAAATTTTGTTTCTTGCAGCCTTTCTTTCAGTCTGGCTATTTTCAGTGTGAGCAGTCACCACGTTGCAAAGCCCGCGTAACGGTGCGTGTGCAAACATTCATTTCCTGAGCCAATCCTGTGATGGTAGTGCTGGGATCATGATCCAGCTTTTCCCGAATGGTGACAATTTGTTCCAGCGAAAGTGCATAAGGACGCCCCGCGTGTTTGCCACGTTTTTGCGCGGCCTTTAAGCCTTCCTTGGTGCGGCGGCTGATGGTCTGGCGTTCCCATTCGGCCAGAGCCGCCGCGATGACATACAGCAATTTCCCCTCTGGTGTGGTGGTATCAAAATCCTGCGTCAGCGATTTAAACTGAATGCGGCGTTGATGCAATTTGTCCAGTTCGCCCAATGCATCCAGAACGGAGCGAAACGCCCGATCCAAAGACGATACGACCAGCACATCGCCGGGCTGTAGCTGCGTGATCATATTTTCATATACGGGGCGGTGTTTTTTTACGGCGGATGTACCTTCCTCGATAAAAATTTCATCGCACGCTTCTTGCAACGCAAGGGCTTGCCGGTCGATCAACTGATTGCCGGTGGACGTTCGAATATAGCCCAGACGTTTCATGCCGTTCCTTTCCCTCGCGTGACAATTTTTCGTTTTTGACGAAAAAGATTGTCCCGTATTTCTGCCGCGTTCGATTCGACAAAAAGGATCGTTTTTGTCCGATGCCGCCCTTCTCAAAATCCCGTTTTTAAATCCCTTGTGAAACAGTTGATTAGGAACATCCTGTGCCCCCAAAACCAACTTATGAAAATAGTAACAAAAACGATCCTTTTTGCCCTGTAGCACGCCGCTGAAAATTTTTCAAATCCCGGCCTTGAAATAAGCACGACATTTTTATAATCAATCAAAATTAGAGGTACGAACGTGAACAAAACAGTGAACGGCGTGGTATGCGCCGGAATTTTGACTTTGGCGGCGGCATCGGTTGATGCGGCTTTATTGTCCCGGCTGGGCGGTCTGGCCGTTTATGATACCGATCTGGATATTACATGGTTGGCCGATTCGAATGCCGGAGCCGGTTCGGCTTTTGATGACGGCACCGGCAATACGGATGGATTTATGACATGGAACAGTGCCACCGCTTGGGCGGCAAGCCTAACCCGAATATTGCACGAGCCTAAGACAGTCGGTTAATTTTCTTAAATTTTGA
>CAZXBP010000090.1:0-11760 GCA_964639015.1 uncultured Nitrosomonas sp.
TTGCAATGAACCGGTCGGCGTCTGTTATGCGCCGATTAAGAAAGACATCAATCTGACTTTACCGGCGTTGAAGGCCATTGATGCCCTAGCGAACGCGGTCAGCGGGCAAGCAACAGCAGCACCTTATGATGCTACCGTCGATCTCTTTCAACTGCCATCGCAATCCCGCTCCCCCGCAATCGAAACCGAAGCTTACAAAATTGACCGCATGTTCGATACCGGTAATTACTGGTTTATTCTAACCGGTTTCTTCGGCATTGGTTTATTACTCGCATTCACGCCATGCGTTTTTCCCATGTTTCCGATTTTATCCGGCATTATTGCAAGAAGAGGCCAGCATTTAACTAAAAAACGCGGATTTATACTGGCGCTGACCTACGTGCTTGGAATGGCGATCACCTACGCCATGGCCGGCGTGGCAGCCGGTCTATCCGGATCAATGCTGTCCGCCGCGCTGCAGAATGCTTGGGTATTGGGGACATTTGCCTTTATTTTTGTGCTGCTGTCGCTGTCCATGTTCGGATTCTATGATTTACAGATACCCGGAAGTATTCAAAGTAAGCTTTCCGAGGAAGCCGGGCACTTGAAAGGCGGTCAGTTGACGGGGGTTTTTGGCATGGGCGCTTTATCCGCACTGATTGTCGGCCCCTGCGTCGCTGCGCCGCTTGCAGGGGCACTACTATACATCAGCCAGACTCGCGACGTTATACTCGGCGGTTCCGCACTCTTTGTCATGGCGCTCGGCATGGGGGTGCCATTATTGCTGCTCGGCGCATCCGCAGGCGCTTTGCTTCCCAAGGCGGGACCTTGGATGGAAGCAATCAAGCAGTTTTTCGGTGTATTACTGCTGGCCGTGGCGATCTGGCTCATTTCTCCGGTAATCAATGAAGTTGTACATATGCTGCTATGGGCCGCACTATTGATTATCTCAGCGATTTATCTGCATGCCATAGACCCGCTACCTGATCGCGCATCGGGTTTCCGAAGATTTCTCAAAGGCGTGGGCGTCATCTCACTTCTCTTTGGCGTTGCACTACTGATCGGCGTACTTTCCGGCAGCCGCGATGTATTGCAGCCGTTGTCAAAATTTAATGTTGCAGCCTCCAATACCTGGAGTAATGGCGGTGTAATGTATAATTCGCAAGACCATATCCCCTTTGACCGGGTCAAAACCATAGCCGAGCTTGACGAACGGATCATCAAAGCCGCCGGTAACAATCAATACATAATGGTCGATTTTTACGCTGACTGGTGTATTTCCTGCAAAGAAATGGAACGCTTTACGCTTTCCGATGACAAGGTCAGAGCCAGGCTAAAAGACGTCGTCCTGTTGCAGATTGATGTCACCCATGGCACAGCCGATGATCTGGCATTATTGAAACGCTTTAATCTGTTTGGACCGCCCGGCATTCTATTCATTGATCGTCAGGGTAACGAAATTCCGGATATACGAATCATTGGTTTCCTGAACAAAACGGATTTTCTGACTGTACTCAATGCTGTACTGATTTAATCTAAAAACCCCAGTTGACCACTATCCGGGCTGACTAACGATATGAACAAATGAAACAATTCGAGCAATATCAGTTCATCGGATGGTGAACCAAATTATGGTGTTTACAGCACGCCGCTTTTTAATTCCGGCTGCGTTACAATTCTTTGTAATAACGCGTTATTACGCCTCATTGTGCCTTGCCGGAAATAAAAATCAACGCACTTTAAACCTCGTTCAACTGAGGTTTCCAAGTTTAATCATTATCTTACTTTCCAATAGTTATTTATCTTAAAAGGTTATTTATGCCCAGACTCAGTCAAATTATTTTATTCGGTGCCGCCGCCATTGTTGCATTGAGCGCTGGCGTATGGTTTCGCGCCTATTTCATGGATGGGCCTCAGCCACCACTACCGGAAGCAATCAGCAAACAAGGTAGCGAGGCCATTCTGTCTGCAAACCTGCCGGATACAGAAGGTAATATTCAGTCCGTATCGCAATGGCTAGGCAATGTCTTAGTTGTTAATTTCTGGGCAACCTGGTGCACACCCTGTCGCGAGGAAATTCCTGAATTCATTGACATGCAGAACAAATTTGGAGACCAGGGCCTGACATTTATCGGCATTGCCATTGACCGTGAAGATAAAGTCGTCGCTTACAGTAAGGAGTTCGGCATTAATTATCCGGTTTTAATCGGCGGTCTTGACGGCATGAAATTTGCTGAAGCTGCCGGAAACCAGATGTCCGTACTGCCGTACACCGTAGTTTTCAATCAACAGGGCAAAATTGCTGAAACCTTCCTGGGTCGTGTTCATCAACGCACGCTGGAAAAAACAGTAATTCCATTACTACAAGTATCGCCTGATTCCTTACCGGTCGAACATAACCACTAACAGATTGATTAAAAAAATAATGTAGTTGAAAGATAACCAAAAAACCAGGCAATAATACCCCGTCGCCGTCATGTTACTAGCTGATACGGTTCTATTGATTCATTTGGTATACGTGCTGTTTGTTGTCGGCAGCCTGCCATTGATATGGATCGGTGCCTTGCTGAAATGGTCGTTTGTCGGCAATCCGTGGTTCCGTTACCTGCATCTGGCAGCCATTATGTTCGTCGTCGCCGAATCGCTGCTTGGCATTGCCTGCCCGCTGACCGTTCTTGAAAACGAATTACGTGCGATTGAAACTGAAAGCAGTTTTATTCAAAACTGGGTACATAAAATTTTGTTCTACCACTTGCCCGAATATGCTTTTACTTTAATTTATATTGTTTTTGCTGCGCTGGTTGCGGCTACTTTTAAATGGGTGCCGGTTAAAATCGGCTCAAGACATCTCTGAAATTAAAGCAACAACCCTAACAATCACAGCCCAAAATGAATCACAGATGCTTTAGCAGTTTTTCCAGGCCACAACTGAAAGCTTATAAATAGTTGAAACTGATTTTTTCCGCTTGAAAGTAGCCTAAAGCCAACGATCGGCGAACTGAATTCGCACGCTCCAACCATCCTCACTAATTCTCGTAGAGTTCTCCAAGTAACTGGATTTGCAAGTAACATTTTGTTGATCCAGATCAATGAAGTTATTCCTGATTCGGTTCAGAATCCTAATCACAACGTTTTTATAAAAGGAGTAAGCAAATTATGAGTACACTAGAAAAAAGCAACGATTCTGAAGCAGAAACACTTAGGAATATGGGTATCAATATCGCAGTCATATTTGGCGTGATAGCGGCTCTGATTGTTATATCAATATACTTGGCTGGCGCGTCAAACTGATTTGTTAGCGGAAGGAAGTAAAATTGCGCCGAAATCTACGGTCGAAAGATTCAATAGAGCACAATATTTAATTCTGGAAAAATGTTCAGATGATGGGATGAGTGTGAATAGCTTCACTTGCAAAAGGAATCAATCGACTGTAGATAGTTTTTGGATTCGCCTATTAATCACTGTTCAAGCCCGCATGACTTTTATTTTCATCCAGCAATGATGATGGAATCAGCTCTTCCACCAAGGGTTCAAATATTTCTTCATCAAAGGCGGTATCGCCATCAGCAACCGGACTGCCTCGCGCTATCAATCCTCTGAAATCAAATCGCATTGTATCCGCCAGATGCGAAAGCTGTACATTTTGTATGGCGCGAAACATGGTTTCAAGTCTGCCGGGAAAACGCTTATCCCACTGCAGTAACATTTCTTTGATCACCTGGCGCTGCAAATTGGGCTGCGATCCGCATAAATTGCACGGAATAATCGGAAAATTGGCACTTTGTGCATAAGCAGCGATATCTCTTTCCTTACAATAAGCCAGTGGTCGAATGACAATATGATTACCGTCATCGCTGACAAGCTTCGGCGGCATAGCTTTAAGTTTCCCCCCATAAAACATATTCAGAAAAAGGGTCTCAAGCATATCGTCTCGATGATGACCGAGTGCAATTTTGGTTGCGCCCAGTTCACCGGCGACACGATACAATACCCCGCGACGCAGTCTTGAACATAGACTACAAGTCGTTTTTCCTTCTGCAATAACGCGTTTAACAACACTATAGGTATCCTGTTCAACGATTCGGTAAGGCACGCCGATTTGGCTCAGATAATTTGGCAGCACATCCGCTGGAAATCCGGGTTGTTTCTGATCAAGGTTCACAGCGACAAGTTCAAACCGCAATGGTGCATGCGCCTGCAGGTTCAATAGGATATCCAGTAATGCATAGCTGTCTTTACCGCCCGATAAACACACCATAACAAGGTCGCCATCTGCAATCATATTGAAGTCCGATATGGCTGTACCAACTAGACGCCGTAATTTTTTATGCAGTTTATTTGTGTTATAACGTGCTTTATTGTGTAGCATCTGATAATAATGAATTTTTTAAAGGTATTGTATAATGATGCATTGACTGATCAACACGAACGATTCGATACAGTTGCATTCTAATGATTTACCAGCCACGGTGAATCCGAGGAACGACAGATCGGTAAAGCGCATGATTCTTCTACAAATCCAGCCAGGCGATAATGATTCAGTTCAGAAAGATTATACTACCACGGGCGATTCTTTTGATGCTGTTATCCGCAGTCTGTACGGCTTCGCTGGCCGATGCAGATAATCAAAATCCGGCAGGACAACCCGGAATCGCAAGTGAAGTGTCACGGGATATTAAAGTGACGCAAGTGGATAATATGTTTTTGCCAAATCAAATCTGGGTTACCGAAGGTGAAACCGTACGGTTCGTCATTATCAACAAAGGAGATCATCAACATGAAATGCTCATCGGCACCATGCGCGACCTGAGGAAAGCTGCAAAAATGAGGCGCAACAATCCTGATGAAAATTCAGCACAACCCGGCTTGATCAGACTACAGCCAGATGAGCAAGGTGAACTTATCTGGACATTCGACCAAGCCGGAGAAATTGACTTTGCCTGTCCTCTACCTGGACATTTCAAGGCAATGCGTGGAAAAATTTATGTGGAGAAAAAATGAAGAAACAATTATATACCTTATTATCCGGCGTCATTTTAGGCATTGGTCTCTCGGGCATTACTTCACAGGCCATAGCTACCACGACGATCGAGGTCTATAAAAGCCCGACCTGTGGTTGTTGTGAAAAATGGGTTGATCATATGAAAGCACATGGTTTTACCGTCATCACCAGGGATATCGGCAATAAGGAAATTCGCAAAAAAGTCGGCATGTCGGAATCGCTTGGTTCCTGTCACACGGCTTTAGTGAATGGGTATGTCATGGAAGGCCACATACCCGCGCCGGATATCATCCGTTTTCTCAAGGAAAAACCCGATGCTTTGGGACTGGCTGTACCGGACATGCCGCATGGCTCTCCCGGCATGGAAGGACAACGCGTCGATCCGTACAATGTCCTCAAAGTCAATGCACCCGGTCAATTACGCAGAGATGCTGAAATTTACAGCCGGCACAATTTCCCTCAGGCCAAAAAAGAAACATTACCCGCACCGGCAGCCACATCCGAAGGTGTATCCGGAAGCGGCAACTCGATCATGCGTTTAAAAAATTAGCACCTGCTCGTCATGTCAATCCGTTACTTATTGTTGTTAAGCAGTGTATTGCTTTTTACAGGTTGTGACACTAATCAGCAAACTGAATTGCGTTCGCTGAGTGACATTTTAAATCTGAATTCCGGTCGCGTCGAAAGAAATTTTGATCCAGCGCAGATTCAGCACGGATCAGAATTATTTCATACGCATTGCGCAGGTTGTCATGGAGAAAATGCCGTCGGCACGCCCGATTGGCGCACCCCCAATCCGGATGGCCGATTTCCTCCACCCCCGCTGAACGGCACTGCGCACGACTGGCATCATTCAACAGCAGTTTTAAAGAAAACCATTCTCAAAGGCGGCCCACCTGAAATCAGCACCATGCCTGCCTGGGAAGGTATTCTGACAGAGCAACAGGTTGACGATATTGTGGTATGGATCAAATCGCTATGGTCCGATGAAATCTATGCGATGTGGTATCACAATTTTGAAGACAAATAAACGTTTTAAGTCAATTGGATAACATGCGAACAATTTTTTTCTGAGTTCCTAGGAGACGATTCTCGGATAACCTCGTGTGAGAGTGTCCGAGAACTCAATTTTTTGCACAAATTGAGTTTTTAACAGATTGATTTATATTCTTCAAAATCACCGATTCTGCTATTTCCGGACAGCCTCCTAGATTGCTTGAATGCGCATCCAAACGAACTGACCTGCTTATCCATCGCCAGAATTCATGCCACCATACAGCAGCGAGAGTGATTTAACCAACGCCGCCACTTTAAACAGCAGCGCAACAGCTTCGTTGGTCAGAGCCGTGCGTGGATCGCTGTTTTTTTTCCTGGACGATCCGGGCTCGGATAATGATCCTGTCGGCAGTTACCAGTATTATGAAGATGGTATATTGGTGCTGACTGATGACGGCCATATTGCGGATATTGGTTCAACAACGGATATACAGTCAAAATATGGCTTCGCAATTCGCGACATTATTGATCACAGTGGTAAATTGATAGTCCCGGGGTTTATTGACACGCATACACATTACCCTCAATCCGAAATTATCGCGGCATACGGCCATCAACTTATTCAATGGCTGGATAAATATGCTTTTCCTGTCGAGGCAAAATTTGCCGATAAAAATTACGCATGTGCAATCAGCCAGTTTTTCCTCACCGAGCTGTTACGTAATGGCACCACGACGGCACTGATCTTCAGCAGCGTTCAAAAAGTTTCTGTGGAAGCGCTGTTTGAAGAAGCAGAAAAATTAAATATGCGTATCATCGGCGGCAAAATCATGATGGACCGCAATGCGCCGCAATACTTACTGGATACACCGGAAACCGCCTATTCGGATAGTAAAGCGTTGATTGAAACATGGCATAACAAACGTGGCCGCATACGCTATGCGGTTACGCCGCGCTTTGCCGCCACCAGCAGCGGCGAACAGCTTAAGGCAGCTCAGCGCCTGTATCATGCCTACGATGATATGTATCTTCAAACACATGTATCCGAAAATCAATACGAGATCGCATGGATTAAACAGCTTTTTCCATCATCGAAATCATATCTGAATGTCTATAACGACTTTGGTCTGGTTGGCCCAAGAAGTGTTTTTGCCCATGGCATCCATTTAACAGATGATGAATTCAAGCTGCTGGCCGAAAAAAATGCCGCAATCGCCTTCTGCCCTACTTCGAATTTATTTCTGGGCAGCGGGCTCTTCAACTTTGATCAAGCATGTCTGGCCAATGTCAGGCTTACACTCGGAACCGATATTGGCGCCGGAACCAGTTTTTCCATGCTGAACACCATGGCGGAAGCCTATAAAGTTGTCCAATTACAAAGCAACTCTGCGTCGGCATCGAAAAAGAAAACCGCATTAACACCTTTCAAAGCATTCTATATGGCAACGCTTGGCGCAGCACGCGCGCTTTATCTGGAAGACAAAATCGGTACATTACAGCCTGGTAAAGAAGGCGACTTTATCGTACTAAACCTTGATTCCACGCCATTACTCAGCTTTCGCATGAAGAAAACACAGTCTCTTGCCGATCGGCTGTTTGCACTCATGATGCTGGCTGATGATCGCGCCATCGATGCGGTTTATCTGATGGGTAAGCGCTGGCAGAATAACAACGTGTAAAGTTAAAAATGATTGGTCGCATAAATACCATCATGACTTTTCCGCCATGATGCTTGTTTTATACTATCCAACCGGCTAAGATGAAATATTGTGGATCCATGGAGCAACTCTTCACTGATTTATATCAAAGTATTTTTCGACCGGTTTTATTATCGTTGCCTTGATCGCACAAAATAACATTCAAGGAGAGTATTATGGCTACAGTTGGCGCACGTCTGAATCGTCTTGTCGAAGAAAAAGAACACGACACCTACCGGATAAAAGGAAAGCTGACCGAACCCACGGTCTGCCCGAACTGCAACGCAGTCTATCATAAGGGACACTGGCAATGGCTCGATATTCCGGACGGCGCGCATGAACACAAGTGCCCAGCCTGCTTGCGTATAGAAGATAATGTGCCTTGCGGATATGTCAGCATCAACGGCGAATTCTACAAGCAACATAAAGATGAAATTATGGGATTGATCCGCAACAAGGAAAACCGTGAAAAAACCGGCCATCCGCTCAACCGTATCATGAATATTGTCGAAACAGCTGACGGTCTGGAAATCACTACCACAGACATGCACCTGCCGCGCGATATCGGTGTTGCGCTGGAACATGCCTATGATGGCGAGCTGGATTACCACTATGAATCTGAGAGCAATATTCTCAGAGTTAAGTGGTCGAGGTAAAACACTTGAAGCTGGAACACAGCTTAATACATATCAATTTTTCACAATCGCCTGCTTCAGTTTCTCAATTTCAGGTGTATTGAGTGTTTCCGTTTTCAACAGCGCCTCAGCTGATCGATCAAGCAATACGCGGTTAGTCTGCAGAATGATGATTGACCGCGCCAATGCCTGATCGATCAGTTCACGCACTGCGCTATCCACCTTGTTAGCGGTATCTTCGCTGTAATTGCGCGCTTGTGGCAGTGGTACATTCGGTTGTAAAAAAACGGATTGTTCGCGATCGTACGCAACATGTCCCAGCGCATCGCTCATGCCGTAACGCAAAACCATAGCGCGCGCAATATCGGTGGCTCGCGCCAGATCGTCGGCAGCACCGGTTGAAATTTCATTAAACACGATTTGTTCGGCTGCCCTTCCCCCAAGCAAAACCGACATTTTGTTCTGTAATTCATCTTTAGTCATCAGAAAGCGATCTTCGGTCGGACGCTGAATGGTATAACCGAGTGCACCGATTCCGCGTGGAATAATCGAAACCTTGTGCACTTCATCCGTTCCCGGCAATGCCAGCGCAACCATCGCGTGTCCGAGTTCATGAAATGCAACCACACGCCTTTCATTCGGATTCAGAAGACGGTTACGCTTCTCCAGTCCGGCGACAATACGCTCAATGGCATTGTTAAAATCATCCATAGTCACAGATGCCGCATTGCGCCGCGTGGCGAGCAATGCGGCTTCATTGATGAGATTCGCCAGATCCGCACCGGTAAAACCGGGCGTTAAAGCAGCGATTTGTTCAATCTGCACATCGGTGTTCAATTTTACTTTTTTCATGTGCACTGCAAGCACCTGCTCACGTCCCGACTTATCAGGACGGTCAACCAGTACCTGGCGATCGAAGCGCCCGGCACGCAGCAGCGCCGGGTCAAGAATTTCCGGTCGGTTGGTCGCCGCCAGCAGCACAATGCCGCTGGTGGAGTCGAAACCATCCAGCTCGGCCAGCAACTGATTCAATGTCTGTTCTTTCTCATCATGTCCGCCCCCCAGACCATAAGCACCTCTTGCACGCCCCAGGGCATCAAGCTCATCGATGAAAATGATCGCCGGTGCCATCAACCGTGCCTGCTCAAAAAGATCACGCACGCGCGCGGCACCAACACCAACAAACATTTCAACAAATTCAGAACCGGATATCGAAAAAAACGGCACACCCGCTTCACCGGCCACGGCGCGTGCCAGCAGTGTTTTACCCGTACCGGGCGGCCCAACCAGCAAAATACCCTTGGGAGCACGTCCGCCAAGCCGTCCATAGCCTGCAGGGTCTTTCAGGAAATGAATGATTTCAATTAATTCCTCCTTGGCTTCGTCCACACCGGCCACATCCGCAAAAGTGACTTTGGTTTCTTTCTCGACAAACACTTTGGCGCGGCTTTTACCAATCGACATCATGCCTTCGCTCACACCGCCACCAATCCGACGGATAATAAACAACCAGATCCCGATAAAAATCGCCATCGGCAACAGCCAGGAAAGAAGATCGCGCAACCAGGTGCTTTTGACGATACCTTTGAATTCAACGTTATACTTATCCAGTTCCTCGGCCAGCTCCGGGTCGACACGCGTTGTCACAAATTCTGTGAAGCCATCCGCATGCTGGGTCTTAAGCGAACCGTAAATATGTTGATCAGTAATCGAAATCTCGGCAACCTGCCCTTGTTCGAGCAAATACTGAAAACGGCTGTAGGAAATCGGTTCAATCTGCGTATACTGCGTGTAAAGATGCTGCAGAAACAACACACTGAGCACCGCAACCGTAACATACCAGAAATTAACTTGTTCTTTTTTATCCATAAAAAAATTTAATCTGGTTCAGAAAAAGTCTCAAACGCAAGTTTTGACAATATAGTCTCAACATTGCAAGAAATTTATCGTTATGCCGTCAACGAATGATTGACGTTATTCGAGCTTTTCGCGGATTCAATTTCGAAGTACAACACCTAACGGTGGTTTGATGTTGCGCACCATCTTCCCGAAGAATACCTCAAACAGGGTTCTGAATCCAAGCACTTTGCGTAGACGATAGTTGAGTTTATTCCCGCCCATTGCACTTGTTTCCACTCAATCAATTCCACCTCTTGTTTTCTATCATTTCGGCGTATAGTCGCGCTATTCAACAAAAAGGATCGGAAAATCCGGTCAGTAAGAATCGTCCGCAATTTGCGATCGATTTAACCTGCTTTCTTCATACCGGAAATCTGACATAGTTAATCACTGGTGAGCTGCTTGTGGTTCTTCATCTGTACTCTTTTTACCTGGTTATTTAAGAAGCTCCGATACCACCGGAGCTTGTCTGAAAACTTCCTTAAAAAAGTGGCACTTCATAGTTGAATCCGCCGTACCAATTTCAGCAACGATGAATAGGAGGAGATTTTGCGGTATAAACCTGCTCAGACAGCAGTTTAATTACGACTATTAATGAGCAGGACCAAATTGTGTATGGTTAGACGGCGCTAACCGTTAGCCGAAAGTGCTTGAAGCACTTTCGATGTATCGTGGGGGATTATTCGGTATTACCGCTTCAACTGAGCAGATCAATAGTGCACGTAATTAGCAATATTTCACTAAGTTATGTGCACTATCTCTGCCTTGTTTGAAGGGATTTACAACACTACAATCAAATAACCGGTATTTCCGAAACCACTCTCCCGGTTACTTGACCGTTATCGTTACGCTTGGGGAAACACCCTGATTTCCCGCGGCATCGTACGCACGTACGGTTAACACGTGGTTACCTTTCATCATGAATTGCCCATTCAATGAGAATTTATAAGGCGCGCTTCTGTCTCTGGAAACTAAATTACCATTAAGATGGAAGTCAACATACGACACACCGATATTATCAGCGGCATCAACTGCGATCTGAATAGGCCCGGTTACTACCTGGCCATTCACGGGTGAGATAATGTTGACTGACGGTTTTTCAGTATCCTTGGCTGCTGCATTGTTTACAGTAATTGTTACGTTACCTGAAACACCTCTGTTGCCTGCCGCATCGAATGCATGCGCGGCCAGCGAATGACTGCCGTTGGCCAGTTTTGTCGTGTCCAGCGTGAAGGCAAACGGTGCCTGCGTGCTTTTACCATGCAACTGACCGTTGACGTAGAGATCGACCGCAGTCACAGCAACATTGTCCGTGTAGGTGAAACTTACCGGGATATTGCCGGATACGGTGCTGCCCGCAACAGGTGAAGCAATACTGATTACTGGGGATTGCGTATCGGCCACGGTATTGCTGACAGCTATCGATACACTGCCGGAAACACCTTGGTTGCCTGCCGCATCGAAGGCATGCGCGACCAGCGAATGACTGCCGTTGGTCAGTTTTGTCGTATCCAGCGTAAAGGCAAACGGTGCCTGCGTGCTTTTGCCATGC
>CAZXBP010000091.1:0-11751 GCA_964639015.1 uncultured Nitrosomonas sp.
CATGTATTCATATCGTTAGTCATCCCGGATAACGGTCAACTGAGGTTTTTAGGTTAAAATATTTCTTATTGGTATTATATGTAAATCAATGTGAAAGATTATAAAAATAAGTTTTTAATAAAGTTTCTGAAAAGTCAGTTAGAAACGCTGAAAAGCGAAGTCTGCCCTGCTATATGACCTAAATAGCGAAGTAGCGTTAATGTGTGCTTTGCTTTTTCCTGTTGATAAAAAGCGTGATTTTTGAGATTACATTCTGCTCCATGCCCTCTGCGCGTCCGGCCATGATCCACAAGACATACAAGCTGGCCAGATAAGAAACAGCACCTATCGTGATATCCATTAGAAGTCTTAGGAGAATATAATCCAGGTTACCCTGGTGACACAATTTGATCATAAAAAACATGATGATTGAGGCTAGAATGGGTCTCCATATCACACCAATAATCGACATAAAGCTTACCGGCGTGGCGAGTGTAAGCAAATAAATCATGAGGAATACGAAAATACTGGCAATGATTGTTCTGCTGAGAGCAACTTCGTAAATGCCATAAGTGTGTGCGGTAAACCATACAACAGGAACAAGCACTGCAAGCTGTATCCACGACTCAATTGTTGAGAGATCACCTCTGTTTGATACGAGTAGCAGCAACTCCATAGAAGAAGAAAGAGCCGCTGCAACACCAAAGATTGCAAGTATTTGTATTAATGGAATTGCTTCTATCCACTTCTCGCCTAATACAAGCAGCACAAAATCATCTGCAATTGAAGAGAGTCCGACGCCGGATGCAAGAATCAGGCTGCTCATGATACCGATTGTATTTAAGATATATTTTTTATATTCTTCCGGGATATGCACAATTTTTGCAAAATTCGGGAAAAAGGCGCGCCGTAGGGGCATTACCACTTCGTTTGACGGCATTGTTCCAATTTCGGTGGACAAATGGTAAACGCCCATAACCTGAGTCTCCGATGTGCCGCCTATCACAAACTGATCGGTTTTCTGATTTAAGAAGTATCCGAGTCTTGAAAATAAGATCCACTGCGAGAATGACCAGATGTCCCGTATACGTGCCAGCGAAATGCGCGGACGGAAAGAATGCATTCGGTAACTGATTATGACATCAATGACGGCAGCCGCAAGCATTCCATACACTAAGGCCCAGTAACTTTTGTAAATAAATGCCAGACTGACCACACATAAAAAAGCGAATGCTTTTTTATATAAATGAAAATTAAATTCTCTTGTAAAGTTCAGATTTTTACGGAAATCAACGACCGCTATATTCTGAAATCCGGAAATAAAAGATTTAAGCGCCAGTATATAAACAACATTGATTAATGCGGGTTCATCGAAGTAACTGGCGGCATAAGGTGATATGACAACAAGTAACAGTGCGATAAATAGTCCTTGTAATATTTGCACCGTCCATGCCGTGTCGTAGTGTTCCCGCGTTGTTTCTTGTTTTTGAATTAATGCCAGATCAATGGCTGTCCAGGAGAGCACTTCCAAAAGTCCGACCACGATCAGTGCTAACGCGACGATACCGAAGTCGGTCGGTGTTAACAATCTGGCCAAAATAATTGTGCTCACTATCCCAAAAATGCGCATCATCCATCGCATTGCCACCATCCATAGCGCACCATTGATAAATTTATGGTTCCGGGATTTTGCGATATCGCTCACTTGTTTTTTCCAATATTTTTATTAGATACATTCATTTAACTTAGAAACCTCAGTTGAATGGGGTTTAAAGTGCGTTGATTTTTAATTTTGGCAAGGCATAATGAGGCGTAATAACGCGTTTTGACAACAAATTGTAACGCAGCAACAATTAAAAAACGGCGTGCTATAAACGCCATAGTTTGACTCACTATCTGGATGAGCCGGCATTGCTCGAATTGTTTCATGTATTCCTATCGTTAGTCATCCCAAATAACGGACAACTGAGGTTTTTAGGTTTAAACGTTGTCACGCTACTAAGCATCGGATTGAAATAGATAGCTTTGTTGTGAAAAAACCGTCTGGTTCGGTATAAAGATGGTAAGAAAAAATCAAAATTATATGAAGTTAAATCTTTCAAGAAACAATTTAAAGTTATTTATTTTTAGCGGCAATAGAAGTTGAAATTGAAATGTTAGTGTCGATCAGTCTGCAACTAACGTATCAGTATGCATATAACTACGAGTAATTTCTGCCGGTAGAAGATACTGTCTTCATCGCGTTATTTAATTCAACGATCGATTGTGACATAACAGAAGGGCGTATTGATGAAGGATTAACGATATTTTTTTGCGATAATTAGCGCGTCTGGAGAGATTAAGTATGCACCTGGGAGCCTGGAAAATAATTCCAGATATTTTGCTAAACCGGAGTTCAAATATTTTGACTGCGCCAAAGCGTTTCTGAAAATCCATGTACCGATAGCGTAGACTTTTACTATTTTGAAGCCACTGTCATTAAGCATTCTTTTCAGCTTGATGTGTGACAGATCCAATTCATTTCCGCCACCTGTTAAACGACCAAGCAGATATTGCAGACTCCACGGATTACGGTGATTGTTGATCAATAAGTAACCCTCATTTTTTAACAATTTATTAAACTCAAATAACACATTAGCACGCAGCGCATCTTGCGCATTACCAAAAAAACGAAAAGAGGTGATCAAATCACACGGTTCCAATTCCAGTGAATTTTGGGTGATATCAGTATGGAAGAACTGTGTATCCGGGCATTTCAATTTTGCTTTTTCCAACATACTTTCAGAGATATCTACGCCAAACGAGCGTGCTGACATAGAAGAGACAATTCTGGTAATACGACCGGTGCCGCAGGCAAAATCCAAATAAACGGGGGGTGAATCGGGAAAGAGTGAAGGAACAACCGTTCTTAACAGAGCATCTTCTAATTTTGTCATATAAGCACTAATCGCTTCCTCTTCAAGATTTTTATCATAAGAAGTTCCACTCTGTTTGTGACTTTCTCTATAATCCATAATTTTCTTAATATTGTCAGTTAATTACTATCTTGCTAATGGTAGACATCGGTAGAAATTATTATCGGTAAATAAAAAGAATTTTTAAAAAAATATGGCTTAAATTATATTTATCCGTCAAGCATTCAAGAAATCAGTTTGTGAATCGATAACTATCACTTCCCGGTGTTCATTTAAACTTAAAGCAAATTCTGCATGCACAATCATCTTGCGATGACTAATCAAACTGTTGAACTGCATATTTCCGTGTTAAACAAAATGCTCGGTTGCTCAATCTTCAAAATCGATCATAAACCTGTTCAGAGCTGCTTTCCAGCTTTTTATCAGCATTGTTCATTTTCTCGGCGCTTTTTGTGTTGTGAGGAAGGTGGTTTTGGGTAACGTTTTAAATAATGCTGTTAAGTAATTTGTCAGCACTGGCACAGGAAAGGGCATGTTATACTTTTTATCGGTGCAGTTGTTTGGTTGTCCATGCAAAATAACTAATAACCAATTTTGAGCGTGTCAGGTATTCATGAAAAATATTTTGGAACATGTTGTTAAACGGGTTTTTCGTTTTACATATGGCCGCGATCCATTAGGAGATGGTCCTCGGATCAGGAAAAAATTTTCGTACTTTACGCCAGAAGATTATTATCAGGCTTCTATTGTTGCTTGTCTAAAGAAAAATGACAGATGGCTCGACATCGGTTGTGGCAGGGATATTTTTCCAAACAATCCTAGGTTGACAAAAGTTCTGACATCCAGAGCCAAGGAAACGGTAGGCGTTGATCCCAGCCCCAATGTTCTGGAAAACAAATTTCTGGATCGAGCGTACCTGGGTTATGCGGACAGTGTTAGAGAAGAAAATTATTATGATTTAGTAACTTTGCGCATGGTCGCCGAGCATGTGGCGAATCCTGCAGAGCTGATCGATCAGATCGATAGAGTATCGGCGAATGGCGCGCATGTAATCATTTATACCATATACAAATGGTCGCCGGTATCCATAATCACCAAGTTGACTCCTTTCTGGGCGCATCATGCACCCAAGCGTTTTTTCTGGAATACGGAAGAGCGCGATACTTTCCCTGTTGAATACAAGATGAACACTAAATCAGATTTGGACGAGCTCTTTTTTCGCAAAAATTTTGAAAACACATGTTTTCTGTATTTGGATGATTGCCGTACACTGGCGAAATACAAAGTTACTTTACATATGGAGCTTATTTTTCGTAAGTTTCTGAATTTTTTTAAATTACATTATCCTGAATTGTGCATATTATCAATTTATAGAAAAAAGAATGACTGACGTGTCCCGATAGTATTAATTGATAGCGTGATGGAAATCGTTACAAGAATCCGTTTTTAAGATTATATTTGGCTGTTTTGTATATCAATTTATCTGTCTTTGGCGTTTTGTAATAATTTACCGTTGAGGCATGTCGAGGTTGCGCAGAGGCGGTACAAATTTCTGTCAATCAGTTAAATTTTCCTCGTTTATGTGGCGAATCACCATTTGAAATGAATCAAAAGCTGAAGGAATTAATATCCCATTTATTTCTAAAATGAACTGATCCTGATAAAACAAGTAATCTTTAAGATTTGCCCTTCTAGTCTGTTATTAATGGAAATACTAAGAAAAACTGCTGTACGCACTAATTGAAAAATCCAACAATGGCGTCCAAATTTTTACTTCGTTCTAATTATCCGCCGGTTCTTCGAGGTGTTGATTGAGGGATTTGCTCGTCTTTCTGATTGTTTTTGGGGTAGTCCCATATATCTTTAAAAGGCCGCATTTCGGCGTTTATCTCTGGTCGTGGATAGGCTATATGAATCCGCATAAATTAGGTTGGGGATTCGCTTTCAATTTTCCTTTTGCACTAGTGGCAGGTCTCGTCACTTTAATTTCCTGTCTTGTCTCATCAAAGAAGCTTAAATTCTTCTGGTCGCCAGCTATTGGTTGGCTCATCGTATTCAATGTCTGGATGCTTATTTCAACCATTATGGCGATGTATCCGGAAAACGCCTGGTCACAGTGGGAAAAAATTATTAAAATTCAATTGATGACTTTTGTAACCCTTTGGGCTTTAACCGACAGGGAAAAAATACATATTTTTGTCTGGATAATTTTTATTTCGATCGGTTTTTTTGGGTTTAAAGGCGGGATTTTCACATTAACGACCGGAGGTGCTTACCATGTTCTGGGGCCCCGGGGCGGGTTTATTGCCGGGAATACCGAGATTGGTCTGGCGCTTGTTATGGTTATGCCGCTGGCGTGGTATCTGTATTTACATTCCCGCAACACATGGGTTCGTTATGGTCTGTTATTATCGATGGCGTTAATTGCCATAGGTATTCTTGGAACGCAATCGCGCGGCGCATTTCTGGCAATCATAGCGGTATCATTTTTCTTATGGCTGAAAAGCAGTCGCAAGGGCATTATTTTTCTGGCTTTAATACTGCTATCCCCGTTTTTTTACATGTTTATGCCGCAATCGTGGCATGACCGAATGGCAACTATCGGTACATACCAAGAAGATGAGTCTGCCATGGCGCGTTTAAAGTCGTGGGAGTTTGGGTATAAAATGGCGCTGGATCGGCCATTTACCGGTGGCGGATTTGAGAGTCATACGGTTGAAAATTACATACGCTACGTTCCCCATCAGGTTGAATCGGGTGAGGCTACCTTTCATGATTATCACAGCATTTATTTTGAGGTGCTGGCAGAACATGGTTTTGTCGGGTTGTTTATCTTTTTGATGCTGTTTTTACAGTATTGGCGAACGGCTAATAAAGTAATCAAAATCACTAAAAATTCAGTACAGAATAAGTGGGCGCTTGATCTGGCGGCCATGTTGCAGGTTTCGTTCGTCGGATACGCGGTAGGAGGCGCTTTTCTGGGACTGGCTTATTTTGATCTTTTTTATCATTATCTTGTCATTCTGATTCTGGTTTTTAAGCTTCTGCAAGAGTCAACCGAGAGACAGGAATAACCGCTTTGATGCGTGTAATATTCCAGCAAGACTGGCGCTTAATTACATAAGTTGGTAAGGTTTTCCTTATTTGACTTTTGGCTGTTATTCATAAAATAAACTTAATTTTCAGATTAATCAGTTATGTCCTTTTCTCAAAATTTTTCAAAAATCATCGCTCTGATTATTTTGTCAGTTTTTCCAGGATTGTCTCAGGCTAATCCCGTCGCTTGTTTCAGCAGCAACATGGGGCAATTCTGCATGGAGTTGTTTGAGCGGCAGACGCCTGGAACGGTCGCCAACTTCATTCGTTATATCGATAGCGGCGCGTATGCGCAAAGCATTTTTCATCGCAGCATGCCAGGCTTTGTGATTCAGGGCGGCGGATTCAAAGTGGCCGACAGTGATACAGGCGTAACTGCGTCAAAGGTAAGCACCTTTGATCCGATTGAAAATGAATTCGGTATTTCCAATACGCGGGGCACCGTGGCGATGGCCAAGGTAGGCGGTGATCCGGATAGCGCGACCAGTCAGTGGTTTGTCAGTCTTGCAGATAATTCAGCAAATCTTGATAACCAAAATGGTGGATTTACGGTATTTGCAAAAATTATTTTTAATGGAATGGATGTCTTTGATGCGATTGCAAGCCTGAAAATATTTAACTTTGGCGCGCCATTAAATGAAACACCAACAATTGATTTCAATTCTTCACAAGTACTCAAGGTTGAAAACTTTGTCGTCATCAGCAGTGTTGATGTGCACGATGTGACCGGTGTTTTTGACGGCAGTGCGGTTGGTTTCGCTGTTGATACCGGCAATAACAATTTTTTTGATGTAAAGCTGCAGCTTGTTGCGGCTGAATCCGGTATCGTGTTCGAGCTTGATCCGGACAGTATTACGTCTTTATCTGCAGCGCCCGGAAACAGGGCGACTTTCTCCGCCGGGAATGGCGTGTTAATTATTCCATCTGTCATGATCAATGAAACAACAATCGTGAAGAATGTCGTGCTGACGTTGACCGATCCGGTCAATTTTCAGTTTACTCTGGTGAGTTTTGAATAAACGGTGACTGTATAATTTATAGATCAACTTATTATTCGACGTTACCGCTCTACTGTACTGTGTAACTGGATGATTTTCAATAAATGTTCGCGGTCAATCCAGCCCACGATATTATCTTCGTCGGCAACAGGCACCTGATTAATGTTATGTTCGCGCATGATCTTTAGTACCTCAAGTATGCTGTTTGATGGTTTTGCCGTATACAGGCGGCCAACCGGCGTCATTTTCATGCACACTGGTGTTTCGGGCCATTGCTCGCGCGGGCATTTGATGACATCATTGAGTGTGATCAGGCCGACTGGCTGATTATTCTCAACAACTAATGCCGAACGCTGGCCGGTGAACAGCATTTGTTCGTCTATCCACTGGACAATGGGTGTATTGGCGGACACCATCGGCACCGTTTTTTTCATGACGTCGCCGACCTTAACATGCGCAGCCAGGCGTTCGGTAAAATAGGCGCGCCGACTACCTTCGGCTGCGGCGAACAGGAACCAGCCTATTGCAATAAGCCATAGCCCATTAATCAGCATGCCGGGCAGCAGCCCGATCAGCGCACCTGAAAACATCAGACCGAACGCAACAATCTTCCCGCCCAGCACGGCCCAGCGGGTTCCCTTGTCCGCATTTCCGGTTAACCGCCAGATCAACGCACGAAAAACACGACCACCGTCGAGCGGATATCCGGGTACCAAATTGAATATCGCCAGAACGAAATTTATCGTGGCAAGCCAGTTGAATGCTTCAGTCACAGTAGCGCTGTAAGACGATGACCAGACGGATAGGACATAAAACAATGCGGCCAGCGCAAAGCTGACCAGCGGCCCGGCAATGGCAATATAAAACTCGGTTGCCGCGGTATCAGCGTCTTTTTCCGCCTGCGCAATGCCGCCAAAGATGAACAATGTGATTGCGCGAACCTGAACACCGCGAGCTATTGCGACCAGACTGTGTCCGAGTTCGTGCAGGACTATGCTGACAAAGTACATCAGCGTAGTCAGCACGGCTGTTAATACAACGGTGCTTATCTGCCACTCGGCATGCGTTTCTCTGAAGAAACCCGCCAGTGCGCTGCTGAGCAGGAAAAAAACGATAAACCATGTGTAATGAACGCCGATTCGGATACCCGCTATCGAGCCGATGCGCCATGATGACTCCAGCATTTAAAGCTCCCTATGATAGAAGTAGGTGATGAGAACAATGATACGCGGTATTTTGGCGCAGAAAAAACTTCTATTGGCTTTTTCGGCTGAATTTGAAACAGGATTGTATTACAATGTGTTATGTGATTCGCTGATTTCGGCGGTTGTCAGTCTTTTGCAACGGATCTTCCACTTTTGAGTTAACGGGAAAGCATTGCTATGATGGACAGAATGAAATCCCCGCAAAGAACGGTATTCAAACTTGAACAGGAAGCTGAAATCGAATCGGTATATGAATCATTGCGCCGGGAATATCCCGCGCATACGACTTATGAGGCGCAACTGGAAAGATGCTATCTGGATACTTTTGACTGGCGGTTGTACCGGAATAATCGGGTGTGCGGATGGGACATACCGACTGGAAACGAGCGTAAAAAAAGTGAAGGCATTTTTTTTGTTCGTGACAAGAAAACCAGCGATTGTATCTGCGAATATCCGACCGATCAGGCTCCCCGGTTCTCGAAAGATATTGCACACCGGACATGTCGCAGGATTCTGGGCGACCTGCTTGATATCAGAGCGTTAATGCCAGTACTAACAGTTGCTGTTAAAAGTAGACAATTCAATATCCTTAATCAGGAAAACAAAACAGTCGCGGTAATTATAATGGAAAACCATGCGCTCACAGGACACGTGGATAACACATTTCTTGCCGGCCGATTGATTGTTTCGCCTGTCAAAGGCTATCGGAAAATATTCATGCAGCTCAGTTACTATATTTCCGCACGGCTGCAATTACCTTGCGAACAATTTGCGTTGCTGGACGAGATACTTGCCGCTATTGGTAAAACGCCTGGTCCGTACGCCTATGCAGGTATCAGTAAGCTTGATGATTCGCTCAATACGTGGGAGGCGGTACGAATATTGCTGCGGCATTTGTTCCAGGTAATGCAGGCCAACGCGCCCGGTCTTCGTGATGCGATTGATACCGAATTTCTGCATGACTACCGGGTGGCGATCAGGCGAACCCGGTCATTACTGGGTCAGATTAAGCATATTTTTCCCGTCAGGCGACTGGCATATTTTAAACGTGAATTTTCTTGGCTGGGTCAGATAACCGGCCCTACGCGCGATCTTGATGTTTATTTGCTCAAATTTGACGCGTACAGGCAGGCGTTGCCTAAACTAATGCAAAAGCATATTGCATCTTTTCACGTATTTCTGGAGCGTCATTGGAAAATTGAGCATGCCCGGCTTTGTCGCGAGCTTGATTCAAAACGCTATCAAAAGTTGATCAAGGAATGGCATGATACGCTGGATAATGAAAATATCCGGTGGTCGCAGGCAGCCGCTTCACAGGAAACGATGAACGCCAGTAAGCCGGTCAGGCAGATTGCCGGCAAGCGCATAGTGAAGTTATATCAACGGATACTTCAAGAGGGAAACTGGATTACACCGGAATCACGGGACGAGGATTTGCACGAGCTGCGCAAAACCTGTAAAAAATTCCGTTACATGGTCGAGTTTTTCCATGATTTCTATCCCGAAGTTGCTGTCAGGAATCTGCTGAAAACGCTTAAACAGCTCCAGGATCATCTTGGCGATTTTCAGGATCTATGCGTACAGACAACGCAGTTGTGCGGTTTTGCGGAACAGATGCAACAGGAAGGACTGGCTGATGCGAAAACTATTATGACAATGGGTATTCTTGTGGAAAAACTGAATGTGCGCAAGGCAGAAATCCGGGCTGATTTTGAGCATTGTTTCAAAACATTTGCGCAACCGGATGACAAAGTTGCATTCATGGATACATTCGGCCTTCAACATTAACCCTGAGACAGGACAGTAGATGATAATCGCTTGCTACAATATCAAAGGCGGTGTCGGTAAAACAGCGGCAACCGTTAATCTGGCCTATCTTGCTGCGCTGGAAGGCGCTCGAACTCTGGTTTGGGATCTCGATCCGCAGGGCGCAGCCAGTTTCTATTTCCGCATCAAGCCGAAGATTAAAAAAGGCGGAAAAGGTTTGCTGACCAACAAGAAAACGCTGAATGATGTTATTAAAGGAACCGATTATCAACAGCTTGATCTCGTCCCCGCCGATTTTTCTTATCGCCATCTTGATCTGCAACTGGATGATTTTAAAAACTCTGATATGCAGGTACGCAAGCTGCTTAAACCGCTGAAAATTGAGTATGATTATATTTTTCTGGATTGTCCGCCTGGTGTTTCTTTGATATCGGAAAATATACTCAATGCTGCCGATCGCATCATCGTGCCGACAATACCGACAACATTGTCTTTGCGCACGCTGGATCAGATAAGCGATTTCTGTGAAAAAATAGGCGTTGCCCGTTCAAAAATTCTGGCATTTTATTCCATGGTCGATAACCGCAAGAAATTGCATAGACAGATTGTCGAAAACCCGCCGGCGAATGCGCAGTTGTTGAAAACCTGTATTCCTTATGCCAGTAATGTTGAGTTGATGGGAATTCATCGCCAGCCGGTAGCGGTATTTGCGAAAAACGGCAAGGCAAGCCAGGCTTATCAGGCGCTCTGGAACGAGATCATGAGTCTGTAGCAGCCCGAATAAATTACAGGGGAAATATTTTGTCACATGTACTCTATTTACTGCGGCACGCAAAGTCAGACTGGAAACATGAAGCTGCCAGCGATTTTGAACGTCCGCTATCCAGGCGTGGGCAGACTGATGCGCCCAGAATGGCTGGTTGGCTGACCGGACAGCAAGACAGGCCCACAGCGATGATCACCTCACCCGCCCTGCGCGCCTATCAAACCGCGATGATATTTGCGGAAGCATTGAGTATTCCAGTCAAAAACATGCAAGTTGATAGTCAGATTTATGAAGCCAGTCCGGATACTCTGCTTGAAGTGATCAGAGCATTGCCGGAACAGGTACAATCAGTGCTGCTGGTCGGCCACAATCCCGGACTCGATTATCTATTACAAACATTGTGCCGGGAAGCAAAACCAGGGATCGACGGGAAGCTGATGACGACTTGTGCCGTTGCAAAAATTGTCGTTGATGGCCGGTGGCGGGATATTGCTGATAAACGCTGCAGACTGCACAGCCTGTCCCGGCCGAAAGAGATCGTCGATGAGGCTGCCCGAGAATAGCTTGCTTGGTATGCTGCGGACGACCCTGGCTGGCCGGATTTAGGATTATGGATTGACTATTTTGAGGCACCGCTAAACGAATGGGGCGGGAACAGATAAGCAACGCATAATGGTGATTGAAAGCCGGTTCTTTACGCTACCCCGGCAAATCAGTCAATTTCGGTCGTGTTTAGTTGCATTATGATGTGATACCTTGAATTTCTCGAGGTCAATACAAATTATTCCGCTGAAATTACTGAAGCACTGTTTTTCAATTGTAAAGGTTAAAATGAGATGCGATGGAAACACCGCACAGCTTTTATCCTAAAAACCTCAGTTGAATGGGATTTAGAGTACGTTGATTTTGATTTCCGGCAAGGCGCAATGAGGCGTAATAACGTGTTATTACAACGAATTGCAACGTAGCCGGAATTAAAAAGCAGCGTGCTATAAATACCATAGTGTGATTCACCATTTGGACAA
>CAZXBP010000092.1:0-11737 GCA_964639015.1 uncultured Nitrosomonas sp.
CGGCCGCATGCAGCGCGGGCGCATCGTTAATACCGTCTCCGAGATAACCCACCACATGCCCAGTCTTCTGTAGCGCGGTGATAATGCGCTCTTTCTGGTTTGGATCGACCTCGGCAAATAGATTGACATGTGAGGCCAAGTGCCAGAGGGCTTCATCCTTCATATTTGCCAGTTCTGCGCCGGTGATGATGCGCTTTGCCTGAATGCCCACAGCTTCAGCTACATGCCGGGCAACATACCTGTTGTCGCCGGTGATGATCTTGACCCGCACGCCAAGATGATGCAACGCCTTCAAGGTTTTGCGCACGCCTTCCTCAGGCGGATCAAAGAACAACAGGAAACCGGAAAACACCATGCCGTACTCATCATTGCGCGTGTAGACGCTGGATGATTCACAGGTTTTATGCGCAACACCGAGGACGCGGTAACCCTCTGTACTCCAGATATTAAAGCGTTGCTGGATGGCCTGACAGTATTCATCTGTAAGCGGCGTGACACCTGTTCCGGTTTGTACCTTGTCGCAGATTTCCAGGACATTCTGCAGAGCGCCTTTGGTAATCATCTGCACGTCCGCTTCGTCAGTAGTGTGCGAGACGACAATGCTCAAGCGCTTGCGAACGAAGTCATACGGAATTTCATCCCGCTTTCGATAATCACCCACATCCAGCCCGTTCTGCTTTGCCGCTGCAATCACGGCTTCATCCAGGGGGTTGGCGAGGCCGGTCTCGAAATGAGCGTTGAGATACGCCAGGTGCAGCATCGCTTCGCTCGTCTGGCCGGTGACATCCAGGAACTTGTTCAATTGCACCACGCCCCTGGTCAGGGTGCCGGTCTTGTCGGTGCAAAGTATATTCATGCTGCCGAGGTTTTCAATGGCATTCAGGCGCTTGACAATGACGCCGTGTTCGGCCATGGTTTTCGCGCCACGCGAGAGGGTGATAGTCAGTATGGCGGGCAGTAATTCCGGCGACAAACCCACCGCCAGGGCCATGGCAAACATTACCGTCTCGATGGTCGGATGATGTAAGGCGATATTAATCGCCAGAATAATGAACACGATGATCATCATGATCTGCACCAGCAGCGCACCGAAGTGACGCAGGCCGCGCTCGAATTCCGTCTCTGGCGGTCGCAGGGCGAGCGTATCGGCGATTTGGCCAAACTGCGTTGCCCTTCCGGTATGCACGATCAGGACGGTGGCGGTACCGCTGCGAACCGATGTCCCCATGAAGACGCAATTAGTACGTTCAGCAAGGCCGGCACCATCCGACGAAATACCGGGTTGTTTTTCCACCGGATAGGTTTCGCCGGTCAGCAATGCCTGACTGACGTGGAAGTCCTTTGCTTCGAGCAGAACGCCGTCACCGGGAATCAAGCTGCCGGCCGTGAGCAGCACGATGTCGCCGGGTACTACTTCTTCGACGGGAATTGTCAGGCTTTGGCCATCGCGCAACACCGTTGCTTTGACCGCAACCTGTTTACGTAACTGTTCCACTGCCCGGGTGGCGCGGTATTCCTGTATAAAGCTGAGTACCACGGTAATGAACACAATGCCAAGCACGATCAAGGCATCCAGCCAATCATGCATGAGCATCGCAACGACGGCGGCAAAAATCAGAATCAGTACCAGGGGACTGCGGAAGCGTTCCAGGAACAGCTGCACGATTCGGGTAGCGCCATGATCTACCACCAGCGTATTGTGACCGTACTGTTGTATCCGTTGTTGCGCCGTTGCGCTGTCAAGTCCCTGGTAATTGCTGTTCAGAGACTGCAACAACGCATCAACGGGTCTGCTCCAGTAGTTTACTGTTTTATCCATGCGCATCGCTAAAAATACAGATTGTGTCACAACACTTCGTTGCGCACAAAAAATGCTTCCCTACCTATTAATCCTATGTTGCGTCAGCATTTTTTGCGCGCGCCGCGTTTTGTGCATTTTCTGTTTAAAAACTTTGAATTTTAGAGACGCTCTCGGACAGTTTCCTTGGGTTGCTTTATTGCGATGCGCTGATAAATTCGCCGGTCAGTGTGTTTCTGACCCAGACTTCACCGGTAAACGCATCGAAAATGGCTGAAGCGCCGGTGGCAAAACAATTCTCCACGACACTGTTCGTTGCGGTGCTTTTCAGGTGGTAATTGACTGGTGGTGTGATGGTAATGCCGTCAATCGGCGGAAAGCTTGTCATCATCGCGGTAATATCAAAACAGAAATCGGTATTCAAAACCAGATCGGCCATGTTTGCCGGAGCGTTGATTGTGCAGTATTTGACATTCGCGGTTGCCGCAAGAATCGATTCAAAGGGATTGAACATGGCGCTGGTGGTAATGCCGTCTATCGTCGCTGATGTGACGGTGTTGCTGCTCAGTATCGAGATACCGCTTGCCACCGTCTGCGGTGGTGTTCGGCAGAGATTCCCACTGGCCGGATCAGACAGATCGGGTGCCGGAATGCACTGTCCGTTCGTGCTGATGGTCACGACATTGCCGCTTTGGCTGAAGAAAACACCGTCCGGGCTGATATCGGTGTTGCAGCTGCTGATGCCGCTGTTGCTACCCGAACCAAGCGCCAGATTGACGACATCCGGTAATGTGCCGATGAATATCGCGTTGTTGCCCCAAGGCCCACCGAGTACATAAACGCCATTATCATCCTGGCTGACGCCGGCGTAAATACCGGTTTCCTGGTAGTAGCGAAAGAGCCAGGGATGAATGTTTTGTGTTGCCTGAGGTGATGGGAATAACGCCGGATAAGTGTTTTCGGCCCAGTTGAGTACGGTTTCCGCATCGCTGCTGGTGTCTGCCTTTGCGACACAAAAGTGGCCGATCAGAATCACCGCGAAAATTGACAATAATGGTTTCTGGAAATGTAGTTTCATAGCAGAAGGGTCTCCTGTGTTGAAAAAAGTGCTGGTGTTGATCAAGTTTGTTTTATCCTAAGCCGGACAATCAGGTTGTCAGTGGTGATTTGCTTTTTTCAAGTGGTGCTTGCCCGGATGGTTCTGATGCCGCCTCAGCGTTCTGGTCAGCGGGTATAGCGGCCCATGTTAGACCTGGTGGTTGTTGTTTGAATGCGGAAATAAGCTAAACTTGAAAGCCTATTTCAAGCAATCTGGAACCGGAATGGCTATGGCGCGTTATTGGAAAAGGTATACAAGGCGGCTGGTTGTCTGGTAAAAACAGGTGACGCAAACAGACCGCATCGCATAGTCAGAATCGCCATTCAGCGCCGGCATAAATGCCGCGAGGAACAAATGCCGGGACGAGTGGAATGAAGTCGGATACCGATTCCTGGTGACTGTTCTGGAACAGGTTTTGTCCAACCAGATATAACTCGACATTACGAACGGGCTTGAAGGATAGCTTGCTGTCCATGGTGATATAGCCGGGAATGTTGTAGAAATCGACACTGCTGACATAGCGTAGCCAGAAATTGAGTTGCAGCCGTTCCGAAAAATCATGCAACGAACGTAAAGAAATATGATGATGCGGATTTGCCTTGGCCGAGCTGCCTGAGGTTGAATCGAGCGTGCTGAGCGGCGAAGTTGACCGGATATGCATGTTGAGATAGCTGTAACTGAGTTGCAGGCGCCAGGTTTCCAGTGGACGGGAGTCAGCCGAAATTTCTATACCATAGGTATAGCCTGATGTTTTGTTGTTTAATGCAACAGGCAATATCAAATGTTGTGGAAAGTTGTTCTGAAAGATGGGTATTCCAGCGGATAAATCGCGCAACTGGCTATAATCATTAAAGAATGCCGCAATATCAATGGAGGCCTGAAACGTGAATTGATGCCGGTAACCCAGTTCATAGGCCAGTAATTTTTCCGAATTGAAACCTGGCGTACCTTGTACCTGACTCAAAATCGGGAACAGTAAGGGATTGACCAGACCCGGTAACGCATTTGTGATTTGGGTATTTAGCCGGATGTCATGTTCCGCTCTGGAAGGCGTTCGGACAGCGCGTGAAACAGCAGCCCAGACTGAGTTTTTTGCGTCCGGCATCCACATCAGGCGCGCGTTCGGTTGAATTTCCCAGCCTGAAAAATCGTTGTGGTCGAAGCGCGAACCGATGGTAAACAACAATTGGTCTGGAATCAGGGTGATTTCGTCACGGATATAAACACCGCCAAGGTGGTTGATTTGACCGCGCGGATTGAAGGCGATGGTTTCGGTATCGTTGATTTTGCTGTGATAAAGCCGGTAATTGGCACCCCAGGTGATGTCATGTCGTTCGAACAGGGGGAAACGATGCTGGAAATCAACATCAAAACTTTCCGTAAGAACATTCGCCCACGTCAGTATGCGATAGTCGCTGATGTCGTAATAGGATTGCAGCATAACCGATGACTTTTCCGACAGTTTGCGGTCCCAGCGCAGGCGAAGGTTGCCGCCTTTGCTGTCGCCTCTTGCGTTGCCGGCCTGAATGATCGGCGCGGCGAGTAAAGTTTTGTCGAGTCTGTCGCCGTGCGCATTGTAAAAAAATCACCTTGCAGGGTAAATTGATCAATGCCGCGCGCATGATCCAGGCGGAAACCGCCTTTCGCGCTGTGCCAGGCATCATTGGCGCCGCCATCCGTGGTTGTCCGGAACTGGTCGCGGGTAAATGCTTTTGCGTACAGGCGGAAAGGGGTGTCATCATTGATTTTTCCACCATGACGGGCGCTTACGAAACCTTGTTCAAAACTGCCGCCGCCAACGCTGAGCAATGTGCCCTGTGTATCAGCAGCTTTTTTGGTGATAATATTGATTACACCGTTGACTGCATTGACACCCCACATGGCTGCTCCGGGGCCGCGTATGACTTCAATCCGCTCAATATCTTCCATGAGCGTATCCTGCTGGTCCCACAGAATGCCTGCAAACAGCGGGTTATAAACGCTGCGGCCATCCATCAATACCTGCAATTTGTTGGCAAACCGGCCACTAAATCCGCGTATGCTGATTGACCATTTGTCCGCGTTGATGCGGGATACTTCAACACCCGGCGCCATTCTCAGTGCATCGGGTATGCTGGTTGCACCAGAGCGCCGGATATCTTCCTGAGTAATCACAAAAACGGCCGATGAAGTCTGCGAGAGCTTTTGCGCCTGCCGCGATGCCGTGGTCACTTCAATATTCATCAACTCTTCAATGCTGAGATCCATCAAGCTTTGGTCGCTGCGTGATGGTTGAGGCTGACCGGAAAAATTACCGGCATTGGAAGTATTTGCTGCAACAATGGCAATGAGTGTTGCGATCAGTATTCTGGTAAGCAAAGAAAGGAGTATTGACCGCACTTTATTGATATACCTGAGTGGCGAGTTGCAGTAATCTGGAGCTGATCATCAACTGGGCATCCCGCGCTGATTTGAGATTGATCTCGAATTTGACTCTGTTCTGATCCAGATGCATGGCGATCATTGTCCCCATACTTGCAGCATTTGCGCTATCCGCAATTGTGAGAGCCGGTGCGTCTCGTAAATACTCCAGCATGGTTGAGAGCTGCATTTGAGCGGATTGCGAGAAAAAAAGCGCCTGGCAATGTTTTAGTTCATCCAGCCGAACTATACGAATTATTCTAATCGGAGCATCGTTAATTTTTTTTTCCTGCAGCGCATCAATTTCACGGCCAAAATGTTCCGCGCCATAAACACACATATTGAATGCTTGTTCATTCCAGTCCGGCCATTGTGTAAATGCAAGAAAATTATAGATGAAAGCAGTTTCACGCGATATTCATCCAGTTCGGCTGCCATGGCAGGGGGCGCATACGCCGGCGCGCCGGAAGCCAGTCCCAGAAGCATGATCAGAACAGCGTAATTCGGCTTTCTAATAAAGCGAAGCAGGATTCTCATGGCAAGCTCGATAAGCTTCATCCTTATTTTCCGGGATGAAATAGTATTAGGGCGCGCTTGTTTTTGATCATAATCCCTGTTGTCTGTTTTTTGGAATTCATGGTTTCCGGGGGCTTTGGCCAGGTTTCCTCCGCTTTCCCTCTAATCATCGTCAAATTGTACACAGCCAGACGCTTTTTTGCCTTGACTATGTGCCATGCATCGGCACATTTCCTTTGTTCTTCGCGCCGCAGACTGGATTTTGATGTGCAGTGAGCATATTCTTATCCATTTGGAGTAAATAATGACCAGACAATTCGGCTGGACGAGCCCGCTGGCACTGGCATGGTGCCAGCATCTGCTCGATAGCTATGCTTACTGGACCGGAAAGCAATTGATTTCCCGCAATGGTTCATCATTCGACCAGGCGCAGCGTCTGTTTGACGCTCCGTTTGCCGTGGTTTCGCATGGCGTACAGAAAGATCCGGTACTTAACTACGGCAACCGGGCTGCGCTGGACTTGTGGGAGATGGATTGGGAGCATTTTACGCAAACGCCTTCACGCCTGACAGCCGAGCCGGTAAACCGTGAAGAGCGCGCCCGGATGTTGTCGCAAGCACAAAAACAGGGTTATCTGTCGGATTATCGCGGTGTCAGAATTTCAAGTACCGGAAAGCGGTTTCTGGTTGAGCAGGCGACAATCTGGGCGATACAGCAACCGGAAGGGACACCGCTGGGCCAGGGCGCAACGTTTACCCGGTGGCAGTTTATTTGAAATTTTGCATTTGTAGCAGGTTGTCAGCGTTGTTCTTAGACGGATTTTTTATATTTTTATAAGGCACTTTATCTAAACGATGAGCCCTGTAAAGGTGTTTACAAGGTAAATACAATGCCGGTCTCATAAAGACCGGTCAGGTTGATGTTTTCGGCATTGACGTGTGAGTCTGCCGCGAGCCATGTCAATTCGGCGGTAGACAGTGAGTTGTTGCTGAGTTGAGCAATATAGGGTTGCGCCTGATCCGCAGTCGGTTCGCTGCCGAACAGGTTATACCATAACAGGTTGACGATTTCGTCTGATTCATCAATCCCGGCTGCATCAAGGGCAATAAAAACAAGTTGTTCCAGCACCAGGCCATCATCGATATAAACCAGGCCGGTTTTTACCATGTCCGGTATGCGCAGTGATTGCGCACCGAAAACTGTTCCAAGCAGCTTAGCCAATATGCCGGCGTTGCCGTCAATGTCGAGCGCAATTCCGGCGTCGTCAAATAATATACGTTCGATATCAATAAGCGTATCCATACCCTCGTTGTCAGTCTGATCAGAAACTGAGAAGCCGCTTTCTGTTCTGTGGAGGGTGTGATTACGCTGTAAGCCGTTAAAAAGCGCCTTGTCGATGCCTGTTCCACCCAGAAGGGTGTCGTTGCCCGCCATGCCGATGAAGGTGTCGTCACCTTCGTTACCTGTCAGGATATTGTCAAAAGCATTGCCTTGAAGTACGTCATCATGACGTCCGCCACTCGCATTCTCGATGATCGTGTCATAGGCGATCCATACATTGGGTACGGGAATGCTTTCAGCAGCGCTGATCGCGTATACCGTGCTGCCGATATATGAACCTTCACCTGATTGCAATTGAATAAAAGCAAGCAGATCGCCATCGTAACGGATAGTGTCGATCCCGCCGCTGTCCCACAGTGTTTCATGATAGATCGTGGTGTCGGAATAATGATAAATGTCGTCACCCTTGCGGAAATTGTTATTGGCGCCATAGAGATACTGAATGGCCTGGATATCCAGCGGCATCGGTGTGGTGGGGTGATAGTCAAAAAAAGACAACTGATTTCCGGCTATGGCGGAATAGCTCATGATCGTGCGCGACATGGTGTCTTCGCTGACGGGAAAACCGGGATCTTCAAAGGGATGGTCAAGTCCCAATGCATGGCCTATTTCGTGCAGCATGGTCAGATACGAAAAACTGCCTGCTGTCCATTCTCTTGTCGCGCTGCGGCTCGATTGGTTGATCCAGATATCGCCGCCCCATGCGGCAAAGGTGGGTAAATAGGCCCAAGCTTCGGCATCGTCTAGGTCGCTGATTTCGGTATAAGCGACACGTATGTCGCCGACATTGTCCTGTGTTTCATTGATTTGAACGAATTGTATGTCCGCAACATTTTCCCATTGCCGTAACGCTGCGGTGAAATCAGTCTGATTAGACAGAGAAATCGGCGTGTATGATGGACTCCACGGTTCCTCGCCCGGGCCATACCCCAGATAGGGGTGGGGGGACCAGGGGGCGTCGTGGTCCGGAAAGCTGAAGCTGATGAAATGTTCCTTCCAGCGCACGCCCGAAATAATGGAATCAATCAATCCCAGGCCGGGCTTGTCAAGAAAATCTGTTTCACTGGAAACAAAAGGTGTCGGCATGGTTGGTCGCCTGATCAGCGGTTGTATGGCGCATATATCCGGATGAACTGATATTGCTCGAATTGTTGCATGTATTCCTATCGTTAGTCATCCCGGATAACGATCAACTGAGGTTTTTAGGATCAACTGAGGTTTTTGGGTTCAATCCTCGATATGCGGATGTCCGATAAAAAACCCCTGTGCAAAATCCACCTTCAGATCTTTTAAAATGAGCAGTGTCTCATTGTCTTCGACACCTTCTCCAACCACTTGTTTACCAAATGCATGCACCATGGTGGTAATTGCATGGACAAAATCCCGCTCTTCTTTATTGACTGAGATATGCTTAACCAGAGAACGGTCAAGTTTGACATAGGCCACTGGGAGTTGTTTTAAATAATACAGCGAGCTGAATCCTGCGCCGAAATCATCCACGGCGAACTTGAATCCATGTTGAATGATGATGTCAGCGATACTTACCGCTTTTTCCATGTCTGCAATAATAGCCGTCTCGGTGATTTCAAATATCAGCCGACCGGGGTCGAGACGGTAATCGCTGACTGCTTTTGTCAGTAATTGAATCCAATTGTCATTTACAAAAACCGATGTTGAAAGATTGATTGAAAGCCGTTTTGATTCATCGTTCATCAGTGTTTTCAAGGCCAGTCGGATGACGTAGAGATCAATTTCATAGGACAATCCCGAGCGTTGACCGCTGTCCAAAAATTCACAGGGGAGAACAATGCGGCCATCCCCCATGCGCAGCCTTAATAAAGCTTCGTGGTATATAATATTGCCGGTTGGGATGTCAATAATGGGTTGCATGTGAAAGAACAAATGATCATCGTTTAGAGCATGAAGCAAAATATCTTTCCAGTAAATTTTTTGCGATAACTGATGCGCGTGCCCCTGATCATACGTGAAAAGCTGAACCTGTGATCGACCTGCGCGTTTTGCCTCGAACATCGCCATATCGGCATTCGCCATCAATTCATGCACATCTGTGCCGTGATGCGGCAGCAGTGCGACGCCGATGCTGACGCCAAGTCTGTATCGCTTCTCTCCATAGGGAAAAATCATGTTTCTGATACGTTCAATCAGCTCCTGAGCAAATATTTTCGCGCCGATTCCATTGGTATTTGGCATTAATATGCCGAATTCATCACCACCCAGGCGTGCAACGATGTCGGATTTGCGTGTCCGCTTCTGTATTTCGCTGGTTATCAGGCGCAGCAGTGCGTCGCCTGCGGCGTGTCCGCTGCTGTCATTGATTTCCTTGAAGTGATCCAAATCAAACAGCAGCAACGCTGAGGTCTGGAGATTGCGTTTGCTTTCCAGCATGGCGCGGGAAATTTCTTCCTGAAAGCGCCGCCGGTTAAGCAAACCGGTTAGCTGGTCGTGGTCTGCCAGCCAGCGCATTTTCGATTCCGCTTCGACCCGTTTGGTTACATCCAGACCGACCGACAAAATTGCCGATCCGTCCGCATGTTCGATCATCAGTGGTGCATGAACCCATACAATCTGGTGTTCTTCGTTCTCGCTTGTTATCAGCGTATGTTCATGCTCCAGTCTTCTTTGTCCGCTCTGGCTCAAGTTTTCGAATTGTTTGTAGATTGTTTCGCTGACTTTTCGATCGGGTATCAAGTCAGTGAATTTTCTCCCCTGCAATTGACTGGCTGAGAACCCGGTTAATTGCAGTGCGAACTCGTTGGCCATACGGATGACACCTTCGCGTGTTTGTGTGAGAACCAGTACTTGAGCCGAAGTTAACAATCCCTGGATGAAATCTCTTTCCATTTCAAGCTCCAGGTTTTTTTTGGCAATCGCCTGACTGTTTGCATCAAGTCGTTCGGAAAGCGTCCATGCACTGTCATACAGAATGTCAATTTCATCATGCAGCAGCTTCGATTCACGATGGATGGAAAAATAATCACGTACCTGGCGATAGTTGCCGGCGGCAAGCAGCGGAAGTCTGAGCGCAAGTTCCTTAATGCGACGGACCGGAACACCGACGAGGTAAATTAAGCCCAGTTCGGCAATGAACAGGAAAATGATGGTTACGATCAATCCCTGCTGGACTGCGTCATCAATCTGGTTGAGACGGTCTGTAACATCCGACACAAAAAAAATCGCGCCGTCTTCGACATTCAGAAAGCCGGGCAGTGGGGCATGGCGAATATCGTAACTGGCATTGTTCCATTCGATGATCTGACCATCTTTAAATGCCAGCGGACTATCGAAACGCGCTGTCAGGTCATGCAACAGGGGTATCACTTTTTCTGCGTTGGAAATGCCTGCAATACGGGTAGACCATCGACTCAGAACGTTACTTTGTATGTCCGGCTGAAGTGGCATGGTGAGTACAAAATTGGTATTGGTTACCACATTAAATTCGATGATGAAGTCGGCAATGGATTGACTGATGGTCATGACGCCCATATTACGGCCCTGTTCCAGGATTGGAACAAAAGCAAAAAGAAGGCAGTCCGGTGTACAAACCAGTAGACTGCTGGGTTTCTCTTCCTTTTGCACTTCCGCCACTTTTTTATACAGCCAGGCTTCAACTGCAACAGGACTGACATTGCCCGATTGTGTCCAATACCAGGCCAGATTGACGTCGGCGGTGAAAAAACCTATTTCATGAATATCCAGCTCAAAACCAAGCTTAGTATAATTTGCATGCGGAGGATTGAATCCGGCAGATTTTTTGAGCTCATGATGACCGAGTGCTTCATCTTCATCAAAAATAGATGCGAGCGCACCGCCCAGTCGCTCGAGGCGCTCAGTTGTGCGGCTCAGTAAAACTTCCACCTGACGATTGAGATACATGACTTCTGTTTGCCGCTGACGGAGAAACTGCGAAGTCAAATAGTAATGATTTAATATATAAAAGGCTGAACTGAGACCTATCAGAAGCAGGCTGACCCACAGGAAACCCTTCCAGTGCAGGCCTAAGAATGGATGTTTCCGTTGATTTTTAAACATAGCCGCGTTTGTCGCTATAGCATGCCGTTTAAATTAAAAAAACCCGGTTTCGCGGGAGAATCTTGCTGAAATACGGTTAATGACAGCCTGGTTTTTCAAGAAACACGCGAGGCATCATTACCGGTGAAATATTCGCATGAATGCTCAAATAATCAATTGAAAATGATCGTGTCTGCATTGATTGCCCGCGGCGAAAAAGCCGTAGTGCCTTCCGTTTTATGAGCGTTTAACCCGTTAAAAAAACCGGGCAGAAATTTTCTTGCTTGCAGGATGTTATGCCGACATCTGCCAGTCTTTGTTCCGGCGGATGCTCAGATTCAAAGTAAAACTATATCTGATTTTCTATTGTTCAGTATAAATCTTTTTTATGAATAAATGACGCGGACGTGGCCGGCAATTCGCAATGATTTTTCAGTGTTTCTGGACTGATATGCGCATCGGAAAATCCTATTGAATCTTCATCATGGGGCTGCAATTCTCTTCAACCTAAAAACCTCAGTTGAATGGGATTTAGAGTGCGTTGATTTTTATTT